>JBBQHT010000097.1:0-16395 GCA_038324235.1 Acidimicrobiales bacterium
GCTATGAGGCCGACGGGTTGTACCTCGGCCTGGGCATCGGCGACTACTCCGACGAGTCCGGCCGGTACGCACGGGCCTTCGCCGCCGAGCGGGGCCTGAAGCTGATCGAGGTCGACCTCCCCGACGACTACGGCTACGACATCCCCACCGGGGCCCGCGCCGCTCGTCGCGCGCCGTGCTCGGCCTGCGGGATGTCGAAGCGCCACCTCTTCGACCGGGCCGCCGTCGACGGCGGCTACGACGTCGTGGTGACGGGTCACAACCTCGACGACGAGGCGGCCGTCCTGTTCGGCAACGTGCTGCACTGGCAGACCGACTACCTCGGGCGGCAACTGCCGGTGCTGCCCGAGCGCGACGGGTTCCCGCGAAAGGTCAAGCCGCTGGTGCGGCTGTCCGAGCGGGAGACCGCCGCCTACTGCGTGCTGAAGGGCATCGACTACATCGTCGACGAGTGCCCGATGGCCGCCGGCAACCGGCATCTCGGGTACAAGCAGGCCCTCAACGACATCGAGGCGACCTCGCCGGGCGCCAAGCACGGCTTCTACTTCGGCTTCCTGGCGAAGGCATCGGCGCACTTCGTCCCCGAGGCGCATGCGGAGCAGGCCGACCTGCACCCGTGCCTGACCTGCGGGGCGCCCACGACGACCGAGCAGTGCGCGTTCTGCCGCCTCGTCGAGCGCGCTGGAGGCACGTTGCCGTCCGCCCACGACAGCGCCGTGCGGGTCGAGTTCGGCACGACACGACGAACGCCGTCGCTGACCATCGAGGACGCGGGCCCGACCCTCGTCACCAAGGAGGCCCCGGCGTGAGCCGCCCATTCGTCGCCGGTGACAAGGTGCTGCTCATCGACAGCAAGAAGCGCTGGTACCTCGTCACGCTCAAGGATGGCGGAGAGTTCCACTCCCATTCCGGGTTCGTCAACCACGACGACATCATCGGGCGCGACGACGGGCTGGTCGCCACCAGCACCAAGGGGTCCCGCTACGACGTGTTCCGGCCGACCCTGGCGGACTTCGTGCTGAAGATGCCCCGCGGCGCGCAGGTGATCTATCCCAAGGACCTCGGGCCCATCCTCATGCTCGCGGACATCTTCCCGGGCGCGCGTGTGCTCGAATCGGGCATCGGGTCGGGGGCGCTGTCGATGACCCTGCTCCGCGCGGGTGCCGACGTGACCGGGTACGAGCTGCGTGAAGACTTCGCCGGGCGGGCCCAGGAGAACGTCGCGGCGTTCCTCGGCGCCGATGCGCTCGAGCGGTACCACGTCGAGCAACGGGACTGCTATGACGGCATCGACGGCCAGGACTTCGACCGCGTCGTGCTCGACCTCCCCGAGCCCTGGCAGGTGGTCAAGCACGCCGAGGGTGCGCTACGCCCGGGCGGCATCATCGTGGCCTACACCCCGAGCGTCACGCAGGTGAGCCAACTGCGCGACGCCTTGGCGGACAGCCGGTTCAAGCTCGCCGAGACCGTTGAGGTGCTCAACCGCACGTGGCACGTGGAAGGTCAAGCTGTCCGCCCAGACCACCGCATGGTCGCGCACACCGGCTTCCTCACCCACGCCCGGCTCCTCGGCGCGTGACCAGCGGGGCACCCGCGGCGCCTTGGGTTCCTGACGCAACCCGCGCTGGCCACCCCGTTACGGTGGACGCCGTGGCCCGCCCCTCGTACCCGCCGACTGCCGCCACGTCGGGGGCCCACGGGTGAACCTGCTCGACGCGGCCGTCCTCGTGCTCGTGTTGGTCGCGGCCATCGGCGGCTTCCGGTTGGGCTTCGTGACCCGCGTGCTCTCGTGGATCGGCCTGGCGGTCGGCTTGTTCGTGGCGGTCCGACTGCTGCCGTCGATCCTCGACCGGATGCGAGGTACGAGCTCGACCTGGCTGCTGGTCATCACGCTGGGCACCATCTTCTTCGGGGCGATGCTCGGGCAGGGCGTCGGCTTCTCGATCGGCCGTCGGTTGGCCCCGGAGCGCCGCGGGACGACCCGCGTGGACGGGCTGGCGGGAGCGATCGCCGGTGTCGTCGGCGTCCTGGCGTTGCTCTGGCTGACCTTGCCGTTGCTCGCCGCGACGCCGGGGTGGGTTGCGCAGCAGGCCCACGGATCCACCGTGGCCCAGACCCTCGACGACCGCCTCCCCGCCGCACCCGACAGCATGCAGGCGTTGCGCTCGCTCATGGGCGAGGACAACTTCCCGTCGGTGTTCGACGCGCTGCGCCCGACCCCCGACCTCGGGCCCCCGCCCGCGGCGTCGGGCTTGTCCACCGAGACCGCGGGTCGCGTCACGCGATCGATAGTGAAGATCGAGGGCATCGCGTGCAGCCGCATCCAGGACGGCACCGGATTCGTCGCGGCACCCGATCTGGTCGTGACCAACGCGCACGTCGTGGCGGGGGAGGGCGAGACCGACGTGATCCGCGACGACGGCACCCGGGTGCGAGGCAAGGTGGTGGGCTTCGATCCCCGTCGCGACCTCGCCCTGCTCTCGGCCCCGGGCCTCGATCGGGACCCGCTGGTTATCGCCGACTCGACGCGTGACGCGTCAGGCGGCGTGTTCGGTCACCCCGGGGGCGAACCGCTGCGCATCGCGCCCTTCGCCGTCGCCCGCCAGATCACCGCCGTCGGCCGGGACATCTACGGCACGGGGGTCACGACCCGCGACGTGCTCGAGCTGCGCGCCGCGCTGCGTCCTGGCGACTCGGGCTCGGCCCTCGTCGATCCAGCGGGCCAGGTCGTGGGTGTGGCGTTCGCGATCGCGCCCGACAAGCCGGGGGTGGCCTACGCCCTTGCGACATCGGAGGTGCAGGCGATGCTCGACGCCACCCGAGGCGCCACGGTCAGCACCGGTCCGTGCACCGGCGAGATCTGACCGGCGCACCGGTAGCGGCGAACGGGAGGCGAGGCGGCGGCCGCGGTCGCGACGCTCGTTGTCTCGACGCCGAGGCCACCGTGGCCCGAGCGCGCTACTCGATCTCGATGAAGATGCACTCGCCGGGGCACTCCTCGGCGGACTCGATCGTCGCTTCTTCCTGGCCGGCGGGCACAGGGGCGATCGCTTCGGCGCCGCCCGGATCGCTGAGCACCTTGGCGCCGTCCTTGACGTAGGCCAGGCCGTCATCGAGGAGCGTGAACACGTCCGGGGCGATCTCTTCGCAGAGTCCGTCGCCGGTGCAGAGATCTTGGTCGATCCAGACCTTCATTCGTGGTTCCTCTCGTGGGTGGGCAGCCGTTGGTGATCGGTTCGTGCGGGCCGCACGATGTCGGTGGCAGTGTACTCGGAGCCGGTAATAAAACCGGGACATCCGAGTGAAACTCACCGGCCGGTTCCGCGCCCCGCCGCACCCTTGGCACCGGAACCCGCAACCCTGCCCGCGGACCCTGCCCCATCGGCAGCAGCACCGGCAAATCAAGGGCAGTGTGGCGGGCGTGACGCGGCGGCGTGAACGTTTCGTGACCGGTGCCGCCCACCTCCGCCGCATCCGCGAGACACGGGTATAGGGTGCCCGGCACCAGCGCCAGAAGGGGGTGGTTCCCATCGACCAGGCCGAGTACGAACGACATCTGCAGGGCTACGAGACCGACCTCGCCGAGCTTCGCGAGCAAGCTGCGACGCTCGAGGAAGAGGTCACCTCGTTGCGTCGCCGGTTGCAGGACGCGCCCAAGCGCGTCCGCACCCTCGAGGAGCGACTGCTCGAGACCAAGGGCCAGCTCGCCCAGGCCGTCTCGCAGAACGAGAAGCTGAGCTACACCCTCCGTGAGGCGCGCGAGCACATCGCCGCCCTCCGCGAAGAGGTCGACAAGCTCACCCAACCACCGAGCGCGTACGGGACCCTCCTCGGCCGCAACGACGACGGCACGGTCGATGTGTTCTCCGGGGGCCGCAAGATGCGGGTGTCGGTCCACCCCGATCTCGACGAGACCGAGCTCCAGCGCGGCTCCGAGGTCGTGCTCAACGAGTCGCTCAACGTCGTGATGAGCCGCAGCCCGGAGGTCGCCGGCGAGGTCGTGACGCTCAAGGAGATCCTCGAAGACCGCAAGCGCGCGATGATCGTCGGCCGCGCCGACGAGGAGCGCGTCGTCGAGCTCTCCGATCACCTGCTCGACGTCAAGTTGCGGGCGGGCGACACCATGTTGATGGACGCCCGTTCGGGCCTGTTGCTCGAGAAGCTGCCCCGACCCGAGGTCGAAGAGCTCGTGCTCGAAGAGGTGCCCGACATCTCCTACAGCGACGTCGGGGGGCTCGACGAGCAGATCGAGATGATCACCGACGCGGTGGAGCTGCCCTTCGTCCACCAGCACCTCTTCGCCGAGTACCAGCTGCCGGCCCCCAAGGGCATCCTGTTGTACGGGCCCCCGGGTTGTGGCAAGACCCTCATCGCCAAGGCCGTGGCCAACTCGCTGGCCAAGAAGGTGGCCGAGGTCAGCGGCGATCAGCACGCCCGCAGCTACTTCCTCAACATCAAGGGCCCCGAGCTGCTCAACAAGTACGTCGGCGAGACCGAGCGCCAGATCCGCCTCGTGTTCCAGCGGGCTCGGGAGAAGAGCGAGGAGGGCTGGCCGGTCATCGTGTTCTTCGACGAGATGGACTCGTTGTTCCGCACCCGCGGCACCGGCATCAGCTCCGACATCGAATCCACGATCGTGCCGCAGCTGCTCACCGAGATCGACGGCGTCGAGACCCTCAAGAACGTCATCGTCATCGGCGCCTCCAACCGCGAGGACCTCATCGATCCCGCCATCCTGCGACCGGGTCGCCTCGACGTGAAGATCAAGATCGAGCGCCCCAACGAAGAGGCTGCGGCGCAGATCTTCGGCCGCTACCTGACCGCGGATCTGCCGCTCGACGCGGGCGAGGTCGCCTCGCTCGGCGGCGGCGATCCGCACAAGGCGGTCGTCGCCATGATCGAAGACACCGTCGCCGAGATGTACCGCGACGACGAGCTCAACCAGTTCCTCGAGGTCACCTACCAAAACGGTGACAAGGAGATCATGTACTTCAAGGACTTCTCGTCCGGAGCCATGATCGAGAACATCGTCCGGCGGGCCAAGAAGCTCGCCATCAAGCGTGTCATCGACGGCAGCGGCAGGGGCATCCGCACCCAGGATCTGATCGAGTCGATCCACCAGGAGTTCAAGGAGCACGAGGACCTGCCCAACACCACGAACCCCGACGACTGGGCCAAGATCTCGGGCAAGAAAGGCGAGCGGATCGTCTACGTGCGCACGCTCATCAAGAAGAAGAACGACAAGGACGCGGAAGGCGGCCGGGCGATCGAACGGGTCGCCACCGGCCAGTACCTCTGACTCGACGCGCGTCGCGGACCGCGTGCACGACGCCGGTTGCGCGCGCGAACATGCCTGCTCCTGGTGCGGTGACGAAAGGGTGCGTGGATGATCCGGTGTCCGCAGTGTGGCTGCGAGATCCAATCGACCTGGGACTGGTGCGAGGAGTGCGGCTTCGATCCCGAAGGGCTCAAGCCGAAGGGGTGGATGCCGGCGGGCACGGCCCCGGGTGCCGCGCGACCGGCCTTCGGTCCCACCGCCGCCCCGAGCCCCCCACCAGCGGCGCCCGGTCCGGCCTTCGCCCCCGCGGGCGCCGCCGTCGCCCCGGCGGCGCCCGCCCGGGCGGGCGCCGGCCGTCCGCCCGGCGGACCGGGGGGACCGGGGGGACCGGCCCCGACCCAGGCCGGGTTCATGCCGCCGGGATACGGCGCCGCGCCCTACGCGCCGCCCGGCTACGGCCCGGGGGGGCCGGGCTACCCGCCACCGAAGCCGTCGAACGTGGGCATGACCGTGCTCAAGGTCGTGCTCGGCATCGGCGCGGCGTTCGTGCTGTTGATCGTGGTGCTGATCGGCGCCGTCACGTTGCTCGGCAAGAACGCCTCGAGCAAGTTCTCGAGCGTGGGCAGTGTCATCGACGACCCGGTGGCCGGCAGCCCGGCGACCACCGAGGCCCCGTGGCAGCGGTGGACCTCGCCCGACAGCTCGACCTCGGTCGAGTTCCCGGGAATCCCGAGGGGGACGCCGCCGAACCCACCGACCGACGGCATCATCTTCGGTCCCGACATGCTCTACCCGACCGCAGTCGGCCAGTACGAGTTCAGCTACAGCGACCTCACGTTCGGTCGGACCATCCCGGATCCGGCCGCCGCGCTGAGCAAGATCGGTGACAACGTCGCGACCGCCCTGTCCTCGACAGACCTCGTGCGCACGCCGTCGACGTTCGTCGGCATGCCCTCGCTCGAGTTCACGGGCACCGGCTCGGTCGCGGGCCAACCGGTGCAGATCCACGGCATCGCCGTGATCGCGGGGACCCGCGTGTACCTGCTCAACACCGAGACGCTCACCGGGAAGCCACCCCTCGACTACGACCGGTTCCTGAACTCCTGGCGGATCAACTGACCAACGCGGCGGGGACGGCACGGGAAGGAGCCGCCCATGATCCACTGCCCGCAATGCGGCTGCGAGATCCAACCCAGCTGGGACTGGTGCCACGGGTGCGGCTTCGACCCCGAGGGCCTCAAGCCACCCGGATGGCACGAGCCGCGTGCCGCCGACCCACCTGACGCGCCATCGCGCCAGGGCGGCGCGTTCGGCACGTTCTTGAAGATCGTCGGTGCGATCTCGATCGTGTTCGTGGTCCTGATCGGGATCCTGGTCACCACCTTCGTGGTGCGCGTGCGCAACGCCACCGACCCGTTGGCCAGCGTCGACGCCGTCGTGGTCAACCCGGTGGCGGGAGGGCTCGACGCCGCGAGCACGACGAGCATCACCACGCCCTGGCAGACCTACACGACGCCCGACGGCTCGACCTCGATCGACTTCCCGGGCGTGCCCACGGACCAGCCCACCGGATCGCCGAGCGACGCCCTCACCAACGAGCACCGCGTGGTGTGGGACCAGGACGGGGCGTCGTACACGTTCGCCTCGTTCGACGTGGTGTTCGGCGGGGTCTACCCGGACCCGCCCGCTGCTCTCAAGGGACTCGCCGACTCCACGACCGCGGGCATGAAGATGACCGAGACCAGCCGGGCGAGCACGTCCTTCGCCGGCCTGCCGGCGGTGGTGTTCAACGGCCGGGCCGACCTGGGCCAGCCCGTCGACGTGCGCGGGATGATGGCCGTCGCCGGCCCCCGGATCTACCTGCTGGTGGTGACGTCGCAAGCTGGTTCCGATGCGGACTGGGACCACTTCGTGAACTCGTGGCACGTCAATTGAGCGGGTCGAGCGGCCCGCACGGGGCTCGATCCGTGACGGTCCCGATCGGGGCGGAACCCGGTAAGGTCGCGCCGTGGCCATCCAGAAGATCTGTGGCATCGAGACCGAGTTCGGCATCGTGCTCAAGGGCGCGGCCGAACCGAACCCGATCGCGGCGTCGTCGATGCTCATCAACGCGTACGTCAACGAGTTCCTCCGACAGGGCTCACGGGCGGGCAACGCGCCCAAGGTCGGCTGGGACTTCGAGGACGAGTCACCCGGCAACGATGCTCGGGGGGTGAACCCCATGGGGGCCTACGCCCCCGAGATCGAGACCCACCTGGTCAACTGCGTGCTCACCAACGGCGCGCGGTACTACGTCGACCACGCCCACCCGGAGCTGTCGACCCCCGAGTGCACCAACGCCCGCTCGATCGTCGTGTTCGACAAGTCCGCCGAGCTGATCCTGCAGCGCTCGATGCAAGCCGCGCGCCGACTCCTGCCCGAGGGCCAGGAGATCGTGGTCTACAAGAACAACTCGGACCGCAAGGGCAACAGCTACGGCTGCCACGAGAACTACCTCATGGATCGCACGGTGCCGTTCGGTCGCATCGTCACCCACGCGATGGCGCACTTCATCACCCGGCAGATCTTCACCGGGGCCGGCAAGGTCGGCTCCGAGGCGGCGGGGCTGTCGAGCAGCGACGTCCCGTTCCAGATCACGCAACGCGCGGACTTCTTCGAGGAGGAGGTCGGGCTCGAGACCACGCTGAAGCGGCCCATCGTCAACACGCGGGACGAACCGCACTGCGACGCCACCAAGTACCGCCGGCTGCACGTGATCATCGGCGACGCCAACCTCGCCGAGATCTCGACCTTCTTGAAGGTGGGCACCACCTCGATCGTGCTGGCGATGGTCGAAGACGACTTCTTGCCCCGCGACTTCGTGTTCCAGGCACCGGTGTGGGCCACCCGGCAGGTCAGCTACGACCTGAGCCTGCGCCAGCCGCTCGAGCTGGCCGAAGGCGGTTCGATCACCGCGCTCGAGGTGCAGTGGGAGCTGTTCGACCGGGCCCGCAAGTACGCGGAGTCCTTCGGCCTGGAGTGTGTCGGCGAGGAGGTGGGGGAGCAGGTCCTGCTGCGGTGGGAATCCGTGTTGTCCGCACTCGAGACCGATCCGCTCCAGCTCGCCGATCAACTCGACTGGGTCGCCAAGTACCGCCTCATCAACGGCTATCGCGAGCGCCACGATCTGGCCTGGGACGATGCCCGGCTCGCGGCGATGGATCTGCAGTACCACGACATGCGGGCGGAGAAGTCCTTGTTCGCGCGGTGCGGGCTCGAACGCATCTCCACCGACGACGAGGTCGAAGCGGGCACCTACGAACCGCCACCGGACACCCGGGCGTACTTCCGGGGCAAGTGCCTGCAGCGCTGGCCCGGCGACATCGTGGCGGCCAATTGGGACTCGCTGGTGTTCGACGTGGGCCAGGATCCGCTGCGGCGCGTCCCGATGATGGAACCCGCGCGTGGCACCCGGGCCCACGTCGGCGCCCTGCTCGACTCGGTCGACACCGCCACCGAACTGCTCGCGCAGCTCGGCTCCTGACCCCTGTTCGACACGCGACGTTCACACCGGGCGCGATAAGGCTCCGCCCGGAACCTGCCGATGAACCGTAGAGTGACAGCACGCAGCACAGGCGCTCGTTGCGGGGCGCCACCATCCGTGCCCCGGGTCAAGCCGGCGTACACGAACGCAGTAGGTTGCACCGATGCCCGAACGTGAGCAGATCAAGAAGTCGGCCCCGGCCAAGCAGGACGAAGAGGTCGTCGAGGCCCCGGCCACGTCCGAGACCGGCGAGAAGCTCAAAGCCGAGCTCGACGACCTGTTGGACGAGATCGACGGCGTCCTCGAGACCAACGCCGAGGAGTTCGTCAAGGCCTATGTCCCAAAGGGCGGCCAGTAAGCAACCGCCGCGTCCGCCCCGCGACGCTGGAGTGTGCGCGTCCGGTCCGCCGGTGACCCGGTAGCCTGCCAGCCGTGAGTCTCCCGTTCTTCAAACCCGACGATGACCCCGGCCCCGATTTCGCCGGGCTCATCCGCCGCATCGGCCTCGAGCCAGCCGTCCCGACATCGTCGGTGACCGCGGCGCTCGACATCACCCACGCCACGACGTGCGTCGCCGTGCGCTACACCGACGGGGTGCTGATGGCCGGCGACCGGCGCGCCACCTCCGGCAACTTCATCTCGCACCGGGCGATCGAGAAGGTCTTCCCGGCGGATCGGCATTCGGGCGTCGCCATCGCCGGCGCCGCGGGACCCGCGATGGAGATGGTCAAGCTCTTCCAGCTCCAACTCGAGCACTACGAGAAGGTCGAGGGCTCGGCGCTCAGCCTCGAAGGCAAGGCCAACCAGCTCAGCGGGATGGTGCGCAGCAACCTGCCCGCCGCGATGCAGGGCATGGCGGTCGTGCCGATCTTCGCCGGGTTCGACCTGCGCCGCGGCGTGGGCCGCCTCTTCCAGTACGACGTCACCGGCGGGCGGTACGAGGAATCCAACTTCGCCTCCACCGGTTCGGGTTCGCTGCACGCCGCCACGGTCGTCAAGCTGGGCTTCCGCGAGGGGCTGAGCCGCGAAGCCGTCATTGACCTCGCGGTCAACGCCCTCTTCCAAGCCGCCGACGAAGACTCCGCCACCGGTGGACCCGACCTGGTCCGGGGCATCTTCCCCGTGATCGCCACGATCACCGCCGAGGGGTTCACCCGCGTGACCGACGATGAGATCCTGACCCGGTTCCGGGCGCTGCTCGACGTGCTCGAGGGCCGGGCGGCCGAGCAGCCGCCCCGGCGCCCCGAGACGTCGTCGGACCTCGAGGCCCCGGCGGGTGATCCGTCATGAGCATGCCGTTCTACGTCGCCCCCGAACAGGTCATGAAGGACCGGGCCGACTACGCGCGCAAGGGCATCGCCCGCGGCCGCAGTCTGGCCGCGGTCGTCTACGACGAAGGCATCCTCGTGTGCGCGGAGAACCCGTCGAACACGCTGCGCAAGATCAGCGAGATCTACGACCGCATCGCCTTCGCGGGGGTGGGCAAGTACAAAGAGTTCGACCAGCTCCGCATCGCCGGGGTTCGCCACGCTGACCTGAAGGGCTTCTCGTACAGCCGCGAGGACGTCGATGCTCGCAGCCTGGCCAACGCGTACGCGCAGATGCTCGGGCAGATCTTCACGCACGAGATGAAGCCGATGGAGGTGGAGATCCTCGTCACCGAGGTCGCCCCCACCTCCGACGACGACGAGCTCTACCACATCCTCTACGACGGCACGGTCATGGACGAGAGCAACTTCAGCGTGCTCGGCGGCGAGGCCGAGGCCATCGCGACGCGCCTCGAAGCGTCGTGGGAGCCGGGCCTGTCGTTGACCGCCGCGCTCCAGGCCGCGGTGCAGGCCCTGGCCGGACCCGATCGCGAGCTCGCCGCGGACGACCTCGAGGCAGCCGTGCTCGAGCGCAACTCGGTGCGCCGGGCGTTCCGCCGGATCGACCGGCCCGAGATCGCCGACCTGCTCGCCGCGAGCTGACCGTCAGCCGAACGCGAGCAGGCGCATCACGAACAACGTCGTCAGCGCCCCGATCATCATCGCGGTGAACCACCAGCGCCTGCGGTAGCGGTCGGCCGCCGGGCCGGGGTCCCGCCCGTCCGCCGCCCACCCCTCGTCGTGACCCCACGAGGCATCGCCGGCCGGGGACAGCACCGACATCGCCTCGGCCAACTCGTCTTCGCGCACCAGGACCGCGATGTCACCCAGCGGGTAGACGCTGTCGACGATGCCGCGCACCTGCCAGACGATGCCCTCGGCGCCGAGGCGGGCGGTGAGCACCTTCGCCTCGAAGTCCGACAGACCGGACGCCAGCAGCACGAGCGAGGTCTCCACGTTCGCCATCGTAGTGCCGGGTCTCGGGCGCACCAGGACCCGACGGCGCGTGAGGTCGGGCTCCTCCGCGAGGCATGCACGTGCGTTGGAGGCCAACACCGGTAGCGTGCACGCGATGGAGCGGCGCATCTTCGGGCTCGAGAACGAATACGGGGTCACGTGCACGTTGCGCGGCCAACGCCGCCTCAGTCCCGACGAGGTGGCCCGGTACCTGTTCCGGCGCGTCGTGTCCTGGGGCCGCTCCAGCAACGTCTTCCTCGCGAACGGCGCCCGCCTGTACCTCGACGTCGGCTCCCACCCGGAGTACGCGACCCCCGAGTGCGATTCGATCTACGACCTCGTCGTGCACGACAAGGCGGGGGAGCGGATCCTCGAGCAGCTCCTGGCAGCCGCCGAGCAGCGCCTGCAGGAGGAGGGGATCCGCGGGGTCATCTACCTCTTCAAGAACAACACGGACTCGGCGGGCAACAGCTACGGCTGCCACGAGAACTACCTCACCAGCCGGCGGGACGACTTCAGCCACTACGCCGAGGTGCTGATCCCGTTCCTCGTCAGCCGGCAGATCTACGCCGGCGCCGGCAAGGTGCTGCAGACCGCGCGGGGCGCGATGTACTGCACGAGCCAACGCGCCGAGCACATCTGGGAGGGCGTGTCGTCGGCCACCACCCGAAGCCGCCCGATCATCAACACCCGCGATGAGCCCCACGCCGACGCCGAGCGATACCGCCGCCTGCATGTCATCGTCGGCGACTCGAACATGTCCGAGTACGCCACGTTCCTCAAGGTCGGCGCGGCGTCGATCCTGCTGCGCATGCTCGAGGAACCCAACGTCGTGCTGCGCGACATGACCCTCGAGAACCCGATCCGGGCCATTCGCGAGATCAGCCACGACATGACCTGCAAGCGCCGCGTACGCCTGGCCAACGGCCGCGAGGCGAGCGCGCTCGAGATCCAGAGCGAGTACCTCAACCGGGCGTTGCGCTACGCCGAGAAGCGCGACCTCACCCCCCTCGAGACCCAGGCCCTCACCATGTGGGAGCACTGCCTCACCCAGATCGAGAAGGACCCGCTCGGCCTCGACCGCGAGGTCGACTGGGTCATCAAGTACAAGTTGATCGAGGCCTACCGCGAGAAGCACGGTCTGGCGCTCAACCACCCGAAGGTCTCGTTGATCGACCTGCAGTACCACGACGTGAACCGCGACCGCGGCCTCTTCTACAAGATGCAGGACCGCGGCCTGGTCGAGCGCATCTGCAAGGACGAGGACATCGACGAGGCCATCGAGACACCTCCGCAGACCACCCGGGCGCGCCTGCGCGGCGAGTTCATCCGCAAGGCCAAGGAACGCAAGCGCGACTACACGGTCGACTGGGTGCACCTGAAGCTCAACGACCAGGCCCAGCGCACGGTGCTGTGCAAGGACCCGTTCAAGTCCCGGGACGAGCGGGTCGAGAAGTTGATCGCGTCGCTCTGATCGCGCCGCTCTGATCGCGCCGTGCGACGACCCCGGTAGCATCACGGCCTCGTGGACAAGCTCGAGCGGTTGCTGAACCTGACGATGACCCTGCTCGAGACGCCTCGACCGCTCACGTCCGCCGAGCTGCGCGACCGCGTCCCCGGCTATCCCGAAGCGGACGCCTCGTTCAAGCGCGCGTTCGAGCGCGACAAGGAGAGCCTCCGCGAGATGGGCATCCCGCTGGTGATGGAGGACGTGACCTTCGCCGACCCTCCCACCGAGGGCTACCGGATCCGCAAGGAGGACTACTACCTCCGCGATCCGGGTTTCGCCCCCGACGAGCTCGCGGCGCTGCACCTCGCGGCCGGCGCGGTCAAGCTCGACTCCGCCCACGGCATCGAGGGCCTCTGGAAGCTCGGCGGGCTGGTCGACGACGACACCGCAGCGGACGCGACGGCGAGCGCGGGGGCGACCGCCACGGTCGCGCTGCCCGGTGATCCCAACCTCGGGCCGCTGTTCCGCGCGGTGACCGAGCGCCGGACGGTCACCTTCGGCTACCGGGACACCGACCGCACCGTGGATCCGTACCGCCTCGACTTCCAGCGGGGCCGGTGGTACCTCACCGGGTTCGACCACGACCGGGGCGAGGAGCGCAACTACCGGGTCGATCGCATCGACGGTGAGGCGACCGCCACGGCCACGACGTCCTTCGATCGCCCGTCCACCCACGTACCGGGCGGGCCGGCGCAGCCGTGGCAGTTCGGCGAGGGCGACGCGGTCACGGCCTACCTGCTCGTCGACCGCGACCAGGCGCCCTGGGTCCGCCAGCACCTCGGCGCGGACGCCGTGGTGGAAACGCGCGACGACGGCGCGATCGTCGCCTCGGTGCTGGTCAACAACTGGCCCGCGTTCCGGTCGTTCGCGCTGACGTTCCTGGAACACGCCGAGATCCTGTCGCCGCCCGAGCTCCGTCAGCAGATGATCGAGTGGCTCGAAGGCGTCGCCCCGTGAGTCGCATGACGTCGAACGACCGGGTGCAGCGCATGTTGTCGATCGTGCCGTGGGTGTCGGCCCAGCCCGACGGCGTGGAGATCGCCCGCCTGTGCGAGCGCTTCCACATCGACGAGAAGACCCTCGTGAACGATCTCACGACGCTGTCCTACGTCGGCGTGGCGCCCTACACGCCCGACACCCAGGTCGACGTGGTGGTCGAGGACGCCAAGGTGTGGATCCGCCTGCCCCAGTGGTTCGACCGACCGCTGCGACTCACCCCGGAGCAGGGCCTGGCGCTGGTGGCGGCCGGCCAGAGCCTGCTCGCCGTGCAGGGCGCGGACCCCCAGGGTCCGCTGGCGCGAGGGATCGACAAGGTCGCCTCCACGCTCGGCGTCGACACGGTCGAGGCGATCGACGTCCGGCTGGGCGACGCCGCCGGCGCGACCATGGCGCTCCTGCAGGAGGCCATCAGCGCGGAGCGCCAGGTCCAGATCGAGTACTACGCCTTCGGTCGCGACGAGCACACGACCCGCCGGGTGGATCCGTATCGCCTCCATGCGGACCAGGGCCAGTGGTACCTCCTCGCGCACTGCCACCTCTCGGGCGGCGAACGCATCTTCCGCGTCGATCGCATCAGTGCCGCAACCGTGCTCGACACCACGTTCGTCCCGCCCCGCGAGCCGCCCTCGATGGCGGTGTTCCGCCCGTCGAGCGACGACCCGCGCGTCGTCCTGGATCTGGATCCCGCCGCCCGCTGGGTCGTCGAGCAATACCCGATCGAACACCTCGAGGACCGTCCGGACGGCACCGTGCGGGTCACCCTGGCGGTCACCGCTCGGCCGTGGCTCGAGCGGCTGCTGCTGCGCCTGGGACCCGAGGCCCGGGTGGTCCGCGCCGACGACGACCTGGCCGACAGCGCCAGCGCGGCAGCCGATCGCGTGCTGGCTCGCTACCGCGCAGACTGAGCCGATTTCCTGTCAGCCCGCGGTCGGTCCGGCCAATGGGTTGCGATACCCTCCACGTCGGACGACTCGGCGTTGCGTCGCTGGAAGGAACACACGAACACCATGGCCATCTCGTCGAGCGACATCTTCCCGGATCAGTCTGCCTCGGGCACCGGTAGCGATCCGGGAGGGCCGGTCGGGCCCCCACCGGCGAGGAAGCAACCGAGCAGCACGCGGTCCATCGTCGAGTGGGTCGTGGTCATCGCCGGCGCGATCGCGGTGGCACTGGTCATCAAGACGTTCGCGATGCAGGCGTTCTACATCCCCTCCGAGTCGATGAAGCCCACGCTCGAGATCAACGACCGAGTGCTCGTCAACAAGCTCAGCTACCACCTCCACGACATCAACCGGGGCGACATCGTGGTGTTCGAGAAGCCCGATGGCGACGTCAACGACAACATCAAGGATCTCATCAAGCGGGTGATCGCCCTGCCCGGGGAGACCGTCGTGTTCGACCAGAACAAGGTGTACATCGACGGCAAGCAGCTCGACGAGCCCTACCTGCCGGCCGGCACGATCACCCAGCAAGGTCCCGGCTTGGCGTCGTACCCCTACAAGTGCACGGTCGATGACCCCTGCAAGATCCCGGCGGACACCGTGTGGGTGATGGGCGACAACCGCACCAACTCCAAGGACAGCCGGTACCTGGGCCCCATCCCCCAGGACAAGATCGTCGGCCGGGCGTTCGTCACGGTGTGGCCCTTCAGCCGCTTCGGTGGGCTCTGACGCCGTCGAGGGCGCACGCCGGGATCAGGAACCGGGTGAGGCGAATCGCTCGATGGCGGTCATCATCAGGTCGGTGTGATCGCTGAAGACACCGTCGATGCCGGCATCGAGCAGGGCGCCGAGCGTGCGCTCGAACTGGGCATCCCAGCCGAGCGCGTCGAGCTCGAAGCGGTGGAACAGCGCGATCAGACCGCCGGTCCAGTCGTTGTGGTGCAGGTTCACGGCGTCGATGCCGGCCGCCGCCAGGTTGGCCGCACGCCGCTCGGCCCCCTCCTTGATCCGACTGAGCCGGGTCGAGTCCACGAGGTGCACCCCGGCGGACAGGTACCGCCAGGTGGCGAGCAGCTCCCAGTCGGGGTGGCAGACCCACAAGCGGTCTTCGGCACCGGCGTCCCGCGCGACGGCGATGACCTCGGCGATCGCGGTCGGGTCCTTTATGTCGAGCGACAGCTCGTAGTCCCTGCCGCACTGCTCGTAGAGGGCCGACAGGGTCGGGATGTGCCCGGGTAGGTCGGACGCGAGCACCTCGCCGATCGGGCGACGGCGGAGCCGGCCGCCCACGAAGCCGTCGTGATCGAGCACGGCCTGACCGTCCGCCGTGAGCCACACGTCGCTCTCGAGGCCGGTGGCCCCCAACCGGCGGGCGAGGGCGAAGGCCTCGAGGGTGTTCTCGGGGGCGTGCGCCCGTGCGCCCCGGTGGGCGAAGCCGATCGGGGGAACGCGCCGGGAGGGGAGTCGGGGAGGCATCGGGGCCATCCTGACGGATGCTGCGCGTCCGGGCCAGCCCTCAGGACCGAGCGGTCGGGCCCCCGTCGGGGTCACCTGTGGTGGTGGGCGACCCGTTCGGGGTCGACCCTGCGTGGTGGTTGGCCGCACCGCGGGCCGAAATGGTCCGAATGGCCTACGGCCGTGCTCTCAAGGCCCGCGAGAGCGCTGCCGAAACCAAGAGCGAGACTGGGCTGGGACAGGAGAGGGTGCAATGGCGACCATTCGTGCGAGTTGTTTCGATTGTGGAGATGTGGAGCTCACGACGGGCGATGTGCATGTCCGTGTGTGCACGCTCGACAACCAGGGGACGTACTCGTTCCGCT
>JBBQHT010000098.1:0-16224 GCA_038324235.1 Acidimicrobiales bacterium
GTCGATCGAGGCGGCGGCCTTCGCTCCGGAGGCGTTCACCCTGCTCGGCCGCGACCTGTACCTGCACCTGCCCAACGGTCAGGGCCGCGCCAAGCTCACCGCGGCGCTGCTCGGCCAGACCTCGACCGGACCCATCACCGCGCGCAACTGGAAGAGCGTCACGACGCTGCTCGACCTGGCGCGTCGCACCACCACCGAGGCCGAGGCCGAGGCCTCGGCCGGCTGAGGGGGCAGGCGGTCAGGTGCCGGCGCCGCTGGGGGGACCCGCGCTGGGGCCACCGCTGTGGGCAGGGTCGAAGCGGTCTCGGGGGCCGGTGTCGGGGGGGTCGAGGTCATCGAGCCCGCTGCCGTCGTCGTCGAAGTCGAGCTCCTCCTCGCCCGCGCCGGGACGGTGGTCGTACTCGTCGTACTCGCGGACCTGCTGCTCGATCTCGTGCAGGGCGTGGCGCGCGCGGGAGAACAACGAGGCGGCGTCGCTGTCGTCGACCGCGTCGATCGGCGCCGCGTAGCCCTCGATGACCGCGACCCGATGGCGGGCCCAGGCCCCGAGCAGGCCGAGCAGGCCGGCCAGCACCAGCGTGATCGCGCCGACCAGGCCGAGGATGTCCGCCATCGTCGTCGGCGTCTGCTCGATGGCCGGCTCGCGGGCGACCAGCCGGGCCGCGACGTCGGTGTTCTGGAGCAGCACGACCGAGATCTGGTCGAAGCGGCGGGCGATGGCCTCGACCGATCCCGACCCGCGGTCGGGTCGGTAGCCGATCAGGCGCGTCCGGCTGAAGTCGTCGTTCACCAAGCGGTGCAGCAGCTCACCGTTGTCGAAGTCGTGCGTGGTCGCGATGAGCGCGTCGATGTCACTGGGGTTCGGGGGCACCGAGTCGACCCCGGTGATGATGCCGGCCTCGTCGCGGATCGTGGACGAGAGACCCGTGGCGTTGACGCCGTACTCGTCACGCAGCCAGTTGGCGAGGGCGTCGACGCGGGCGAGCACCTCGGGCTTGCGGAAGTCCCCGGTGGAGCCGGCGAACTCGAGCTCGATGGGGACCGTGCCGCGCAGGTGGTCGTCCGCGATCTGGTTGCCGATCGCGACGGGGTGGTCCACCGCCACGGGGTTGGAGTTCACCCCGCTGGTGTTGGCGACGACGACGGCGGCGAGCAGCAGCGCGGCGCCGGAACCCGCGAGCAGCGCCACCACCGGCACGCGGCGGCGCAGCACGAGCAGGGCGAGCAACGCCGGGAGCACGACGGCCAGCGCGACGAGGGTGGTCAGGTCGGTGCGCATGCCGTCGGCCACCGCCATGGTCGTGACGGCCCCGCCGGCGAGGTGGACGGTGGCGGGGAGCCCCGCGGCGGCGATCTCGGTGTCGACGATCTGCTTGAACTCGGTCGCCGTCGCCCCGCGTGCCTCGGTGGTCAGGTCCGGGGCGAGCACGGCGATGATCGACATGGTCTTGCCGTCGAGCGAGATGAGGTCCGCGCTGCCGAGCCGGGACGACGCGGCGAGCAACGTCCGCTCGGTCAGCGTGCGCTCCACCGGCAGCCGGGACTGCGTGCCGAAGGCCGGTGTCGCAGTGGGCGTGATCGCCGTGAGCTTGGTGAGCACGAGCGTGTTCGTCACGCTGTGCACCTCGATGACGCCGGCGATGTTCGTCGTGCGGGCGGTGATGCGCTCGATGGCCGAGATGAGCTCGGGCGTCAGGTGATCGCTCTCGAGCACGACCATCAACCGGTCGCCGGTCTCGGGGAGGGGCGCGGCCGCGACCTGATCGTCCACGGGTGGGGGCACGAGGGCGGTCTCGACCGTCAGGTGCCGGGCGAGCGAGACGGTCACCGCGGCGACGACGAGCACGCCGAACAGCAGGCGGGCGGGTCCCGACGCGAGGAGGCGCAAGAGCCAGGAGACCTGTCCGTCAACGTGGTTACGACCCCGTCGCACACCGCACCTTTCCTGCTACGCCTCCGGCCGACCGGCGGCCAGCGTAGTGCCCCGACCCTGATCTCAGAGTCGCGGGGGTACCGCACCGCACGGGGGTGCCCCGGTACGGTGATCCGGTGCTCTGGTCACCTCCCTCCCCTCGATCGAGGGCCCTGTCCCTGGTGCTCGTCGCGGTCCTCGCCGTCCTCGCCGCCGCCTGCTCGTCGTCCTCGTCGCCGTCGGGGACCAGCGACACCGCTCCGCCCGGCTCGGTTCCGCCGCCGCGCCCGCTCGGCCGCGACCTGCTCTGGGATGTCGCCGCCAGCGCCGGCGGCTTCGCCGCCGTCGGCAACAGCGGCCTGATCGCGACCTCGGCCGACGGGCAGACCTGGACCCGCCAGCCGTCCCCGGTCACCCAGACGTTGCGCGGGCTCGGCGCCACCGAGGACACCGACGTCGCCGTCGGGGGCGGGGGCAGCATCGTCTCGTGGAGCAAGGCGGCTCCCGCTCCGGTGGCCCGCACGAGCGGCGTCACCCAGCAGCTCATCGGCGTGACCTTCGGCGGGAACCAGTGGGTCGCGGTCGGGGCCGGCGGGGTGGTGCTCACGTCGGGCGACCTGCTCACGTGGACGCCGCAGGTGTCGGGGACCTCCGGCGACCTCTTCGCGATCGCGTACGGCGAGGGCCGGTTCGTGGCCGTGGCCGACGACGGGTCGATCATCGCGTCCAAGGACGCGGTCACCTGGAAGACGGAACGACCCGCCGATGGTCTGTGGCTCTGGGACATCACGTTCGGCAAGGGCCAGTTCGTCGCGACTGGTGGCTCCGGGGCGGTGCTCGCGTCGCCCGACGGCACCAACTGGACCAAGCGCGACGCGGGGACCACCCAGGCGTTGCGGGGCGTGAGCTTCGGCGACGGGGCGTTCGTCGCGTCAGGTTCGGACAACACGATCTTGTCCTCGACCGACGCGATCAGCTGGGCCCCGCACCCGACCGCCGACCAGGGCATCGAGCTGTGGCGCCCCGCGTACAGCGCGGCGGCCAAGACCTGGGTCGTCGTCGGGGCCGGCGGCACGGTCGTGACCTCATCCGATCTGAAGGCGTGGACAGGCCCGTCGGCCACCAGCGTGGCGCTCGACGGCGTCGGGGCCAGCGCCGACCTGACGCTGGCCGTCGGGGTGGCCGGCGTGATCGCTCGGCGGGATCCGGACGGCGGCTGGGTCACCGTCACCCAGGCCCAAGGGCACCGCGAGCTGCACAGCATCGCCAAACTCGGTGCCATGTGGGTCGTGACGGGCGCGGGCGGCACGATCCTGACGTCGCTCGACGGCAAGACCTTCACCCCGCGCTCGAGCGGCACCAGCGCCGAGTTGTGGAGCGCAGCCCGGGGCACCGACGGGCGCATCGTCGTCGTCGGCGCCAGCGGCGTGATCCTGACCTCGAGCGACCAGGGCACGACCTGGAAGCCGGCGACCGTGCCGACCCAGACCACGTTCTTCTCGGTGGCGCTCGGACCGCTCGGCTTCCTGGCCGTCGGGGTGGACGGCAAGATGGTGCGCTCGGACGACGGGGTGAGCTGGACCACGGTGGCGAACCCGCCGTCGGCGACGACGCTGCGAGCGGTGACCGCGGATGCCGCCCAGTACGTGACCGCCGGCGTGGGCGGCACGTTGTTCGTCTCGGCCGACCTGACCACCTGGCAGCGGCGACCGACGGTCCCCCAGACCGTGCGGGGCCTCACCAAGACCGACGCGACGTGGGTCGCGGTCGGCGGGGGCGGGCTCGTGATGCGCTCCCCCGACACCAAGACGTGGAGCATCGTGCCCTCGGGGACCACCGACGAGCTCTTCGCGGTGGCCACCAACGGCGGGTCGCCCCCGTCGGTCGTCGCCGTGGGCGGTGTCGCCACGACGGTCATCTCGGTCGACGGCGGCATCACCTGGCAGGCCGCGCCCGATCGCTGACCCCGGCGCGGACCCCGCCGGGGTGGGCGGGCGCGCCTACGCTGCGTAGCCGTGGCACGAGCAGCGGCGGCATGAGCGGATTCGACAGAGGGCTGGAGCGGCGGACGTCGCTCGTGGGCCGGGTGGCGAGCTCGGCGTGGGTCGCCGAGCAACCCCGCCTGGCCGACGCCGTCACCGAGCTGGTCGCCGAGGTCGGCGCGGCGCAGGTCGATCTGGCCACGCAGGCGGTCGCGCTCGCGCAACCGGGCCCGGTCGACCCCGTGCGGGTGGTCCGGCACGCGGCGGCGGCGGGCCTCTCCCGGGCGATCCGCCTCACGACCTCGTTGCCCGGCGCGGTCGCCTCTCGACGCCCGTTGCGCGATCCGCAGGGATGGATGCAGGATTCGGCGATCGAGGCGTTCGTGGACCAGCTCGCGCTGAGCGGGCCGGCGTCGGCCGAGCTGGCCCGGCTGATCGAAGGGGGCGGTGCGCTCTTCCCGGACGCGCTGCGCCGCGAGCTCGCGTCGCGAGACATCCAGCCGTTGCCCGTCGAGCCCGACACGGTGCAAACGATCCTCGATCAGGCCTTCGGGCCCCGCGTCCGCCTGATCGACGACCTGCCGTTCACCGGGACCCCGGTGAGTCAGCTGCACCTCGCCGAGATGGCCGGCGAACGGGTCTCGGCCCGCATCCGGCGCCCCCGCATCGCCCGTGACCTCGACACGGATTCGCGCTTGGCCGCCGGCGCCGCCGGCGCGCTGGCCCGCATCGTCCCCAACGCCGGGTCGATGGGCCCGATCGGGTTCGTGCAACTGGTCATGCGCCAGAACCTCGAGTCCACCGACCTGCGGTACGAGGCGTTGAACCTGGTCGAGCTGGCGCTCGTGCTCGAGGACGCCGCGCTCGAGGGTCTGGTCATCGCCCACCCCCGCCCCGGTTGCATCGACGAGCGGGCGCTGGTCATCGATCACCTCGACGGCACCCCGCTCACCCACTTCCACGGCCCCGTGCCGGATGCGGCCCGGGCGCTGCGAGCGCTCACCGCGATCACCCTCGAGTCCGCGCTCGTGCACGGCTTGTTCTGGGCCGACCCTGCGCCGCAGAACCTGCTCGTGCTGCCCGACGGCCGATTGGCCATCGTCGGCGTCGGGACGCTGGGGCGCTTCACGCCCGAGCTGCGCCTCGCGGGTGTGCGCGTGCTCAAGGCGGTGTTCACCGGGGAGCACGAGGGCATGATCGACGGGATGCGCATCGCCGGGGCGCTGTCACCCGACGTCGACACCACCGCGCTGCTCGAGGACCTGCGGTCCTCCGCGCTGCTGGATCCGGGCAAGATCCTCTTCGGCGGCGAGTCCGGCCTGCTCGATGCGCTCAACGCGACCGTCGGCATCATGTTGACCCACAAGCTGCAGCCACCCGTCGAGGTCACCCTCATGCTGCGCACGGTCTTCGCCCTGGGCGAGCTCGTGGACCGGGTCGACCCCGAGGGGGGCGCAGGGCTCATCGCGGCGCTGATGCCGCTCATCCCGCGCCTGCCCGAAATCATCAACAACGCCGAAGCCGCCGTCACCGACGCCGGCACGATCTGACCGATCACCCCACGATCCCCGAAAGGACCCGACCATGAGTGAACCCGCGCTGCTCGTCGAGCAAGACGGCCACGTCGTCACGCTGACGCTGAACCGGCCCGAGAAGCGCAACGCGTTCAACGCCGAGGTGCTGGTCCGCCTCTGCGACGCCTGGGACATGATCGACAGCGATCCCGAGGTGCGCGTCGCGATCCTGACCGGCGCGGGTGGGCACTTCTCCGCGGGCGCCGACCTCGACCGCCTCGTCGGGGCGCTGCTGTCGGGCAAGCCGACGGAGAACGAGTTCGAGGAGCGGATCAAGGACGACTTCGGACTGATCTTCAAGGGCTTCTTGAAGGAGTACCGCACCAAGAAGCCGTTGATCGCCGCGGTCGAGGGGTATTGCTACGCGGGCGGCACGGAGATCCTCCAGGCCACCGACATCCGGGTCGCGGGCAAGGGCGCCACCATCGCCATCTCCGAGGTCGTGCGCGGCCTGTTCCCGATGTCGGCATCGACGATCCGCCTGCCTCGGCAGATCGCGTGGACCGACGCGATGGAGATCCTGCTCGTCGGGGAGCCGATCTCGGCGAAGAAGGCGAAGAAGCTCGGGCTGATCGGCCACGTCGTCAAGGACGGTCACGCGCTGGCCGAAGCTCGCAAGATCGCCGACAAGATCGCGGCGAACGGTCCGCTCGCGGTGCAGGGCATCAAGGCCGCGGTGCTCGCCGCCGACGGGTTGCCCGAGGGCGAGGCGTTCGCCAAGGAGATGGAGATCGGCATGGTCGTCATGGCCAGCGAGGATGCCAAGGAAGGCCCGCGGGCGTTCCTCGAGAAGCGCGCCCCGAACTTCCAGGGCCGCTGAACTTCCAAGGCCGCTGAACTTCCAAGGCCGCTGAACTTCCAGGGCCGCTGACGCGCCGTGCGGTGTCAGTGCGTCGGTGAGCCCGCGGCGGCGCGGTTCGAGTCCGCGGCCTCGACCGACCAGTAGGCGTCGAGGATCGCGGGACCCATCCACGCCGCGGTCCGCTGGCCGCCAGGCGCGTCGACGTGCAGCCCATCGGGCCGGTACGCGAACGGCCCGTCGGGCAGCGCGTTGACGAAGGTCGTGTACGGGATGACCCGCATCCTGGGTCGGGTCGAGGCGACCGAGGCGAGGGCTTCGTTCGTGTGCGTCATACGGGCCGGTTCGTTGACCGCGTAATCGCGGGCCGGCAGCTCGTTGTAGCCGAGGTGGATCGGCGCGTTGTCGATCCAGGCCACCATCGCGCCGGTCGACGAAGCCACGTCGACCGCGGCACCGAGCTCGCCGCGCAGGTAGCGGTCGTAGGTCGGGTCGCCCGGGGCGCGCCACGCGCTGTCGCCGGGGAGGCGGCGGTCGGTGGCATCCCAGAAGCTCGACGCGATCACGACGATGTCGGGCCGGAGCTTGGCCAGCACGTCGGGCCACTCGGTCGCCCAGTGCTGGCAGGCGTCGGGCACGGGCTCGACCCTGTCGTGGTTCACGCGCTCGCCGCCCCGGCCGATGCCACAGCCGATGCGGGCGTAGTTGGCGGCGCCCCACACCTGGTGGTCCGTTCCCCATCGGTCGAGCGCCGGATCGAGGAACGCGGTGGTCGAGTCGCCGACGACCAGGACGCGCAGCGGGCGGGTGGGGCGGCGGATGGCCGGGCTGGGTGGCCCGCCGGCCGGAGCTGCCGGCGGGATCGTGCCGCTGGTCGCGCTGGTCGCGCTGGTCGCGCTGGTCGCGCTGGTCGCGCTGGTCGCGCTGGTCCGGGTGGTCCCGGTGGTCTCCGCCGGTTCCGGGTCCGGAGCGGTTCCGGGCGTGGTGCCCGGGGTGGGGACGGCGGTGTCCGGTGCCGCGAACGAGACCCGGTCGACGTCGCTCACCAGCGTGCCGGCGGCGACGTCGAGGGAGATCTCCGCCGGCGCCGGTGGCGGCGTGATCGTCACCACGAGCACCAGGGCCACGCCGAGGGCGATGCTCGCGGGCGCGAGGCGAGGAACGCGCGACGGTGGGCGCCGCAGCCGGGCGAACGGGTCAGCCGGGTCCAGCGAGCGCCACGGCCGACGAGCGCGGATCGGCTGCTCGATGAACACGAAGGACGCGACCGCGAGGCCGATCGTGAGCGCGGTGCCGACGACGAACCGGGGGAGGGGCTCCCACCCGGTCCGCGTCGGGGCGAGCGCCAGGAACACGGGCCAGTGGTAGAGGTACAAGCCGTAGGAGATGCGCCCGAGCTCGCGGAGGGGGCGCCACGAGAGGCACCAGCGCACCGGGTTGCCGGGGGCCAGCGCGGCGAGGATGACGAGCGCGCTGAGGCCCGCGTAGAGCGGGAGCCCACCCGCGTACACCCAGGTGCTGGCCTGCGAGGTGGCGGCCCAGGCGAACAGCATCGCGGCGAACGCCACGGGCCCGGTGACGGCGACGAGCCGGCGCGTCGCCGTGCTCCAGGCCGCGTCGACTCGGTCGATCTCGGTGCCTCGCAACGACAGCCCGACCGCGAGGAGCGCCCCGGCGAGCAACTCCGCGGCGCGAGTGTCGGTGCCGAAGTAGACGCGGTCGTTCGACCAGGCGAACACGTGGGGCAACGCGGCCGACGCGACGAACAGCGCGGCGAGGACCGCCGCGAGGATCCGGCGGGACCCGTGGGCCACGCGCAAGATGCCGTAGGCCAACAACGGGAACAGCAGGTAGAACTGCTCCTCGATCGCCAGGCTCCAGAACTGCAGCACCGGCGACGGTGCCGAGAACAGCGACGCGTAGGACTCGCCGGCGGCGATGAAGTGCCAGTTGGCGCCGTAGAGCAACGCCGCGAGGCCGTCGGTGCGGAACGCCTGCAGCTGGGCGGGCCCGGCGGTGCGCCACACGAGCAGGGAGCTGAGGGCGATGGCGACGAGCGCGGCGGGCAGCAGCCGCCGGACCCGCCGCCCCCAGAACGCCCGCACATCGAGATGTTGGCTGCCGGCGCGCCGGCCGGCCTGCTCGCTCAGCAACAGGCTCGTGATGAGGAACCCGCTGAGCGTGAAGAAGACCGAGACCCCGAGGAAGCCCCCGGTGAACGCCACGCCGCCGTGAAAGGCCAGCACGCCCGCCACGGCCAGGCCGCGCAGCCCATCGAGCGACGAGACGTGAGGGAGCGAGCGGTAGGTGCCCCGGGGCGCGCCGTCACCGACGACCGGCACGGTCGCCGGCGCCGGCCCCAAATGCACGGACCCCCCCGATTCCCGTTGTCCCAACGTGGCCTTCCCCCCCCGCCCCCCGGCGTCGCACCCGACAGTGTCGCGGATCTACCCGCCCGACGCGCCCGCGAGTCGTGCTCGTGGTGGCCGGCGGCTACCCGAGGACGATGTCGGTGATGCGGGCGAGCTGCTCGGTGCTGCCCGGCGAGTACACGAGGAGCGTCGACACGGGGCTGTCGTCCCACGCCGCGACGCGCTCGCGGATCCGCTCGGGCGGCCCGACGAGCGAGATGGCGTCGGCGAACTCGTCGGGCACCATGGCGATCGCCTCGTCGCGCCGGCCCGCGAAGAACGCCTCCTGGATCTTGTGCGCCTCTTCCTCGAAGCCGAACCGCTCCATCAACTTGGTGTGGTAGTTCTGGCCCTTGGCGCCCATGCCACCGATGTAGAAGCCGAGCATCATCTTCACCGGCGCGAGGCCTTCCTCGACCGAGTCGCAGATGTTGAGCTGCGCCCCGGCCACGATGTCGAAGCCCGGTTTCGCGCCGGCGAGCGAGTCGGCGTAGACGTGCTGGTGGAACGGCGAGTAGTACAAGGGCAGCCAGCCGTCGGCGATCTCCGCGGTCTGCGCCACGTTCTTCGGACCCTCGGCGCCCAGGTAGATCGGCAGGTCCCGGCGCAGGGGATGCAGGATCGACTTGAGCGGCTTGCCCAACCCCGTCGCATCCGGGCCGTGGTAGGGGTGCTGGTAGAACTCGCCCTGGAAGTCGAGCGGCTCCTCCCGACGCAGCACGCGCCGGATGATCTCGACGTACTCGCGAGTGCGCGCCAGTGGCTTGTTGGCCGGCTGGCCGTACCAGCCTTCGACGACCTGCGGGCCGCTCACCCCGAGCCCGAGCTGGAAGCGACCGTTGCTGATGTGGTCGATCGTCATGGCCGCCATCGCGGTGGCGGTCGGCGTGCGGCCGGCGAGCTGCACGACCGACGTACCGAGCTTGATGGTCGAGGTCTGCCCCGCGATCCACGCCAGCGGCGAGAAGGCATCGGAGCCCCATGCTTCGGCGGTCCACACCGAGTCCCACCCGAGGCGCTCGGCCTCCTGGGTGATCTCGATGACGTTGGGAGGCGGCAGCTGTCCCCAGTACCCCCACATCAGACCGAGCTTCATGGCGTTCCTCCCGTGGTCGTGGCGGCCGAGCGTAAACGAAACTGATGGGGCGTCAGGAAATGCCGCCGGTGCCGTCCCGGGCTGCGGGTTCGGGCGCTGGCGCAGATCGCCGCCGCCCGCGGAGATCACCCAGGAGGACTCCGACGTCACGCGCCCAGATCTCGTACAGTTTCGCCACGGCGGGTGGGGCCCTGCGGCGCCCGTCCTGGGGGGGAAACATGACGCAAGCCGTCTTGGTGGAACGACGTGATCGGTCCGGAGGTGAGGCCTCGGATGAAGCCCGACGGGTCTCGTTGGACCCTGGCATCTTCTCGCCGATCGTGCGACGGTCCGCCATCGCGTATGTGGGTGGCGTCGTCTTGGTGGCGCTGGCGGTCGGCCTCTCGGTGCACGGTGAAGCGCCGTTCCTCGTCGCCTGGTGCGTCTTCGGCCTGATGTGCCTCGCCCCCGCGATGGGGTTCACCGCGGTGGCCGCGCGGCGGTCGAGCGGCCCCCATCGACGGGCCTGGCAGTTGTGGGGGATCGGCATCGCGGCCGCCGCCCTGGTCGGCGTGCTGATCCTCGTGTCGGAGCTGTGGGGCACGACGTGGACTCGGCAGTCGGGCGGCACCGTGGCGCTGGCGTGCATCCCGCTGTGCGGGGCGTCCCTGGTGATCCTGCTGCGATCGAAGTCCGGGCGCCTGCTGCTGTCGGTCGATCTTCTCGATGTGGCGATGGCCGTCGTGCTGCTGAGCGCGCCGGTCATGGTGTTCCTGGTCGAGGCCCTGTTGACGTCCCCGACGGCGTGGTTCGTCGTCCCCTGCGCGATCGTGGGCATCGCGTTGCCGGCCTCGGTGTACGCGGCGGCCGTGCTGTTCGCCCGCCTCCCTCGGGGGCACCGCCTCGTCGAAGGGCTGCTGATCGCGCTCGGTTCGGCCTCGACGGTGAACGCGTGGTTGCTGGTCGCGCAGGGCCTGTCGGGCTACACGCTGCCGGCCTCGCCACTGCTGGCCGTGCAGGTGACCGACATGGGCCTCATCCTGCTGCTCGCCGTGTTCGCCCACAGCACCCCGCCCGCCGGCTTGGATCGCCTGGCGGCGCATGCGCAGCGCCGCCGCCACGCGGTGATGCCGGCGCTCGTGCTGATCGGTGTCCCGCTCCTGTTCGTGGAGGGCGTGGTCTGGGGCAACTCGGTGTCGTGGGGCGTGCCGGTGGTGATGGGCTCGTTCGCGATGCTCGTGCTGCTCGCGACGGCCCGCCACATGCTGATGGTGCGCGAGACCCGTCGCCTGTACATGGCGCTCGAGAACGTGGCCGAGGAACGACGGGTCCTGCTGTCCAGCTTGATGCGGGCGGTCGAGGACGATCGGCACCGCATCGCCGCGCAGTTGCACGAGCAGGCGGTGGGATCGCTCGCCGTGTTGGCCTCCGTCGTGCACACGTCCTCCGCCGCGCTGCCGGCCGACGTGGCGGCTGCGGTGCACGCGGCGCTGGCCGGCGTCCGCGCGGATCTCGGTGCGCAGGCCGATGTGCTGCGCCGCCTCATGCTCGCGGTGCAGGCGCCCGCCCTCGACGACGAGAGCCTCGCCACCGCGCTCGTCGTCTACCACCGCGAGCTCGTGGGCGAATCCACCCGACCAGCCCTGCTCCTCGACCTGGACCATGAGCTCATGCTCGACTGGACCACGAAGACCATCGTGTTCCGCATCGCCAAGGAGGCGTTGCACAACGTCTGGTGCCACGCGGGCGCGACCATCGTCACGGTGGCGCTGCACTGGACGGGCGACGAGCTCGTGCTCGAGATCAGCGACGACGGGTGCGGGTACGACCCCGCGGCCGTCGTCTTCGAATCCGGCTTGGCCACGATGCAGTTGTTCGCCGGCCTCGGCCACGGCTCGTTGCGGGTGTCGTCGGCGCCTGGCCACGGCACGGTCGTGCGGGCGTCCCTGGGGAGCGGTCCAGACGCTGCGGCACCCGCGGACCCGCCGCCGGTGCGGGGTCGGTTGCGCCTGGTGGAGGTCGACGGGACCTGACCCTGGCAGGTGGTGCGCGGTCCTCAGCGGCCGTGGTGCTCGAGGATCCGGCGGACGGTGGCGCCGTAGCCGTGGCCCGGGAAGAGGTGCACGTGCACGAGCAGCGGGTACAGCTGGCAGAGCTCGACCCGCTCGGCGTGCCCCTCGGCGAGGGGGAACGCCTCGTCGTACGCGTCGAAGACCCGTGGTCCGAAGCCACCGAAGAGGCGCATCATGGCCAGGTCCATCTCGCGGTGCCCGCCGTACACCGCAGGGTCGATGACGACGGCCTGGCCCGCCGCGTCAACGATGGCGTTGCCGCCCCAGAGGTCCCCGTGCAGGCGGGCGGGTGGTTCGGGTGGGCCGGTCAGCTCGGCGAGGCGGTCGAGCACGCGCGTCGCGATCGGACGCAGCTCGAGCGGGAGGAGCCCGTCGTCGAAGCCGCGCCGCAGCAACGGTTCGAGCCGGTACGCCCGGAGGAACGCCGGCCACTCCATCCGCCGGTCCGCGTCCGCGTCCGCTCCCGGCGCGTTGGGCTGGGCCAATGCGCCGATGTCGTTGTCGTGGTCGAGCCCGAAGCGAGGGGCGCCGAAGCGGTGCAGCGCCGCCAGCGCCCGACCGAAGCGCTCGTCGTGATCGACCGCCGGCCGCCCCGGCTCGATCCACTCGAGCACCAGGAACCGGTGGGCGAGCCCGGGTTCGTCGCGGGCGGCGAGCACCTTGGGCACCCGGACGGTGTTGGTCTCGCGCAGCCAGGCGAGCCCCGCGGCCTCGCGCACGAAGAGCCCGGGCGCGGCGTGGGGACCGGTGGCGCTGCGGGTCTTGGCGAAGACCGTCGTGGCGTTGTCGAGGCGGATGCGGTACGCCTGGTTGATCGTGCCCCCGTCGACGGGCGCGCTGGCGATCGGGCGGGCGTCGAAGAGACCCGCCACGACATCGGGCAGCGACCCTCCGGCCCACCGCATCAACCCAACCGCGTCGCTCGCAGGTGGTCGAGCAGGCCGTGGCACGACCGCTCGATCATGTCGTACACGTCGGCGAACCCGCTCGGCCCGCCGTAGTAGGGGTCGGGCACGTCGAGATCGCGTTGGTCGAGCGCGGCGAGGGTCGGGTCGAAGGTGCGCAGCAGCCGCGCCCGGTCCCGCAGGTGCGCCTCGGGGGCCGCATCGTGCAGGTCGGTCAGGTTGCGCTGGTCCATCGCCAGGACGAGATCGAACACGTAGAAGTCGCCGCCGTGGAACTGGCGGGCGCGGCTGGTGAGCTCGACGCCGCGGCGGCGGGCTTCGGCGGCGGAGCGCTCGTCGGCGCGGTCGCCGACGTGCCACGCGCCCGTGCCGGCGCTGTCGATCTCGATGCGATCCTCCAGGCCGGCGTCGCGCACGAGCTGGGTCATCACGCCTTCGGCGGTCGGCGAACGGCAGATGTTGCCGAGGCAGACGAAGCACACGCGGGTGATGTCGTCGTCGGTGCCGGCGTCTCGATCCGCGGAGCCAGACCTGGTCATCGTCGCGCGGCGGCCTCAGGCGCCGGGGCGGCGAGCACCGGGGGCGACGGTGCGGGCGAGGATCCCCAAGGTCGCGCGCAGGGCGCCCTCGGAGATGACCGGGAAGATGTTGGCTTCCTTCCAGGACGGATCGATCGCCGACCAGTCGTAGTACGAGGTCACGAGCGTCCCGCCGTCGACCGGCTCGAGCCTGTACCCGTAGACGTGGCCGATCTGCGGGCGGATCTGGCCGAGGATCGTCCAGGCGATCTCGCGGTCCGCCTCGAACGCCGTGATGGAGACCGTCACGTCGTACTCGCCCAGCGGGTAGTCGTTGAGCGCCTCGCGGTCCATGTGCACCACGAAGGAATCGCCGAGGGCGGTGACCGGATCACCGGTGGCATCGATGAGCATGCCGGAGCTGTCGATCGACACGTGCCCCTTCGGGTCGCACAGGACCTGGAAGATCGTGGTCGGGTCCGTGGCGATGATCCGCTGGACCTCCATCCGCTCGGTTGTCATGGACGGCATCCTGGCACAGGCGTCGGCTCGGTGGTGACCTGAGGCGGTGTCGTCCGCGTGTCAGCCCGCGCCGACGAGCATGCGGTTCTCGCTCGTGGGTGGGTCCGACTCGTGGGGCTCGGCAAGGAACGCGTCGTCGTACGGGCGCCACGCGGGATCACGATCCCAATCGGTCGAGTCCCACTCGTCCCAGCCCACGACGTCGTCGGCCCAGTGGCGCGCGGCGAGCAGCACGGCCGCGGGGGTCGCACCGGCCGGTTGGCCCGACGGCGCGGCCGCGTTGCGCGATGAGGACCGGCGCCGCGTCGGCGAGGCCGCCGCCGCGACCGCGCCGCCGACCGCTCGGCCGGCAGCGACCTCGTCGCCGGTGTCGATCCCCGCGTCGGCGTTCGGGTTGGTGCGGCGCCAGTACCAGGCGGTGAGGAGCCCGGCGAGCAGCGCGATCGCGGCCGCGGCGGCCGCGGCGATCCACAACTTGGTCATCGGCGTGAGGAGCTTGCCGGTCTCGGGTGCGGCGTCGATCGGCCCGGCGACGAGGAGGGCGGGCGGCCCGGGCGAGACCTCGACAGCCGACGTCGGGGTGGCCGTCGCGGCACCCGCTCCGGCCGTCGGGGATTCCGAGGCGATGAGCGAGGTGGCGGGCTGTTGGGTCGGGTTGCTCGTGCGAGCCGTCGTCGGCGTCGCCCGGGGCGCGGCCGTGGTGGCCGTCGGGCGCGCGGGGCGGGTGGTGGTGGGTGGGGTGGGTGACGCCGAGCGGGTTGACTTCGCGGTGCTCGGTGGGGTCGTCGTCTTGGTGGGCCCCGCACCGGCGGCCCCGGCGGACAGTCCGATGGTCAGGCCCACGGCCACACCGGTGATCGCGAGCGTGCTCCCGACCCGGGTCATCGCCGACGCGGTCTGGCGCCGGCTGGCGACATCGCACCGCGCGGACGCGGCGGGACGGGTCGGGGTGAGGTCGGGATCAAGCTGCATGGGTGCGCGCAACGAAGCTCCTGGAGGCATGCCGCCCGCTCCGGGGCGCACGTTACCCGGCGGTCTTCCGCGGATGGGCGATGCTCCGACCGCGCAGGGCGCGAGCGATCAGCAGGCGGCGCCGGCCTGGTCGGCCGTGCTCTTGCGGGCACGCTTGACGCGGTACATCGCGCGATCGGCGTGGTCGAGGAGCTCCCGGAAGGTCGCGCCGTGCTCGGGCGCCCGGGACACGCCGATGCTGCCCGCGAGGCTGTGCAGCTCGATGCCGATCGGGTACGGGTTCTTGAAGACGCTGAAGACCTTGTGGACGAGGCGCTCGACGGTCCAATCGTCAGCCACGTCGGGGAACAGGACGACGAACTCGTCGCCGCCGAGGCGGGCGACCAGATCGGAGTCACGCACCGCCCCCTGCAGACGGGCCGCGAACATCTTGAGGATCTCGTCACCGGCGGCGTGGCCCCAGGTGTCGTTGATGGCCTTGAAGCCGTCGAGGTCCACGAACAGCAAGGTCAACCCGTCGAGGGTGCCTCCGCGCGCGGCCAGCTCGTCGCGCGCGCGGAGCTCGAGCGCGGCGCGGTTGGGCAGCCCGGTGAGGGGATCGCGCAACGCTTCGCGCCTGATCTCCTCGAGCAGGCCGGCGGCTTCGAGCGCGTGCGCCCCGGTGGTCTCGTCATCGGCCAGCTTCACGGTCAGGTCCTGCAGACGCAGGACGCGCTCGGTCCACGGATCGTGTCCCGGCGAGGGGATCGCGGCGGTGCGCCACCGCACCTGGAACTCGCACATCGCATCGCCGCGATGGATGCAGCGGGTCTCGACGACGGCACCGTGGGCCTGGCGCAAGGTCGGGATCAACGAGTACAGCCCGAGCAACAGGCGGCACAGGAAGCGCGTGCGGCCCGACGTCGTCGACGTGACCTCGATGCGGGCGTAGCCGTTGTCGCACTCGACGACCGTGCCGTGGCGCAGCTCGGTCGCGGTGTTCAAGCTGTTGACGACGTCCGGGAACGACTCGATGAGACTCATGTCGGGCGGGAGGATCAGCAACCCGCGCTCCTGCAGGACGCGGAACAGCTCCTCGCCGGTGCGGCGCCCGATGTCAGGTTCGTGGCACAGCTCCGCGACGGCGATCGCCGTGGCGAGCACCACCTCGAAGTTGACCCATTCCTCCCAGCTCTCGACGAGGGCGAGCACCTCGTCGGCGCCCACGCGGTCCATGACCTCCTTCACGCCGGCCGGACCGAGGGCCCGATCGATGTAGAGGACCAGGACCGCGCCGATCAAGCCGGAGAGGTCACCGGTGGTGTCATCGACAAAAGGGGCCACAGCATCCCTATCGGTCGCCACGGGCACCGCCTGAACGGCCCGAACGATTCATTCTGGCGGCGACGAGGCGGCCGAGCCCTGTGTCGTGCCCGGTGTTGTGGCCGGTGTCGTGCCCGGTGTCGAGCCCGGTGTCGAGCTCGGTGGGACGGCCGGTGTGGG
>JBBQHT010000099.1:0-16127 GCA_038324235.1 Acidimicrobiales bacterium
CCCGGACAACTGGATCTACGTGCACAGCAAGGACGTGAAGGTCGGGCGCATCCAGAACTTCGGGTCGTGGTCGCCGTACCTGGTCAAGGAAGGGCGCACCTGCCTCGGCCTGGAGTTCTTCGTGTTCGAGGGCGACGAGACGTGGAACAAGGCCGACGAGGACCTCGTCGAGCAGGGCAAGCGGGAGCTCGCCATCCTCGGCCTTGTGGACCCGGACAAGGTCGAGGCTGGCTACGTCGTGCGGATGCCCAAGGCGTACCCCTTCTACGACGAGCGCTACAAGGCCAACGTGGCCCGCCTGGTCGAGTGGCTCGAGGATTGCGCACCCAACGTGCACCCCGTCGGCCGTAACGGCATGCATCGGTACAACAACCAAGATCACTCGATGTACACGGCGATGCTGACCGCGGAGAACATCGCCACGGGCTCTACCCACGACGTGTGGGATGTGAACGTCGAGGAGGAGTACCACGAGGAATCGGCGCGCCCCGCGCCCCTCGCCGGGGACAGCCCCGCGTCCGGCGCGACCGCGGCGGGCACGGGCACGAAGGGGACCGGGCGTGACGCGCCGGTGATCTCCCGGGACCACTACCCCGAGGACCACCCGGTCAACCAACCCCCGACGCCGTGACCTGACGCCGTGACCTGACGCCGGGACCTGGCGCGGGTTACTACCTGTTCTGCGTGGCTCCGGTCACGCCCGCGATTGGGTACCGCGTACTCAGGTCATCGTGACCGGTTCGTCGTTGAGTGGAGCCATCCACTCCGGCCCCGCCCACCTGGCGGCCGGACCACGAAAGGTCACGATCTCCGATGCGCACCACCCGTTCCCGTGTCACCCCGTACTCGCCGCGCCGCTGGCGTCTGGCGACGGCCGCGCTCGCCGCCGGGTCCGTCGCCGCGCTCGGTCTCAGCTTCGCCGCCGGCCCCGCCCACGCCGCGCAGGTCACCAGCGGGGGCACGACCCCGGTGAGCAGTGTGCCGCAGCAGAACATCTGCGCGATCGTGGCCTGCCCGGTCGCCACGACCTTCAGCTTCCACCACGCGGGCTACTACACCTACGCCGTGGCCACCTTCCCGAAGAGCGCGACGGGCACGGTCTCGTACCGCCTGCACTGCGCCGACGGGTTCACCAAGACCAGGTCCACGCCGGTCGCGGCGTACATCAACCTCCAGATGGTGGCGCTCGGCGAGCACCCGGGCGGGCAGACCTGCACGCTGACCCAGTCGGTGCACACCGGCTTCACGACGACCACCAAGCTCCTGCCCCCCGACGGTGACGAGCTCTGGCCGGTCGAGTACGTGCAGTTCACCAACAGCTGACCCGGGCGGCCGACGGCCCCAGCCCGGTGGTGGGTGGCCCGGACGGAACCCGACCAACGTCGTGCCGCACGTGGTCGCGTAGGCTTCGGCCGTGCCTGAAGGTCCCGAAGTCGCCACCGTTGGTCGGCGCGAGCGCAAGAAGTCGGCGACACGTGCGGCCTTGCGGGACGAGGCCTTCCGGCTCTTCGCCGAGAAGGGGTTCGCGGCCACCAGGGTGGCCGACATCACCGATGCGGTGGATGTCTCCGAGCGCACGTTCTTCCGCTACTTCGACTCCAAGGAAGAGATCGCCATCGCGTCGCTGCGGGCGTGGGTGGAGCGGCTCGTCGATGCCATCGAGGCCGTGCCCCCGGAGCAGCGACCGATCGACGCGGTGGGGGCGGTCCTCGCTCGGGCCCAGGACGGCGGGTTCCCGTTCGGACCCGAGGAACTGCGAGACGTCGTCGCCTACGCGATGTTCCCCGAGGTGCAGCAGCACTTCACACGGGTCAACGAGGTCGTTCGGTTGCGGTTGGTGGAGGACTTCGCGCGGCGCAGCGGGCACGCCTCCACCGATGCGTACGCTCGGGTGATGGCGTCGGTCATCAGCGCCGGCCTCTTCGCGGTCATGGAGTCATGGCTCCTCGCCGGGGGCGACGACGATGCGTGGGGCCTCGCGGCGAACGCCATCGCCGAGGTCGCCGACGACTTCAGCCGGGCCTCGCTCGGTCGGTGACCCGGTTGCCGGGCGGGAGGAACTGACCGGCCTCAGGCCCACGGGCACGTCCCGGCGTCGGACACCTTGGTCTCGGTGCTGCCGTCGGCCTCGAAGCACTGGCGCGTCGGCTTCCCGCCGGGCGTGGGGATCTCGACGACGAGCAGGACCGTGTCGGGCGGCACCTGCACCTCCGCGCGCGCGCCCGCGGCGAGGTGGACCAGCGCGACAGCCTCGCGGCGAGCGCCCTGGCCGCGGCAGGCCACGGTCGAACATGCCCGGATCCACACCGGCACCGACAGGTCGTTGACGATCGTGGGGGTCGCGCTCGTCCGGCCGTCGGGTCCATCGCCTCCACCGGTCGCCGCGCTCCACAGGAGCACCGCACCGACGAGCACCAGGAGGATCCCGGCCGCGAGACCGGCACGGGTGAACCCCGCTCGAGACCCGACCGTGGGAGCCGCGTCTGGAGGGGGGATCACCCGAGAAGATGTCACCCCTGACGAATAACACCTACGACATATTGTCGGTGTATGGGCGGGCTACTCGACCTTGCCTTCGCCTTCGATGTTGGCGCCGAGGTCGGCCATCTCCTCGTAGTGCTCACGCACGTCGTCGGTCAGGCTGTCGGCGTGCGCCTCGGCGACAGCTTCTTCTTCCGGGGTGGGCGGCGCGTCGGCCCGGGCGGTGATCTGGGCGTCTTCGTCCTCGGTGTGGACGGTGGCGTCAGTGACGGTGCCGGGTTCGGGGGCGGTGTTCTCGGTCATGGCGGGTGCCTCTCGCGGGTTGGTGGGGATTCAGGGGGCGGCGGGGGCGGCGATGGGCTCGTCCCCGTCGTGAGGGGTGAGGGCGACGGCGCCGTCGGCGCCTTCGACGCGGAACGCGAACGATGATTCGAGGTAGAGCTGCACCTCGGTGGCGTCGTGGGCCAGGTAGCCGATGCTGAAGTCCTGCCCCACGAGCAACTCGTAGTCGCCGCCGCGCTGGCTGACGACCACGGCGCCGTCGACGGCGGGGGCCCACACGACCGGACCGCCGAGGATGAGGCGCAGGTGCTCGAGCAGCGGGTAGCCCCCGCGTTCGGTCGTCTCGAGCACCCCGCGGTAGCCGTCGGGGCCGAGCGCCAGGCCGTAGGGGCCGTCGACTCCGGCTTCCTGCAGCGTCGCGATCGCGCCGGCAACCACGTGGGGGTAGCGCGAGTAGTCGTCGCCGAGCGGGATCGGTGCGTGCACCGACGCGGGGATGATGCCTTCGAGGCCGGAGGCGAGCTGGCCGTGGAAGACGCACCAGTCCTCGACGTGGGCCGCCTCTCGGGCGGCGTCGACCACCGGCTCGAGGTCGATGTCGGTCGCCCCGCGCTCGGCGACGTCGAGCTCTTCGCGCGTGAGGGTGAACGGACGGCGGATCTCGACGAACTGGTGCACCTCGCGCGGCCGCAGATCCACGTGCGTCGCTCCGGGTACGGGCTCCGCAGCGCCCAGCCGGCCGCGGGCCACCGCCGAGGCCTCCCACCCGAGGGGGCCGGTGAAGTCCACGAGCCGCCGGCCGGCCAGGAAGTGGCGCAGGCTGCGGCCGGCCTCGTCTTCGATCTGCTGCCAGGCCCGGTCACCGACGGGGGCGAGCTCGCGGTTGAGGTGGTTCATCGGCTTGCTCCCGGATAGGTGCCGGACACCGCGGTCGGGATCGCCGACCGCACACCCCGCAGGTCGCCGACGCCGAGATCGCCTGAGGTTCCGGCGCCGCCGGCGCTCTCCGAGCCGCCCGACTCCTCGGCGTGCTCGCGGCCGGTGATCGAACCCTCGGTGAACAGGTACTTGCGCATCATGGTGTCGAGGGCGGGATCGACGCGCCGGAGCCACTCCAGGGTCATCACCGCGTGCTCCTTCTCCTCGTCGCGGTTGTGGCGGAGAACCGCCGCGAGCTCTGCATCGTCGGTGGCCTCCGCGCGCTGGTCGTACCAGTCCACGGCTTCGAGCTCCTCCATGATCGACACGATCGCCCGGTGGCGATCCACGACGTCAGGGGGAAGGGCGTCTTCGTGCAGGGAACCACTTGATGCAGCCATGGCGAGCGCTCTACCCCGTTGTCGATCCGGATATGCCATCGCCGGCGTGATCACTGCACCCGCGGCGCGGGCGGAGTCGCGACGGTCGAGAACTCGACCAGCAACTCGAGGTCGTCCCGGCCGGTGGCGCGCCGGGCGCGGGGGAGCACCTGGCGCACGATGTCGGCGCCCACCCGCCCGAGATCGGCTCGGTCGCTCACCTGGACGAAGAGCTCGACGGTGGCCGGCGTCCGGGTCCGGCGCGCCGCGCGCGCCCGGCTCACCTGGTCGCTGCGCTCGACATCACGTTCGATCGCGTGGAGCAACGCGTCGGTGCGCAGCACGCTCACCCCTGCCGGCCCGCGGGCGAGGGTCATGTCCGCCGCCTGGGGCAGGGGCACCAGCTGGCGACGCAGCCACTGCACCGCCAGGATCGCCACGACGGCCGCCACCGCGAGCACGGCGACGCCCACCAGGCCACCGTGGGCGGCGAGCCAGTCGGTCTGACCGGAGGTGAGGATGCGGTCGGCCCCTTCGCCGTCCGACGTGGTCGAGAGGACGAGCCCGGCGCCACCCACGGCGATGGCGACGACGCCGAGCCCGGTCAGCACGACGCGGTTGGTCCGGTCGGCCCGGCGGTTCGCTCCTTGGCTCATGCTGCGCGCCTCGTTCCTTGTCGAAGGTGGATCGTCGCAGATGCGGGATCGAGGCCGAGCTCGACGAGCGCGCGCTGGACCGTGTGCTCGACGAGCTCGCGCTCCTCGGGACTGGTGGGGCGGGTCGTGCCGGCGTGCACCACCACGGTGCCTCGGCGGGCGGACACCTCGGCGTCGGTCACGAACGCCTGCTCGCGGACGCGGGCGGCCACCGTGGTCTCGACCGACGTTCGGCGCACTCGCATCGGCGTCTCGGCCTGACCCACCGTGGGCAACGTGACCGCCGGGCGCGGCCACCAGGCCCAGGCCAGCAGGACCACCCCGAGGGCGCCGATCGCCACCATGGCGAGGCGGAACGACGGCGCGGTCCACGTCAGCCGGGCAAGGTCGTCGGCGGACGGCCAGGTCACGAGCCAAGGAGGCGAACCGATCAGGGCCAGGCCGGCCTCGACCACCGCGAGCAGCGCGGCGAGGAGCAGGGCGAGCGCCAGGGTCGTGCCGAGGATCCGCGAGGTGACGCGCATCAGCGGGCTCCCAACTGGAGACGGGCGGTCGGCTCGGCGACGAGCTCGCCGATGGTGATGTCCACCTGGGACACCGTGACGCCCGTGTATCGCAGCAGCTGATCGATCACGGCGCGGCGCACCGCGTCGGAAGCCGCCGCCACGGGCGTCGGGTAGACGACGGACAGCTCGATGTCGAGGCTCACTCGCCCCGCGTCCGACCCGTGGTCCGACTCGGGGTCGGGGTCGGGCTGGGCGTTGGGGTTGGGGTTGGCGTTGGGCTCGGGGAGCTGGAACCAGCCGCGCAGGCCGCCGACCCGCGCCCCTCGAACGTCAGGGACGTCGCGGGTGGCCCGGGTGGCGATCTTCTCGAGCACGCGTGGGGCGACGGTGGTCGTGCCCCGGATGCCATCGGTCATCGCGGGGACCTCCTGGTCTGGTCGAGCACGTCGGTGTCGGCTGGGTCGTGGTCGGGGGTGAGCCCGTCGCGCAGGTCAATGATCTGGTGCAGGTCGTCGATGTGCACGTCGATCTCGTCGGCGTCGGGGTGCCCGAGGCGCACGGCCTGGCGGATCTCTTCGGCGAGATCGGGCAGCGACGCGATCGCCGCATCGGCCACCACGTGGATCTCGACGTGCCCGTCCTGCTCGCGCACCCCGACGATGCGTCGGCCCGGCAGGTACGTCGACGCCAGCTGCGCCGGGGTGCCGCTCGCCAACCCGGTGACCCCGGTGACCGCCAACGTGGCCGCGGCGATGCGTTCGGCGGGTGCGGTCACTGGACGCGCGGGGGCGGCGGGGCGGGCCGGTCGTCGTCATCGGCCTCGAGCTCGTCGCCGAGTGCCACATCGGTGATGTCGATGTTCACCTCGGTGATCTCGAGCCCGGTCATCCGCTCGATCCGGTCGATCGTGTTCTCGCGGACGGCTTGGGCCACGTCGATGATGGACACGCCGTAGTCCACGACGAGGGTGATGTCGATGGCGGCTTGGCGTTCGCCCACCTCGACGTGCACACCCTGGGTCGCGCTCGTCTGCCCGATCTTGTCGCGCACCACGCCCACCACTCGCGACGCGGTGCTGCCCATGGCGTGCACCCCGTCGATCTCGCGGGCGGCGACGCCGGCGATCTTGCTCACGACCGCATCAGCGATCGAGGTGCGCCCGTGGTCGGTGATGAGCTCAGAGCCGGGGACGCTCTGCAGCTCGCGGGACGGGGCGGCCGGGACAGCAACATCGGTCATGGCGGGACCTCCGAGATCAGGTGAGGGGCTTCGTGGATCCGTCCTTACCCGGCGGCGCCGGCAGTAGTCCCGCGACGGGGAGCAGATCGGCGAGATCGCGCCGCAGGGGCGGGCTAAGTTGAGCCGGTCATGACCGACGGTGACACGGAGGGGGGACGATGATCCGTCGTGAACGCGTGCCGGCCGCCGATGTCGTGGCCGCCGCCGGCAACTTGCAGGGCGTGCTCGACGTGTTGCCCCGTGCGATCTTCGTCACCGATACCGACGGGCGCGTCGTCTACTGGAACCGCGTCGCGGTCGACGTGTACGGCTACGCCGCCGCCGATGCGATCGGGGCCGAGGCCTTCGTCGACGTGATCCCGTCGGGCGACGACGACGCCGCTCGGGCCCGGATCGATGATGTCCTCGCGGGCTCGACCTGGCGGGGCGACCTCACGGTGCGGTTCGGGGAATCGTCGCCGATGCAGATCTTCGTCATCATGGCCCCGCTCCGCGACGACGACGGCCGCGTCGTGGGCGCCGTGGTCGCCGGTGATGACATCACCGAGCTCCGCGCGGTGGAGAACCAGGCGGCCGAGCTCAACGCGCAGCTCCTCCTCGCGCTCGACGCCGGGGGCCTCGGCACGTGGCGCTGGGACATGGCCACCGGCGTCACGGTGTGGGACGAGCGCCTCGAGGCGCTGTTCGGCCTGCCGCCCGGCGGGTTCGACGGGACCTTCGACGCCTACGTCGCGCTCCTGCACCCCGACGAGCGCGACACCATCCTGGCCACCGTCCAGGCGGCGCTGCGAGACCGGTCCGGCTACCAGCTCGAGCACCGCGTGATCTGGCCGGACGGAACCGAGCGGTGGCTGCAGGGCCGCGGCCGGGTCACCCTCGACCAGCACGGCAACCCGACCGGGACCGTCGGCTGCACCGGTGACATCACGGACATGAAGCGGGCCGAGCAGCGTGCGCAGGAGCGCGTGGACATCTCGGCGCGGATGATCGACGAAGAGCGCCGCCAACGCGAACGGCTCGAGTTCCTGGCCGGCCTGACCGATGCCTCGGTGGCCGCGGCCGATCACCTCGCGTTCATGGCGGCGGTCACCGCGGCGGCCGTCCCGCGATTGGGCGACTGGTGCTCGCTGCACTTCATCCCGGAGCCAGGCGCCGAGGTCGAGGTCGAGGTGGCGCACGCCGATCCCGACAAGGTCGCGTGGGCCCGCGCGCTGACCGAGCAGTATCCCTTCAATCCGGACGCGCCCTCCGGTGTCGCGGCGGTGATCCGTAGCGGTGTCACCGAGTACATCGAAGAGGTGACCCCCGCCGTGATCGACGCGGCGCTCGAGGAGTCGCCCATCGCCCGAGACGAAGCCGTGGCCATCCTCGAGGTGTTGTCGCTCACGAGCGTCATCACCGTCCCGTTGCGCACCAAGCGGGGCGTCATCGGGGCGATGCAGTTCGTCAGCGCCGAGTCCGGGCGGCGCTACGAGCGCGCGGATGTCGCGCTGGCCGAGGCCGCGTCGGGCCGCATCGCCGAGGCGTTGGACAACATGTGGCTGACCGATGAGCACCGGCACATCTCCGCCACGCTCCAACGGTCGCTGCTCCCGCCGCGGGTGCCGGCGATCCCGGGCGTCGATCTCACGACGCGGTACTCGCCCGCGGGTGCGGTCTCCGAGGTGGGCGGCGACTTCTACGACGTGTTCGCGCTCGACGAGTCGACGTGGGCGGTGGTCATCGGCGACGTGTGCGGCACCGGACCGAACGCCGCCGCGCTGACCGGCATGGCCCGCCACACGGTGCGGGCCGCGGCCCGGCACGGCCAGGACCACGTCGCCGTGCTCGAGTGGCTCAACGAGGCAGTGCGCATGTCGGACCGTGACCTGTTCTGCACCTGTTGCTACGCCACGCTCGTGTCGCGGGACGATGGCTGGCTGCTCACGTCCAACGCCGGCGGGCACCCGTTGCCGGTGATCGTGCGCGCCGGGGTGCCCCGCAGCCTGGGCACGCCCGGGTCGTTGATCGGCGTGTTCGATCCGATCCACACCCATCCCGCGACGGCCCGACTCGAACCCGGCGACGTGGTCGTGTTCTACACCGACGGCGTCACCGACCTACCGCCCCCGAACGGGCTCACGACCGACGAGGCGATGGCGCTGATGGCCACCGTTGCGGCGCACGACACCGCCGATGGGATCGCGGACGCCATCCTCGCCTCGCTGTCCCAGCGCCTTCCTCCGACCCAACGCCAGGACGACATCGCGCTCGTGGTCCTCCGGCTGGGCGAGTCCGGCAGCCCGCCGGTGTGACACCTGCCTCGGTCTGGCTGCGCCCGGCACGGGGAATGACCTCCTCGCTGACGAGCGTCCCGCTCGTTCGAACCCCTCCCGGGGAGACAAGGAGCTAGTCATGAGCGAAGAGTCTGGTGCCAAGGCAGGCGTCGACGGCGTGGTCGAAGACGTGAAGGGCAAGGTCAAAGAGGTCGTGGGGCGCGTGGCGGGCAAGGAGTCGCTCGAGTCCGAGGGCAAGGCCCAGCAGGACAAGGCCGCCAACGAGCGTGAGGTCGCCGAGCACGAGGGCAAGGCCGAGGCCGCCCGCGCCAAGGCCGATGCGGACGAGGCGCGCCAGAAGGCCGCCCAGCAGGGTTGATCGGGGCTCGCATGTCCGCCATGCCGATGAGCAGCGATCCGGCGCCCATCATCCCGGATCCGAACCCCAACCCGAACCCGGCGCCCATCATCCCGGATCCGAACCCGAACCCGGAGCCCGCGCCGATCATCCCCGACCCCAACCCCACGAGCACGTTCCGGTTCTAGCCGGTCGTCACTGAGGGTAGGACAGGGCGCACGAACCCCCCCCACCGAAGGAGTCGAGTTGCATGGGTGAGAAGATGGATCAGGCCACAGGCCGAGTCAAGGAAGCTGCCGGCGACGTGACCGGTAACAAGGATCTCGAGCGCGAAGGCAAGACCGACCGCGTTGCGGGCGAGGTCAAGGAGAAGGTCGGCGATGCCGTCGACAAGGTCAAGGATGTCCTCCACAAGGACTGATCGTCACGACGAGTACCACCCCCGACCCCTTCCGCCCGGAAGGGGTCGTGGCGCGAACAGCCAGAACACCGAGCGAAGCACACCGACGAGGGGACAGTGATGACTGCCGAGACCGAACAACTGGTGGTGGAGACCGAGGAGCGGGGCCAGGACGTGGTGTTGCACCTCGACGGCGAGCTCGACCCCCACACGGCGCCGGTGCTGCAGGAGGCGATCGATGCGTGGTCCGCCAAAGGCACGCCTCGCATCTTCCTGGATCTGCGCCAGCTGCGGTTCATCGACTCCTCCGGCTTGCGTGTGGTGATCGGGGCGCACCGCCAGCTCAGCGAGGCGGGTGCCGAGCTCGTGTTGATCAACGTGAGCCCGACCGCCGCGCGGCTGCTCGAGATCACCGGGTTGTCCTCGCACCTCAGCATCGAATCTGATGGGACGCCGTGACCGGCTTGGCGGGCTCCGCGGGTCTGCGAGACTCGCGTGCCCCCGACCTGCAACCAAGGACTGACCCCGTGGACAACGCTGCCGCTCCCGCCGTCGAGCTCGTCATCCCGGCGGCGCCGCGCTACCTCCGCTTGGCCCGCCTCACCGCCGCCGGCCTGGCCGGAGATCTGGGGTTCCCCGTCGACGCGATCGAGGATCTGCGCGTCTCGGTCGACGAGCTGTGCGCGGCGGTCATCGAGGGTCTCGACAGCTCCGCGTCGTTGCGCTTGACCTACCGCGAGACGAACGGCGCCCTGGAGATCGCGGGTCGTTGCCCCGCCAACGGGGCTGCGGTGCCCGAGCTCGACGCGGTGGCCCGCGAGCTGCTGGCGATCCTCGCCGAGACCTACGAGCTCGGCGCGAACGACGGCGAGCGGACCTTCCTGCTGCGCACGCACGCCGGGTCGTGACCATGGCGCGCTCCCACACCGAGCCGGCCGCCGACAAGGCGACGATGTTCCGCGAGTACCGCGTCTCGGGCGATCGTGCGCTGCGCAACGAGCTCGTCGAGATCCACCTGCACCTCGCGGACTTCTACGTCAAGCGCTACGGCAGTCGCGGCGTCGCCGCTGACGACCTGCGGCAGGTCGCCCTGCTCGCGATCGTGCGCGCGGTCGAGCGGTTCGATCCCGAGATGGGCGTGGAGTTCTCGACCTTCGCCTCCCGCACGATCGAAGGGGAGTGCAAGCGCTACTTCCGGGACCGCACCTGGTCGGTGCGCCCGCCGCGGCGCGCCCAGGAGCTGCACTTGGCGCTCCGGCGAGCCGAAGAGGACCTGCAGCACCGCCTGGGGCGTTCGCCCACCGTCGCCGAGCTCGCGGCCGAGGTCGACGACTCGGTCGACCACGTGATCGAAGCGATGGAAGCGGGCTTCGCGCACCAGGCCAGCAGCCTCGATCAACCCACGATGGGGGACCTGAAAGACGCGGCGCCGGTCGGCGAGCGGATCCTCGCGACCCAGGACTCGGGCTTCGGTCACGTCGAGGAGCAGCTGTTGATCCACGGCCTGCTCGACGAGCTCGACGAGCGCGATCGCATGATCATCCACATGCGCTTCTTCGAGAACAAGACCCAGGAGGACATCGCCGCCGAGATCGGCGTGAGCCAGTCCTACCTGTCTCGCATGTTGCGGCGCGTGCTGCTGGAGCTGCGGGAGCGCCTGGCCGACGGGGCCGAGGCCGACGCGGAGGACGACTCGGGCGTGCCGGCATCGGCCGAGACGGTCGACCTGCGGCACTGATCAGCGCTCCCGCACGGATCCGCGATGCCCGGATCCGTGCAGACCCGATCAGCTCGCGTCGGACCCGTCCCGGGCGGGGCGATCGGTCGGCGGCGGGGCGATCGCCTGGTGGCGCAGGACGACCGCGCTGTCAGGGGCCAGCTCGAGGTCGCCGGTCCAGGCTGCCTTGCCCCACGTGGCCACGACCGTGAGGGGGACCGCCGTCGGGTTCAGGGCGCCGGTGCCGGGCGGCACCAGGTCGTCAGGGCCGAGCAGCAGCGAGGCGGGGCCCAGGTTCGTGGCGAGCACGAAGGAGCGCCGCCGCACGACGAGGCTGTCAGGGGCCGGGCGGTGGACCCGCACGCGCTCGAGGGGGGCTGCCCGCAGCTCCGGGTGGTTCCGCCGCAAGGTCACGAGCAGCCGATACCACTCGAGCAGCTCGCGGTGCACCGGGTCCGCGCCGTCGGCGAGGTCCGACCACGACACGTGCGCGCGCCGGTAGGTCGCTTCGTCCTCCGGGTCGAGGACGTCCTCGGGCGCCCAGCCGAAGGCGGTGAACTCGGCCCGCCGGCCGGCGCGGATCGCCTCGGCCAGTTCCGGATCGTCATGATCGGAGAAGTAGGGGAACGGGCTCGTCGCCGCCCAATCCTCGCCCTGGAACAGCAGGGGCACGAACGGTGACAGCAGCACGAGCGCGGCCCCGACGCCCTGGCGGGCCACCGACGACAGCGCGTCGATGCGCTCCCCGCGCGCCCGGTTGCCGATCTGATCGTGGTTCTGCAGGCCCACCACCAGTGCATCGCCATCGCGCCCGGTGAAGGGCCGCCCGTGACGGCGGCGCCGGGTGACGGCGTAGCGACCGTCGTAGACCCACCCGCGACGCCACGCCCGCTCGACATCGTCGAGTCCGTCGTAGTCGGCGTAGTACCCGTCGCGCTCGCCGGTGATCGCAGAGTGCAGCGCGTGGTGCACGTCGTCGTTCCACACGGCGTCGAGGCCGAACCCGTGGTCGGCGCGCCGGCCCACGAGACGCGGGTCGTTGCCGTCGTGCTCGGCGATGAGCGTCGAGGTTCGTCCGGTCGTCTGGTCCAGGGCGGCGACGGTCTCGGTCAGCTCCTCGAGCCAGTGCCGCGCCGAGGAGTCCACCACCGCGTGCATGGCATCGAGGCGCAACCCGTCGACGTGGAAGTCGCGCAACCACGCGCACGCGTTGTCGATGAAGAAGGCGCGCACCTCGTCGCTGTCGGGTCCGTCGAGGTTGACGCCCGGACCCCAGGGCGTGTGGTAGCGGTCGGTGAAGTACGGGCCGAACAGTTCGAGGTAGTTCCCCTCCGGGCCGAGGTGGTTGTAGACCACGTCGAGCAGGACCGCGAGGTCGCGGGCGTGGCACGCGTCGACGAGGTGCTGCAGGTCGGCCGGGTCGCCGTAGGCGGGGTGCACGGCGAAGAGGTCGACGCCGTCGTAGCCCCAGCCCCACCGCCCCGCGTACGCGTTGACGGGCATGAGCTCCACGTGGGTCACGCCGAGGTCGACGAGGTGGTCGAGGTGGTCGATCGCGCCGAGGAAGGTGCCGGCGCGCGAGAACGTGCCGACGTGCACCTCGTAGATCACGGCGTCGGGCAGCCGGGTGGGCGTGAACGCGACGTCGGTCCAGGCGAAGGCGGCGGGATCGAACGGCCGGGTCGGGCCGTGGACCCCGGCCGGCTGCCAGCGCGAGCGGGGGTCGGGCACGAGCAGGTCATCGCCGTCGAGGCGATAGCGGTAGTCCGCCGCCTCCCAGCCCGCCGGCGCCTCGAACCAACCGGCGCCGCGCCCCACCTCGACACTCGTGGGCAGGTCCGGCACCGGGTCGGGCGCCATCGGCCAGGAGCCGGTGGCGGTGACGATGTCCACGCGAGTGGCGCGCGGCGCCCAGACCCGCGGGCGCGCGGGCGCGGGCGCGGGCTCGGGTTCGATCGCGGTCACGCCGCCGGCCTCACTCATCGGTGCGCACCAGCAGCGCCACCGGGAACGGCGCGAACAGGTGGGCCAGCTCGACCCGGCCCTCGTGGTGGACGCCCGGGGCGAACGCCGCCGCCCACCGGCCGGGCGGCAGGTCGATGACGGTGCCGTCCCAGAGCAGGTCCTCCTGGCCCCACAGGCGGGGCACGACGACGGCGACCCGCGTGCCGCGCAGGTACGCAACGACGTGATCGGCCTGCGGGCCCGTCGCCCACAACGGCTCGTAGGCGGCCTTCGCGTCGAAGTGCTCGGGCAGGCGCCGCCGCACGTCGAGCGCGTGGTGCACGACGGCCAGCTTCGCGACACCCGGGTCGCTGGGGTCTCGCAGCCGCGCGGTGACGATGGCGCCGTCGGTGACGCGGGTGAGCAGCGCGCGGCGTTGCTCGTAGTCGACCGGTCGGCGGTTGTCGGGGTCGACGAGGCTGAGGTCCCACAGCTCCTGGCCCTGGTAGAGGTCGGGCACGCCGGGGGCGGTGAGCTGCAACAGCTTCTGGGCCAGCGCGTTGCGCCGGCCCGGTTCGAGCAGCCGGGTCACGAAGGCCTCGACCCGGCGTACGAAGTCGGCGTCGCCGAGGATGGCCGCGATGAAGGCATCGACCGCTTCCTCGTAGCGCTCGTCGGGTTCGAGCCAGGTCGAACGCAGCTTGGCCTCGCGCAGCGCCTTGTGCATGACGGTCTGCAGGCGAGCGACGTCGATCGGGAACGCCCCGACCAGCGTCTGGTAGATGACGTACTCATCGGCGGGGTGCACCGGGTCGGGGTGGACGGCGCGGTTGTGCTCGAACCACTCCTCCACGGTGGTCGCCCACTCGTCGGGGAGCTCGGAGAGCACGGCGAGCCGGGCCCGGACGTCTTCGGAGCGCTTGGTGTCGTGCGTGCTGAGCGTGAGCAGGCCGCGGGGCCAGCTCTGCTGCCGGCGGCGGTTGCGCTCGTGGAACCGGTTCACGGTGGTCCCGAAGGTGGCGGGGTCCGCGCCGACCTCGTTGAGCGCCAGGAGCCGGGCGTCGCGGTAGAAGGCCGTGTCCTCGACGGACTTCGCCATCACCGGCGGCGAGATCTGCTGCAGGCGCCGCCGGAGCTCGCTCGCGGCGTCGTCTTCGCACCAGGGTTCGGCCAGCCAGACATCGCGGACGAGGTCGAGCAGCTCCGCGTCGATGTCCGGGCGTTGCGCGCGCACCCGCTCGATGGTCTGCTCGATCTGGGCCCGGTCGTCGTCGTCCGCCGGTGCCGTCGTGACGTACGTGCGGTAGACCTCCAGCGCGACGAGCAGCTCGCGCACGACGTGGGTCAGGGCCAGGCGGGAGAAGTCGCGGCAGCGGCGATGCCGGGCGCACACCTCGAGCAGGGACGCGACGAGCCGGTCCACCTCGGGGCGCAAGACGGTGTGGAGGACATCGAGCTTGGCGGCGCGCACCGTGTCGACGAAGGTGTCCTGGGGGCGGTCGTCGGGCGCGTACCGGGTCCAGAGCGCGGTCAGGGTGGCGGCGCCGGCCGGATCCACGAAGAGCCCGCCGACGTCGGCGGCGAACTCGTAGCCCGTGGTGCCGTCGACCGGCCAGTCCGCCCGCAGCTCCTCGTCACCCTCGAGGATCTTCTCCACGAGGAGCCACTGGTGGGGCAGCGCGGCGCGCAGGCGATCGACGTAGCCCGTCGGGTCGGAGAGCCCGTCGATGTGATCGACGCGGACACCGTCGACGAGGCCGCGGGCCGCCCAATCGAAGAGGCGGGCGTGGATCGCCTCGAACACGTCGGTGCGTTCGACGCGGAGGCCGACGAGCTCGTCGACGTCGAAGAAGCGCCGGTAGTCCAGATCGTCACGGCCGGTCCGCCAGAACATCAGGCGGTAGTTCTGGGCGCGCAGGATCGTGTCGAGCACGTCGACGTCGGCGTTGATCGCCGAGATCGCCGCGTCGATGTCCTCGGCCGGGGTGGGCTGGTTGGTCGGGCTGGCGGCGGTGTCGCGGTCGGCGGTGATGGCGTCCATGGCGAAGGCCTCCGCCAGCGCGCCGAGGTGGGCCACGCCGTCGCCGGCGAGGGTCCGCAGCGAGAGCGGATCGACGGGGAAGGTGGTCTCGCCGGTGAGGAACCACAGCTCGCCGTCGATGTGGCAGAGCTGGAGCTGCCCGGCTTCGAGGACGCGACCGGCGTGGTCGGCGAGCACGGGCAGCAGGATCGTGCCCCGGTGGCGGGTCTCGGGCGGGTCCCAGTCGATGTCGAAGAACGAGGCGAACGCCGATCGGGGGCCGTGGCGCAAGATGTCGGTCCACCAGCGGTTGGCGGGGACGTCGGTGGCCATGTGGTTGGGCACGATGTCGAGGAGCAGGCCGAGTCCGTACTCGGCGAGCGCCTCGTGCAGGATCGTGAGCCCGATCTCGCCGCCGAGCTCGGGATCGACGCTCGCCGGGTCCACCACGTCGTAGCCGTGGGTGCTGCCGTGGCGTGACCGCAGGACGGGAGACAGGTAGATGTGGGAGATGCCGAGGTCGCGCAGGTAGTCGGTCAGCTGCGCGGCGTCGCTCAGCGTGAACCCGGGGTGCAGCTGCAACCGGTAGGCGCCGCGCAAAGGGAGCTCGCGAGGGGGCGGCCCGACCGGGACCGGGGCGGGTATCGCGGTCATCGCGTGCGACCTGCGGCCGGCGCGGCCGGGTCGTGGGCTGCGATCGCCACGCCCCGGGCCACGACGACGCTGCGCCCTTCGAGGGTGCAGGTGGCGACTGTCTCGCCGGCGGCCGGGCCGGGCGCGTCGGAGGTGGCCTGGGCCGCGGTGTCGATCACGACCTCCCACGAGTCGACCCACCCAGTGGGCAGGGTCCACTCGATCGGCTCGTGGTGCGCGTTGAACAGGATCACGAACGCGTCGTCGACGACGGCGTCGCCGCGCGGGCCGGGCCACGGGATGTTGCGGCCGTCGAGGACGACGGCCACTGCCTTCGC
>JBBQHT010000100.1:0-16062 GCA_038324235.1 Acidimicrobiales bacterium
AGCAGGCGGCCCAATGAGGAGGCGGAGATGCCCTTCCCGAGGGAACTCGCCACACCTCCGGTCACGAAGATGTGCTTCGTCAAAACTCCTCCTCAGCCCGTCCAACTACGACGGGATCTCACCGTAGCGCGCGATCGAGGGCCTCCCGCGCATCGCGGATATCCGCTGGTCACAGGCTCGCGCGCCGGAGACAGGTCAGGTTCGGGAGGTGAAGACCGGGAGGTGGCGACCATCCGAGAGCGCTTCCCAGCCGACCTGGACCGCACGTCCGACCGTCACCGAGTCCGGGTCCATGCCCACGATGTTGGTCATCATGCGCACCCCGTCGTCGAGCTCGACCAGCGCGACGACGTACGGGACGCGGTCCGCCAGCATCGGCATCGCCGGCTTCGGCATGGTGCTCGCGGCGTAGACGGTGCCGAGGCCGTCGCTCGGTCGCCACTCGATGCCCGGGCGCCAGCAGTGCGGGCACACCTCACGCGGGAACCAGTGCGGTCGGTGGCACGACACGCACCACGGCAGCACGAGTCGCTGCTCGCGGGTCGCCGCCCAGAACGGCGCGCCGGCGGTCGACATCGGCGGTTCGAAGCGCGTGCGTCGGGCCGTCTCGCTCACCGCGTCGCCGGTGGACGTGCTGGCGCGGGCGGCGCTAGCGGTGGTTGGTTCGGCGTCGGGCATCAGCGGGTCGCCTCCGTTCCGAGGACGAGCGTGGATGTGGCCGAGAGCACGCCGCCGCACCCGTGCGCGACCGCGATCTGCGCGCCAGGTACCTGGCGCGGACCGCTCTCGCCGCGGAGCTGCCGGGCGGCCTCCACCATCAAGAACATGCCGTACATGCCCGGGTGGGTGTAGGCGAGGCCGCCGCCGTTGGTGTTGGCCGGAAGCGTCCCGCCCGGCCCGAGCTTGCCGTCCGCGACGAACGCGCCACCTTCGCCCTTCGGACAGAAGCCAAGGTCCTCGAGGGCCAGGAGCACGGTGATCGTGAACGAGTCGTAGAGCTCGACCACGTCCACGTCCGCGGGGCTGATGCCGGCCATCTGGAACGCACGGGGCCCCGACACGGCACCGGCGGTGACGGTGAGGTCGGGCATCTCGCTGATCATCGCGTGCGTGTGGCTCGTCCCGGTGCCGAGCACGTAGACCGGCGGCTTGCGCAGATCACGGGCCCGCGCCGCGGAGGTCATGACGACCGCGCCGGCGCCGTCGGTCACGAGACAGCAGTCCAGCTTGCGCAGCGGTGACGCCTCGATCGGCGACGCGAGCACGTCGTCCACGGTGATCGGTTCCTGCAGGCGGGCCCGCGGGTTCATCGCCGCCCAGCGCCGGGTGCTCACCGCGATCTCGGCCAGTTGCTCCGAGGTCGTCCCGTAGGTGGCCATGTGGCGGCTCGCGGCGAGCGCGTAGGCGCCCATCGGTTGGCGCATCCCGAACGGGAGCTCCCACTCCACCATCGGCGTGACCGCCCCGGCGAGCGCGGCCCGCGCCGCCGCCCCACCGAAGCCGCCGGTTCCCGCCTTGAACGACGACCGTGGCGTCGCGGCGTACACGATCACCGCGACCTCGCACTGACCGGTGGCGATCGCCAGGGCGGCGTGCTCCGCGAGCACCTCGAAGCTCGAACCACCCGTCTGGGTGCTGTCGGTCCACACCGGCTGGAGGCCGAGGTACTCCGCCAACTCGACCGAGGCCATGAAGGACCCGAGGCACGAGAACACCCCGTCCACATCCGCCGCGTCCAGCCCGGCATCATCGAGCGCCTCACGGATCATCGCGACCTCGAGCGCCCGGATGCTGCCGTCGAGCTCACCGGTGGCCGAGGCCGCGTCGGCGACCCCCACGATGGCGGCCTGGGCGCGAATGGCTTGTCTGTCGATCACGCAGAACCCCCTCGTTGCGGGCCGAGACCCCGGGGCCCGGCGCGGCCAGGCTGTCCGATCACACGGGCGTCGCGCCAATTCCCCCGAGCCGTCGACCTCACCCGGCGAAGCGGCGGAACACGAAGCGGTAGAGCAGCCCGGCGATGAACAACAAGACGGCCACCCCGACCGAGGCATACATCCACCGCTCGGCCATGTCGGCGGCACGACGGGCACCCTGCTGGTCCCCTGCCCCCCACCGCGTGTGCACGAGGATGCCGTACACGACTGCCACGAGTCCGAGCGGGAAGCAGCAGAACAACGTGACGAGGATCGAACCCAGCAACGAGCTGCTCGGCTTCTCCGGTTCGGTCGCCATCCGGCCGTACCCCATGCTGTCCGCCATCGACTCACCCTTCGACTTGTCCGGGTCGCCATAGTAGATCGGCGCTCTCGACCGCTCGCGCCGAAACCGCACGATCACCGCCGCCGACGCGCCCCTCGGTTCGCGGTGACCGCGGTGGTCAGCAGCTCGGCCGCGTGCTCACGAGCCGAGTCGCTGTCGGGCGAGCCCGACAGCATCCGGGCGATCTCGACCACCCGGTCGTCGCCCTCGACGGTGGTGACCGCCGTGGTCGTGCGGGTGCGCGTCGCCGTCTTCGTGACCACCACCTGGGCGTCGGCACAGGCGGCGACCTGCGGCAGATGCGTGACCACCAGGACCTGGTGGCGCCGACCGAGGGCGCCGAGCGCCTGGCCGACCGCGGTGGCGGCCGTGCCCCCGACGCCGGCATCCACCTCGTCGAACACCAAGGTGTCGGGGGCTTCGGTCAACACCAGCCGCAACGCCAGCATGGCGCGGGCCAGCTCACCCCCGGAGGCGACCCGGGCCAACGGCAGCGGTGGTGATCCGGGGTTGGCGGCCAACTCGAAGACGACGTCCTCACCCGGATCATCGCCCACGCGCACCTGCAGGTGCGCCTTGGGCATCGCGAGCTTGCGCAGGTGCGTCTCGGTGGCCGCCGCCAACGCCGGCGCGGCGGCCCGCCGGGCGGCGCCGACCTGGGCCTCCGCGCCGCGCACGGCCGCGACGGCCCGACTGCGCTCGAGGTCGAGGGCGGCCGCCGTCGCATCGCGTGCCTCGAGCGCATCCAGCCGGTCGCGCACCTCTCGATGGAACACCACCACGTCGGCCAGCGAGTCGCCGTACTTGCGTCGCAGGTCGTGCAAGAGGCGACGACGGTCTCGCACGACCGCCAACCGCTCCTGGTCGTCATCGATCGCCTCGCCGATCCGGCGCACGTCGGCGGCGAGGTCGGCCACCTCGGCGGCGACCGACCGCAGGCGGACCACGGCATCGGTGAACGGGGCGCGCCCGTCGAGCGCCGCGATCGCCCGGGCCACCGCGTCGCTGGCCGAGCTGTCCCCGCCCAGCACGTCGGCGGCCAGCGACGCGGCCTCCTGGTGGGCCAGCGCATCGGCCAAGAGGTCTTCCTCGCGCTCGAGCTGGTCGTCCTCGTTGGGGTCATCGAGGGCGGCGTCGTCGAGCTCGCGCACCTGGAAGCGCAGCAGGTCGATCTCTCGGGCGCGCTCCCGCTCGTCCCCCCCGAGCGCCGCCAGCAGGTCGTCGAGCCGCGCGAGCTCCTTGCGTGCCGCGTGCCACGGCTCGAGATCGATGCCGCCGAAGCGGTCGAGGGCGCCACGCTGGACCGACGGGACGAGGAGCGACTGGTGGTCGTGCTGGCCGTGCAGATCCACGAACCGGCCACCGACCTCGCCAAGCGTGGCTGCGGTCGCGAGGCCGCCGTCGAGGTACGCCCGGGAGCGGCCCTCGCGCGGCACGACGCGCCGCAGGATCAACTCGTCGTCCCCGACGACGAACCGGCCCTCGATGACCGCCTCGGTGGCGCCGGCCCGCACCATGGAGGGATCGGCCCGACCGCCGACCAGCAGCTCGAGCGCCCCCACGATCAACGTCTTGCCCGCGCCGGTCTCGCCCGTGACCGCGGGCATGCCGGGGCCCAGCACGAGCGCCAGGTGCTCGCTCACGCCGAGGTCGCTCACCACGAGTTCAGCCAGCATGCGTAGCTCGCGGGCGCACGGGTTTCGGGTTCATGGCGACCATTCTGACCGACAGGGGTGACAGCGACGACCGATGCGTCGCGTCGAGCGATCGGTCCGGCGCTCGGCTCAGCGGTCGCTCAGGCCGAACTTCGCCTTGAGGATCTGGTGGAAGTTCCGGGGCGAGAAGATCACGAGCCGGGCCACCGACGCCGAGGCGGTGCAGAGCACCGCATCGCCCTGGGCGAGCTCGCCCATCATCCGACCGTCGACCGACAGCGCCGCGGCGCGGTGCCCGGCGACGGTGATGCGGACGTCGGTGTCGGGATCCAGCACGAGCGTGCGGTCGAACAGCATGTGCGGGGACACCGGGGTCAGCTGCAACGAGCGGTGCGTGGGCGCGATGATCGGACCTCGGGCGGAGAACGCGTAGGCCGTGGACCCGGTCGGGGTCGCCACGATGAGGCCGTCCGTCGCGTAGGGGGTGAACGGCTGTCCGTCGAACTCGACGTCGAGGCGCACGGTGTGGCCGCTCAGGGTCTTCTCGAGCACCGCCTCGTTCAGCGCGACGACGTCGATGGGCGGCACCCCGCCCGACGGGGCATCGACCCTGACCGACAGGAGCATGCGCTCCTCGACGTGGTAGTCCCCCGCGAAGAACTGATCGAGCGAGCGCCCGAGGTGCCGCGGATCGACCTCGGTGAGGTAGCCGAGCTGGCCGAGGTTGACGCCGATCACCGGGATGTCGTGCGGCGCGACGAGCTCGATCGTGCGGAGCATCGTGCCGTCACCGCCGAGGCTCACGGCCACATCGACATCCTTCACGAACGCAGGGAGGCCGACGGCGTGGCGTTCGAGGCCCACCACCGCCGCGTCCTCGGGCAGCAGCCGCACGTGGTGGCCATCGTGCTCGAGGGCCGCCGCGGTGCTCACCGCGATGTCCGTGGCGGCCGCGCGGTCGTGGTGGACGATCAACGCCACCGTCGCCATCTCAGCGCTCCATCGTCAAGGCATCAGCCCGCGCGGTGGCGATGATCGCGACCCACGCCGGTTCGTCGGTCGCGGTCGGGACCGACGTGGGATCGGTACCGGCACCAGGAGCGACGGCGTGGACCAGGAACTCGACGTTGCCGTCGGTGCCGGTGATGGGCGAGACCATGGCCCCCATGATGGCGGCTCCCCGGCCGACGAACGCGGCAATCACCTCGTGCAGCACGCGTTCCCACACGTCGGGGTCGGTGATGATGCCCCGGCCCCGACTCGCTTCCTGCTTGCCCGCTTCGAACTGGGGCTTGACCAGCACGACCAGGTCGGCACCGGGTCGGCACGCCGCGAGGAGCGCGTCGATCACGAGCCGCAACGAGATGAACGACAGGTCGGCCACGACGAGATCGACGGTCCCTCCGAGTTGCTCGGCGGTGAGGTGGCGGATGTTGGTCCGGTCGAGCACCCGCACGCGCGGATCCGCCCGCACCCGCTCGTGCAACTGGCCGTAGCCCACATCGACCGCCACGACCTCGGCCGCGCCCCGCTGCAGCACGCAGTCGGAGAAGCCACCGGTCGACGCCCCAGCATCGAGCACCCGCCGCCCATCGGGGTCGACACCGAACCGGTCGAGCGCCCCCGCGAGCTTGTCGCCGCCGCGGCTGACGAACCGGCGCGGGGGCCCCTGGATCACGATCGGTTCGTCGGGTGCGACCTGGCGGCTGGCCTTGGTCGCCACCGCGCCGGCCACCAGCACGCGCCCCGCGGCGATGTCGGTCTGGGCCCGCTCGCGGCTGGGCGCCAGCCCGCGCCGAACGAGTTCGGCATCGAGGCGGCGCCGAGGGGCCGTCAGATGCTCCGCGGGCTCAGCTGGCGGCGGCGGGGCCGGGCGCGGCCTGGGTGGCCGGGGCCTTCTTCACGGCCGCCTTCTTGGCCGGCGCCTTCTTCACGGCCGCCTTCTTCACGGCCGCCTTCTTGGCCGGCGCCTTCTTGGCCGCAGCTTTCTTGGCCGGCGCCTTCTTGGCCGACGCCTTCGTGGCGGGGGCCTTCTTCACGGCCGCCTGCTTCTTCGCGGCACCACTCGGCAACCCGAGCAGCGATTCGATGAGGCGCTCGAGCCGGGCGATGTCGTTGCCGATCGAGGTGATCTGGCTGCGCAGCTCTCGCTCGATCGTCTCGACGAGGTGCTCGGTGTTCGACCGACTGCGATCCACCAGCTCCTGCAGCGACTGCTGCGCCTGGTTCGCCTGGTCCTCGGCGTTCTTGGCCAACTCCTTCAGGAGCGCCTCGACGCGGTCCTGGGTCCGCTGGGTCACGTCTTTGCCCGCATCGAGCGAACGGTTGAGGAGATCTCGCTGAGCCATCGGGTCAGGCTAACGGTGAGCCCGCGCGCTAGCAAAAGTGCGCACACCGCTCGCGCACCGAGTCGTTCGGCGGCCACGCGGGGTCGATGTAGCGAGGCCGGGTGACACCGCAGGCCGACCGGCGTTCACTACGGTTTCGCTTTCGATGTCCGACACGGCCTGGACCAGACGAGCCTTTTTGCGAACCACGGTCCTTGGCGCGTCCGGACTCGCGCTGGCCGCCTGCGGAGGGAACAGCTCTCGCAACCAGGCCTACCGCGTGGACCGGATCTCGTACGGACCCGATCCCAACCAGGTCGCCGAGCTCAACCTCGCCCTCCTCCCGTCACGCCGGCCCGTGGCGGTGCTCGTCCACGGCGGGTACTGGCGGGGAGGGTTCACCCGCTCCGAGATGGACGACCTGTCCCAGGATCTCGCCCGTCTCGGGTACGCCACGTGGAACCTCGACTACCGGCGGGTCGGCGACCCCGGTGGAGGGTGGCCGGGAACGTTCACCGATGTCGCCACCGCGGTCGACATGCTGGCGGATCTGGCACCGGGGAACAACCTCGACCTGACCCGGGTGGTGTTCATCGGCCACTCCGCCGGCGCCACGCTCGCCCTGTGGGCGGCGAGCCGGGGCCGCGCCAGACCGGGCCAGCCCGGCGGCCCCGCCAAGGTCACCCCGAAGGCCGTGGTGTCGCTGTCGGGCGTGGTGGACCTGGTGGCGTCGGCCCAGAGCACGGCCGGCGGCAACGCGCCCGAGCTGCGCGACGCGACGATCGCGCTCATGGGCGGCACCCCGACGAGCGTGCCCGATCGCTACGCGGCCGCATCGCCCCTGGCGCTGCTCCCCTTGGGCCTGCCCCAGCTGCTCCTGCACGGCTCCAAGGACGACCGGGTGCCCATCGAGCAGAGCCGGGCGTACGTCTCGACCGCGGCCAAGGCCAGTGACAACGCGAAGCTGATCGAGCAGCCCAACGCCGACCACTTCGATGTCGTCCGCTCCAACAAGGCCAGCTGGGACGCGGTCGTCGGGTGGCTGGCGACCAACGTCGGCGATCCGCTGGCCTGAGCCGGCGTCGTCGCCGCTCAGGGACCGATGAGGGTCCGCACCAGGTGCTCGAGGTCCTCCGCGATGTGGTCCGGTGTGGGATCCACCGGCAGATCGGCACGCTGGGTCACGCCGCTGAGCACCAGCGCGAACTCGTAGCCGAGGGCCCGGGCGAAGCGGCCGTCGGTGTCGGCACGGTCCCCGACGGCGACGCCAGTGGGGCCGAGCCGGGCGCGCACCAGGTCGACCAACGCGGCGTACGGCTTGCCCGCCACGACCGGGGAGACGCCGGTCGCCGTGACGATCGAGGCCAAGATCGCGCCGCCGCCCGGGATCACGCCGTCGGGCGTGGGGTAGGTCGCATCGTCGTTCGTCGCGAGCAGGCGGGCGCCACCCCGGATCGCCGTCGCGGCGATGCGCATGCGTTCGTAGTCGAAGTCGCGGTGGAAGCCGACCACCACGGCGTCGGCCGGGCCGTCCTCGACGACGTTCGCGCCGCGGGCCTCGAGCTCGGCGCGCGCGCCGGGCCCGGCGCACAGGAGCACGGTCTCGCCGGGCGCCACCAGGGTGGCGGCCGCCATCGCCGAGGTGATCACATCGTCGCCGGGCTCGATGCCGAACGCGGCGAGCTTGGCCGCGACGCCCTCACGGGGGACGAACGAGTTGTTCGTCACGAAGGCCACGCGCTCGCCCGCCTCGCGCACACGGGCCACCGCCGCCACGGCCCCCGGGATCGCGTCGTCCGCCAGCCAGATCACCCCGTCGAGATCGAACACCCAGGCCATGGTCGGGCATCCTCGCACGCGCCGGGAGCGCACGGCCATCTGCTACAAACTGGGGGTGCCGAGCTTCGATCCCTTTCCCGGCGTCCGCTACGACCTCGCTCGTGCGGATGCCGCCGCCGTGACCGCGCCGCCTTACGACGTGATCGACGCCGAGCAGCGCGCCGCGCTCGCGGCCCGCGACCCTCACACCACCGTCGTGATCGATCTGCCGGTCGGGGGTGATGACCCGTACGCCGCGGCCGCGGAGGCGTTCCACGAGTGGCTCGCCGACGGCGTGCTGGTGGTGGACCAGCCGTCGTTCTACATCTACCGCATGGACTACACCGACGAGACCGGTCAGCCGGCCCACACGACCGGCGTGGTCGGAGCGCTCGAGCTGAGCCGGCCCGGCGAGGGGGGCATCCTGCCCCACGAGCACACCACCAAGAAGGCCAAGAGCGATCGGCTCAACCTCTTGCGGGCCACGGCCGCGAACCTGTCCTCGGTGTGGGGCCTCTCGCCCGCCGCGGGCCTCACCAACCTGCTCGAGACGCCCGACGCGCCGCTCGCGTCGTGGGCCGACGAGGACGGGGTGACCCATTCGGTCTGGGTCGTCTCCGACCCTGACCGGATCGAGAAGATCAGCACCACGATCGCGACCGCCCCGGTGGTCATCGCCGACGGCCACCACCGGTACGAGACGTCGCTCGCATACCGGGACGAGCGTCGCGCCGCGGCCGAGGCGGACCCTGACGCCGGCCCCAGCACCGCGGCGGTGGTCGAAGCCACCCCGGGGTACGACGCCGTGATGACCTACGTCGTCGAGCTCGCCGACGAGCAGCTCACGGTGCTACCGATCCACCGGCTGCTCAACGGGCTGCCCGATGGGTTCTCCCTGCGTGACGCCTTGACCTCGCACTTCTGGGTGACGCCAGCCGGCGCTGTCGATCCGGGCATCACGGCCACCATGGGCAACCAGGGCTGCCTGGTGCTGGTCGAGCGCGACCACGTGTCGCTGCTGACACCCAAACCCGAAGCCATGGCGGGGCTGCGCAACCTCGACACCGTCCGCCTCGACGCGGCGCTCGCCGGCCTGCCCGAGCACGACCTCACGTTCCAGCACGGGGTCAACAACGTCGTACGGGCGGTCGAGCGCGGCGACGCGCAGGCCGGCGTGCTGCTCCGGCCCGCCACGGTCCGCCAGATCATCGACATCGCGCACGGCGGCGAGCGCATGCCGCCCAAGACCACGTTCTTCCACCCCAAGCCGCGTACGGGCGTCGTCTTCCGTCGCCTCGGCTGACAACGACGACCCCGCCCCGACCGGGCGGTGTCGGATCAGTCGACGGTCCAGGTGGCGCCGCTGTTGAGCAACGTCTGGAGGTCTCCCGGGCCGTTGCGGGCCTGCGCTGCGGCGATCTGGGCCGAGACCGCGCTGCCGTACTCGACGTGTTCGGGATGCTCGGGGTGCGACACCGCCCGGAACACGCCGACCGGTGTGGGATCGTGCGGGCTCCTGGCCAGTCGGCTGAGCATGAACCCCAGCCCTCGATCGTTCTTCTCGTCGTGGACCAAGATGTTGTCCGCGCCCACGGCGGCGACCTCGACGATGCCGAGACGACCATCGGTGCCCATCGCCACGCCCTTCTCCTTGTCGGCCCCGAACCGGATCGGCTCGCCGTGGACCAGCGGGATGAGCATGTCCTCACGCACGGCCTTGCCGGTCAACGTCTCGAAGGCGCCGTCGTTGAAGATGTTGCAGTTCTGGTAGATCTCCACGAACGCCGCCCCGTTGTGCTCATGCGCCCGGCGGAACATCTCCATCATGTGCTGACGGTCCATGTCGTGGGTCCGGGCCACGAACGTGGCTTCCGCGCCGAGCGCCACGCTGATGGGGTTGAACGGGGTCTCGATCGATCCGAACGGTGTCGACTTGGTGACCTTGCCGACCTCGCTGGTCGGTGAGTACTGGCCTTTGGTCAGCCCGTAGATCTGGTTGTTGAACATCAAGATCGTCAGGTTCACGTTGCGGCGCAGCGCGTGGATGAGGTGGTTGCCACCGATCGACAACATGTCGCCGTCGCCGCCGATCACCCACACATCGAGGTCAGGCCGAGCCACGGCCAACCCTGTCGCGATCGCCGGGGCACGGCCGTGGATGCTGTGCATCCCGTAGGTGTTCATGTAGTACGGCAGGCGCGCGGCACAACCGATGCCCGACACGAACACGGTGTTCTCCCGGGGGACGCCCAGGTCGGGCATCAGCGACTGGACCGCCGCGAGGATCGAGTAGTCACCGCATCCGGGACACCAGCGGACCTCCTGGTCGCTGCTCCAGTCCTTGCGGGTCGTGATGGGCACCGCCACATCGGTCATGCCAACTCCTCCAAGATCGCTTGTTCGAGCTCTCCGGCCGTGAACGGCACGCCCTTCACCTTGTTGACGGTGTGGGCATCGACGAGGTACTCGGCGCGCAGCAGACGCGACAGCTGCCCGAGGTTCATCTCCGGCACGAGCACCCTCGGGTAGCGGTGCAGGATCTCACCGAGGTTCGACGGGAACGGGTTGAGGTGCACCAGATGCGCTTGCGCGACCTTGCGGCCACCCGCCCGGACGCGATCGACCGCCCCGCTGATCGCACCCCAGGTGGAACCCCAGCCGATCACGAGGATCTCCGCGTCCTCGGCATCACCGCGCACCTCGAGCAGCGGGATGTCGGCCGCGATCCCCGCGACCTTCTCGGCGCGGAGGCTGACCATGAGCGCGTGGTTCTCCGAGTCGTACGAGATGTTGCCCGTGCCATCCTGCTTCTCGATGCCGCCGATGCGGTGCATCAGCCCTGGCGTGCCGGGCAGGGCCAGCGGTCGTGCCAGGGTGTCGGGGTCGCGCAGGTAGGGCCAGTACTCCGGGTTGCCGTCGTCGTCGGTGTGGTTCGGTTCGGTCGCGAACTCGATGCTGATGTCGGGCAACGTCGTCACGTCGGGGATGAGCCAGGGCTCGGCGCCGTTGGCGAGGTACCCGTCGGAGAGCACCATGACCGGCGTGCGGTACTTCAACGCGATCCGGGCCGCTTCGATCGCCACGTCGAAGCAGTGCGCGGGGCTGTACGGGGCGATGATCGGCAGCGGCGACTCGCCATGGTGGCCGTACATCGCCATCAGCAGATCGGCCTGCTCGGTCTTGGTCGGCAGGCCCGTGGACGGCCCGCCCCGTTGGATGTCGATGATCAGCAGCGGAAGCTCGAGGCTGATGGCGAGACCGATGGTCTCGGCTTTCAGGGCGACGCCCGGGCCGCTGGTGGTGGTGCAGCCGAGGTGCCCGCCGTAGGAGGCGCCGAGCGCGGCGCCGATCCCGGCGATCTCGTCCTCGGCCTGCATCGTGCGCACGCCGAAGTTCTTGTGCTTCGACAGCTCGTGCAGGATGTCGGAGGCCGGGGTGATCGGGTAGGACCCGAGGAACAGCGGCAGCCCCGACAACTGACTCGCGGCCACGAGTCCCCAGGCCATCGCGACGTTGCCGCTGATGTTGGTGTAGAGACCCGGCGCCTGCTCGGCCGGCCGCACCGAATACGGATGGTCGAACAGCTCGGCGGTCTCGCCGAACGCGTGGCCGGCGCGGAACGCTGCCAGGTTCGCGTCGCGGACCTTCGGCTTGCTCGCGAACTTCTCGTTGATCCAGTCGATCGTCGCCTGCTCCGGACGGGTGTACATCCACGAGATGAGCCCGAGCGCGAAGAGGTTCTTGGAACGATCCGCGTCGCGAGGCTTGACCCCGAGGGGCTCGCACGCCTGCTTCGTGATCGTCGTCATCGGCACCTCGTAGACGCGGTAGCCCTTCAGGCTCCCGTCTTCGAGCGGGTTCTCCGTGAACCCGGCCTTGGCCAGGTTCCGCTGATCGAACGTGTCGACGTTGACGATCAGCGTGCCACCCGGCTCGAGCTTGCCGATCTCGCTCTTCAACGCCGCCGGGTTCATGGCGACGAGCACGTTCGGCGCGTCGCCCGGCGTGGTGATGTCGTGGTCGGAGATGTGCACCTGAAAAGCAGACACGCCCGCCACGGTGCCGGCGGGCGCACGAATCTCAGCTGGATACTCCGGCAACGTCACCAGGTCGTTGCCCAACAAGGCACTCGCACTCGTGAATCGGTCCCCGGTGAGTTGCATGCCATCACCGGAGTCCCCGGCAAATCGGATGATCACCCGGTCGAGCTCTTGCGGCTCGTCGGACCGTACTCGTGGCGCGGTATCTGTCACGGAAACCCCCTTGTTTCCTTGCGAATTTCATCGGCCGCCGAGGCGACAGGCCGTCACTGTATCGCCGCCACCACGGTCTTTCCGGCACGGTTCGCAAATGCGGTTCTGATCTGCGCCGGCGCGGCGCGGGACGGGCCATCCAGCCCGCCCCGCGCGCCGACTGACGGCGACAGTGAACCCCGGGCGACCGAGGGCGGTCAGGCGATGGTGACGCTCGGGTCGAGGTACACATCCTGGATCGCCTGCAGAAGCTCGACACCCTCAGCGGTGGGCTTCTGGAAGGCCTTGCGGCCCGAGATCAGACCGGTCCCTCCCGCTCGCTTGTTGATGACCGCCGTGCGCACGGCCTCGGCGAGGTCGGTCGAGCCCTTGGACTCGCCACCGCTGTTGATGAGACCGACCTTGCCCATGTAGCAGTTCGCCACCTGCCACCGGCACAGGTCGATGGGGTTGTCGGTGACGAGGTCGCCGTAGACGAGCTTGGAGGTCTTGCCGAAGTTGACCGCAGGATACCCGCCGTTCTTCGTCGGGAGCTTCTGCTTGATGATGTCGGCTTCGATCGTGACACCCATGTGGTTGGCCTGGCCGGTCAGGTCGGCCGCGTCGGAGTAGTCGACCCCGTCGACCTTGAAGCCGTCGTTGCGCAGGTAGCACCACAGCACGGTGAACAGGCCCAGCTCGTGGGCCCGGGCGAACGCCTCGCTCACCTCCTGGATCTGGCGGTGGGACTCGGGCGAGCCGTAGTAGATGGTGGCGCCGACGCCGGCGGCCCCCATGTCGAAGGCCTGGTCGACCGAGCCCCACATGATCTGATCGAAGGTGTTCGGGTAGCTCAACATCTCGTTGTGGTTGAGCTTCACGATCATCGGGATCTTGTGGGCGTACCTGCGGGAGCACAGCGCCAGGACCCCGAAGGTCGAGGCAACGGCGTTGCAGCCGCCTTCGATGGCGAGCTCGACGATGTTCGCCGGATCCATGTACTTGGGGTTCGGGGCGAACGAGGCCGCCGCCGAGTGCTCGATCCCCTGGTCGACCGGCAGGATCGACACGTATCCGGTCCCCGCCAGGCGCCCGTGGCCGAACAGGGCGGCCAGGTTGCGCAGGACCTGGGGGGACCGATCGCTGTCCTTGTAGACCCGATCGATGATGTCGCCACCAGGCACCGTGAGGTCTTCCTTCGGGATGCCCTTGGCCACGTAGGACAAAAGTGCGTCAGCGTCGTCGCCCAGCAGGTTGGCGATATCGGTCATGCGTCTCCTCAGCTCCTCGGTGCAGTCACACCGACCCAGTTGCGATGGCTCTTGCCGTGACCGGACCCGGCCCGCAGGGCCGGCCTCGGCCGAATCGGCCCCCACAGTAGGCGCGCCGCGCCACGCGGCCCAGCAGAGGACTTGGTCCCGAATCCTCCACCGGGCCGCACCTCAACGGGTGGCGGCGTCGGCGGTCGGTCGGGTCGGGGCGACGCCCGCCATCGCACGATCGAGCGCCCGGCGCGCGCGGGTGGCCTGGCGGGACGGGACCACACGTGCCGCGACGACCTCGGTACGGCTCTGGGTGCTGCCCGCGGCGCGGAAGAAGCGCCGCCGGACCCGACCGATGACGACCACCTCCTCGCCGAGAGCCAGCGCGTCGGCCGCAGGCGGCGCGTCCGGCCACGCCACGGGCACCGACTCCGTCGGGGTGCCCTCGTCCCGGATGGTGAGGTCGAAGGACACGACGGTGTCGCCTGAGGGCAGGAACCGCCGCTCCTGCTCGCGGGACAGGGTTCCGAGCAGCATCACGACGTTCATGGTCGCGACTCCTTTCTGGCAGGCGGCGGGACGGTCGCCCGCCGGTGGGGTGCTGTTCGGGGAAGCACTCGCACCATACCCAGGGGTGGTGACAGCCAACGTGGGGTCGCCTCGCGCCGTGCCCGAACCCGCGGTCCATTGCGGCGCCCAGTCGAGCTCGTCACCCGGATCGGCGATCAGCGCCGCGCCCGACGATCAGCGCAGCGCGCGGGTGCGGGCCTGGGCGTCTGCGAACCAGGGGTCGACCGCGGCGACCTTGCCGAACAGCTCCCGGGCGTGCACCACGTCGCCGGCTCGTTCGTAGCAATCAGCCAGGGCGTAGGCCCGGCGCAGATGGTGTTCGCGGGGTCGCTTGGGAAACGTGAACCCCTGCTCCAAGAGGGCGATCGCCCCCCGCACATCGCGTTGATCAGCCAGTGAACCGGCTGCCACGATGCGACCCTCGGTGACGAGCTCTGCACTCGGTGACGCCGACTTGAGTTCGTCCCAGAGCTCGATGACCTTGGCGTGCTGGCCGAGGGCCCGGTAGCAATCCGCCAGCACCGGATGCTGCTCGGTCGACGTCGACAGCTGCCGGAAGGCCTCGAGCTCCTTGGCCGCGTTGCGCCACCGCCCCATCCGGTACAGCGTCAGCCCGTACAGCTCGCGCACGGCCGCCGCGGTGGGCGCGTCGTCGGCGAGCTTCTTGACCATCCGCAGCGCGTCCGCGAAGCGCTCGGCCTCGAACGCCCGGGACGCATCCTTCAGCCGCTGCTCATAGCGCTCGACCTTGGCCGTGCCCACGGCCCGAGCCAACTCGGCCCGCACAGAACCCTCGATCGTGTCATCGGTGGCGTCGGCCAGCATCGCCTGGCTGCCGTCGGTCGCTCGGCTGCCTACCCGCGTGCCCTGGGACCCGGCCCGGCCCGTCGCCGTAGCCGGCCGTCGCCCCCGATCGACCGCCCGGGTCGCCTCGACCTCGATCTCGTCGACGCGCTCCCAGTCGTTGGGTTGGATGCTCGGCGCCCCCGCCCGACGCTTCGGCGGCGACCACGGCTCGCCAGCCTCGTGCTCGATGGCGGGGGGCCCGTCGACGACGCGGTGGTCCTCGACCCCGGCTCGCCCCGAAGGCGCCGCATCGGCGCGAGGCCGAGCCGACTCCATCGCCGAGCGCCACGCACCCGACGCCCCGCCCCGCTCGTCGTCCTCCATGCGCACCGCGCCCCGCCGGGCCAGCTTCCCCCAGGTCTTGGGACCGATCTCACGTGGCTCGCGAGCCTCACCCTCGCGCGTCGACGGACGATCGCGCCGATCGTTGCTCGCCGAGGACCGAGGCGCTGATGATCCTCGCCCAGAGCTCGAGGACGAACCGCGGGAAGGACCGCTGCCGCCGCTGCGCCCCGACGACGCACCGTCACTCCGGCTGCGCCCCGACGGCGGACCATCACTCCGACCGCGACCCGACGAGGATGCGCCCGCGCGGCTTGCCCCGCTGCTCGTTCCCCCCCGGTTCCCCGCGCCCTTCGGACCACTCGACGTGGACCCACGGCCGGACGGACCACCGGTGCGGGCGCCACCGGCCTTCGAGCCTGCGGCGGAACGTGCGCTCGACGACCCTGTCGGCTTCGACGCGCCTGCGGGCCGGGCGCCGCTCGCTCGCGACGAACCCTTGGCCCCGACTGGGGACGAGCTCTTGCGCGACGACGAGGACGGGGGACGTGGGGCCATCCGCGCATCGTACTGGAGCGCGGAGGGTGCCTTCGAACCGACTGGACGCGGAATCTGCGTGACGCGGGCGCCGACGACCGCACCTCGAGACACGGCCCGGAATGAGGCGAAAACGACAAATGACCCCACCGAAGTGGGGTCATTTGCTTGAGAAATCCGGCGGCGTCCTACTCTCCCAGGGAGTCTCCCCCCAAGTACCATCGGCGCTGATGGGCTTAACTGCCGTGTTCGGAATGGGAACGGGTGTGGC
>JBBQHT010000101.1:0-15991 GCA_038324235.1 Acidimicrobiales bacterium
CACGCCGGGGTCCGGATCAACGCGGTGGCGCCCAGCCTGGCGATGCACCCCTTCCTCGCCAAGGTCACCACCGACGAGCTGCTCGCCGAGCTCACGACCCGCGAGGCGTTCGGTCGGGCGGCCGAGCCGTGGGAGGTCGCGAACGTCATGGTGTTCCTGGCCTCGGACTACTCGAGCTACATGACCGGTGAGGTCGTCTCGGTGTCCAGCCAGCGCGCCTGACCCGAGCGGGCCTCCCCGCGGGCGGGACTCTAAGCTGCGGCCGAGAGACGCCGGACTGGGGGGTGAGGCTCGTGATCACGACGGAGGAGGCGTTCGACCTGCTCGTGGAGTCGTCGCCCAGCTATTTCGCCACGCCCCACCTGGACCAGTACATCGCGGCCTTCGAAGACGAAGGCCAGCCCGACCTGTTCGTGCGCACGGGTGCCTTCGCCCACCACGTGGTCGACCTGATCGCGGCCGGCCAGGATGACGAGGCCCGAGCGGTGTTCGCCGCGATGGAGCACCTGCTCGTCGACGGTGACGAGGACACGATCGAGCTCGTCGAGCTCGGGCTCATCGAGACCGTGCAGAACATCGTGTCGCACGACGACGTGCTCGTGGGTGCCGACCGGGTGGTCCCGCTGCTCGGGCCGAAGGCCAAGGCGATCTGGGCGACCCACGACGAGCTCTGGCGCGACGCCGGCCGGTGGCGCCACGACGGCCCTCGGGTCGAGCAGGCGGACTACGACCGCATCACGGACCCGCACCTCAAGCGCTACTACCAGGCCCACAAGCGACGCCTCGACGACGGTGCGTTGATCAGCGCGTCGGACATCGTCAACTACCAGTCCGAGTTGGCCAACATCTCCCCGATCACACCCGCCGGCCGACCCCGGGTGCCGTGGACCGCACTCGTGATCGGCCTCGTGCTCGCGGTGTGCATGGCCATCGCCATCAGCCGCTGATCAGCGGTCCTTCTGGTCCTTCTGGTTCTGCTGGGCCTTCTTGTACGCGCCCACCATCCGGCCGACGGTGCGACCGCTGGTCCGAGCCAGCGACTCGGGGGCGGACTGGCCCGAGGGCTTCGCGGCGGCCTTCTGCTCTGCTTCGGCGAACCCGTCGACCAGACCGCGCGGGAGGCCCCGGCGAATGCGGATGATCGCGGACACGAGCCACCACGTGACCGCCGCCTGCAACGCCAGGCCGAGGTAGGACCAGACGTTGGCCCGGTCGGAGACGAGCAGCGTCTGGATCGCCACGAGCACCAGGGTGACGCCGACCGCGAACCAGAACGCTCGGTCCTTCCAGCGGGGTTTGGACCACCCGTAGCGGCGCCTGTTGATCCCCGACCTACGTGACGCCATGGCGGCCACGATACCCGGCGCCGCCCGGGGCGCCGGGCGCCCGTGGGCACCGCGGGGGTCAGTCGTCGGTGGCGGATCCGAGCGTCGCGCTCTCCTCGGCGGCGGCCGCGTCGGCTGCTTTCTTGCCGTTGGCCGTGCCGTTGCCGTTGCCGCCGAGCACGTTGTTGGAGCCCGACAAGAGGGTGCGGGCCATCTGCATGCCGGCCACGCCCTGGCTGAGCGCTTGGGCGAGGGTCTCGGACAGGCCCTGGGCGCCGTTGAGCACGATCATCTGGTCGATGTCGCCGAACGGCTTGGCGGCGGCCTCGACGATCGCCGGCCAGTTCTCGGCGAGCTGCTGGCCGATGACCGCGTCCTGGTTCTCGGCGAGGGCGTCGGCTCGGGCCTTGATCGCCTCCGCCTCGGCCATGCCCTTGGCCCGCACGGCTTCGCCCTCGGCGAGGCCCTTGGCCTGGGTGGCGTCGGCTTCGGCCTGGCCGATGGCGCGGGTGGATTCGGCCTGTGCTGCCGCCTCGACCCGGACCTTCTCGGCGCCGGCGGTGGCGGTGAGGCGCACCCGCTCGGCTTCCGCGTCGGCGGACAACTTCACGCGGTTCGCTTCCGCCGCCGCGTTCTGCTGGACCTCTTCGCGCTCGGCCTCGGCAGCTGCGATGCGGGCATCGCGCTCGGCCTTCGCGATCGTGACCGTCTCGTACGCCCGGGCGTCGGCCGGCTTGCGGACCGTGGCCTGCAGGCGCTGCTCCTCGCGCTGGGCCTCGAGCTCGGCGACCTTGGTCTGCTCGACCACCACGATCTGGATGGCCTGGGCCTCGGCCTTCGGGCCGGCCTGGCGCGCGAGCGCGGCGGCCTCGTTGACCTCGGCCGAGTAGCCGGCCTGCTGCACCTGGCTGGTGCGGCGGGCCTCGGCCTTGCGGGCCTCGGCCTCCTGCTCCCGGCGGGTGGCCGCCTCGTCGGCCTGGGCCTGGGCGATGCGCGCCTGGCTCTCGACCGCCGCGGCGTGGGGCCGACCCAGGTTGCCGATGTAGCCCGTGGGATCGTCGATCTCCTGGATCTGGAGCGAGTCCACGATCAGCCCCAGCTTCTCCATCTCGGTGCCGGAGGACTCGCGGGTCAACTGGGTGAGCTTCTCGCGGTCACGGATCATCTCCTCCACCGTCATGTTGCCGACGATGGCGCGGAGGTGACCGGCGAACACGTTGTGCACCCGCTGGTTCATGTCGCTCTGCTGATCGAGGAAGCGACGAGCCGCGTTGGCGATCGAGGCCGGATCATCGCCGACCTTGTAGATGACCACGCCCCGCAGGCCGAGCGGGATGCCCTGATGCGTGACGCACTCGATGGCCAGATCGGCTTCGCGCAGATCCAGCGACAGCCGGCGAACCACCTGGAAGGCGGGGAAGACCATCTTGCCGCCGCCGGTGACGATGTTGAAGTCCAGGCCTTCGTCCTCGTTGTGGTGCTTGCCCTTCGCCCCCATGCCCGAGATGATGAGCGCTTCGTTCGGCTCGGCCACCCGCCAGAGCGACTTGAGCACGATGATGAGCAGGATGAACACGCCGATGATGCCGGCCACGATCATCAGCGGGAAAGGTACGTCCATAGCAGTTGTCTCCGATCGCGCTACATGCGCGTGACGATGACGGTTCGAGGGGGGTGGTACTCGACCACGACGACGCCCGCACCTTTTTCGATGTGGTCCTCGCGGTCTGCCGCGTAGGCATGGAAGTGTTCGGTGCCCCCGCGAACGGGGATCATCACCTCTCCGATGCCCTTCGGCCCGATGGCTCCGGTGACCCGGCCCATCTTGCCGACCATGCGGTTGTCAGCCATTCCCTCTCCCGTGCGGTTGTGGCGCCGAGGTGCCGGTGGATTCTCCAGGCCCTCGGTCGGCGCAGTCTTGCATCGTACTTGCGACGGTGTTCAAAAGAATTCGAGAGGGTATAAAGAACCTCGAAAGACGGTCGTGCGCCCTCGCTCTGGCGTCGGGGCGCGCCGGCGTCCCCGTGTCGGCGAGCGCGTCCCTCCCGCGGTTAGCGGGCGACGATGACCGACGAACCGTGGCCGAACAGGCCCTGGTTCACCGTGATGCCCACCTGGGCGCCCTCGACCTGGCGGTCGCCGGCCTCGCCTCGGAGGTGCCAGGTGAGCTCGCACACCTGGGCGATCGCCTGGGCCGGGATCGCTTCGCCGAAGCACGCGAGGCCGCCGCTCGCGTTGACCGGGATCCGGCCCCCGATCTGGGTGTCGCCGTCGCGCAGCAGCTTCTCGGCTTCGCCTTCCTTGCAGAGCCCGATGTTCTAGTACCAATCGAGCTCGAGCGCGGAGGACAGGTCGTAGACCTCGGCGAGGTCGATGTCGTCCGGGCCGAGGCCCGCCTCTTCGTAGGCGCCCCACGCGATCGAGTCCCGGAACGGACGGTCGGGCAGGCCGACCGCCGCGGCCGAGTCGGTCGAGAAGTTGGGCATCTCGATGACGGTCTGGGGATAGGTGGGCGTGGCCGTGGAGATGGCGGCGATGCGCACCGGGTTCGTGGTGTGCTGCTTGGCGTACTCCATCGACGAGAGGATCACCGCGGCGCCACCGTCGGAGGTCGCGCAGATGTCGAGCAGGTGCAGCGGATCCGCGACGATCGCCGAGCTCATGACGTCCTCGACCGTGAACTCCTTGTGGTAGCGCGCGTTGGGGTTCGTGAGGCCGTGGCGGGAGTTCTTGGCCTTGACCTTCGCGAAGTCCTCCTGCGTGGCGCCGTACATCTCCATGCGGCGCCGGGCGTACAGCGCGAAGTAGGTCGGGTTGGTCGCACCCAACAGACGGAAGCGGAGCCAGTCCGGATCGTCGGGCCGGTCGCCGCCGACCGGGGCGAAGAAGCCCTTGGGTGTCGTGTCGGCGCCGACCACCAGCGCCACGTCGCAGAACCCGGCGAGGATCTGGGAGCGGGCGATGCTCAGGGCCTGGGCGCCCGAGGCGCACGCGGCGTAGCAGGACGCGATGCGGTTGCCCTTCCACCCGAGCGCCTGGCTCATCGTCGCGCCAGCGATGAACCCGGGGTAGCCGTTGCGGATGGTGTCGGCGCCGGCGACGAAGCCGACGTCACGCCACTGCAGGCCCGCGTCGGACAGCGCGGTGTGGGCGGCCTCGATGCCGTACTCGACGAAGTTGCGGCCCCACTTTCCCCACGGGTGCATGCCGACCCCGAGCACGGCGACATCATGGCGGTTGCTCATCGGGAGGCCTCCGTTGCGGCGGTGGCGGTCGCGGCGCCGGCGGTCGCGCCGATCGGGTTCCACTTCCACACCAGGTACTCGTGCTCGTCGTCCTCGTACAGCGTGTCGAGCACCAGCTCGACCTCCATGCCGGCGTGCAGGTCGGCGGGATCGAAGCCGGGTACGACCTGGCCGAGCACGACCATCTGCTCAGCCTCGAGCTGGACCGCGGCGATGGTGTACGGCACGAACGGATCGGGCGCCATGTACGGCGCCGGGGGCTCGAAGCAGTTGTTCGTGAACGACCACACCGTGCCGGTGCGCGAGAGCTCCACCTCTTCGAAGTCGCGGCCCAGGCAGTCGGGGTTCTTGCAGAAGTAGGTCTCACGCGGGAAGAAGTAGCTGCCGCACGCGGTGCAACGCGTGCCGAGCAGCGCGGGATGCTGCTCATCGGCGGTGAACCATCCCTCGATGGCCGGAACCCGGGTCTTGGTGCTCACGTCGTCTCCTCGCGCGTCGGCGCTCGTCCTGGTGGCGCGCCCCAGCGGCACGGTAGCGCACGGCCCATGGACCTGACGAGTCGTCAGATTCGTACGGCGGGGCGTTGCCGCTCGGTGCGATCGGGCCCGCAGCCGGGCGGCGCACCGGCGGGCCCAGCCGCCGGTCGCCCGCTCAGCGTCGCGGACCGACGGTAGGGAACCGGGCCGCCGCGGCGGCCTGTTCGGCCTCGGCCGGCGTGCGGTGGGCGGTCAGGGCGTCGAGGAGGCGCCGGACCTGACGCACCTCGCGCGGCAGGCCCAGATCGGCGTACTCGACGAGGGCCCGCTGGTACAGGGGCAGCGCGGATCGGACCAGCCCGCGCTCGTGGGCCAGCCGGCCCTGTTCGAACAGGCAGTGGGTGGCCGCGGGCCGGTAGCCGTAGGTGTTGAAGAGGCCCATCGCGACGAGCAACGACTCCTCCGCCGCGTCGTAGTGGCGCTCGGCTCCGAGGCCGACCCCGCGGGCGAGCGCGACGTGGCCGGCGAGGTGGTGGCGCCCCACGGACTGCGCGGCACCCTCGCCGACGCGCAGCAGGCGCTGCGCGGTCAGCAGGTCGCCGTCGCGGCCGGCCCGCCGGCTGAGGGTGAGGGCGACGGCCGCGGCCTCGCTCGCCGCCCACAGCTGGTACTCGCCCGAGATGGGCCGCACCAGTTGGGCGAGCACCTTGTCGGCGATCGTCACGGCCTCGTGCACGCGGTTCTGGCCGGCGAACACCATCGCCCGGTCGGCTTCGACCAGGGCGGAGCGGAACTGGCTGGGCACGCGGTTGGCGAGCCCCGCCGCGGTGTTGAGCAGGTAGTGCGCCGCCTCGTCGTCACCGCGCGCGCTGGTGATGGCGGCTTGGGCCCGGGTCGCGGTGAACCGGGTGGTGACGGCCTGGCTGGGTTCGAGGAGCGGGGTGAGCGCGGCGAGCGCGTCGTCGTACCGGCCGGTTTGGATCGCGATCTCGAGCGACAGGAGCGCCGACCAGTCACGCAGGCTGGATCCGCCGCGCACGCGGGCCGACCGCTTCCTGGTGGTCGCCGGCGGCAGGTACCCAGGTGGTGCGCCAAATCCCTGGGGGCCGCCGGCGCCGGAGGCCGGCTGGGCGTAGGTCGAGGTCATGGCGAACGGTCCGGCGACGCCGGGATCGGCACCGGCGGCTGCCCCTGATCCGTCCGGGCGAAGGAACGCAGGCGGGGCCGCGGCCGGCCGGGTGCCGCCCGGGAGTCGACGACCGACGCGGCCCCGCGCCGCGCGATACAGCTCGGAGAGCGTCGGATCGGGTTCGGGCGGGAGCGAGAGGCCGTAATCGAGATACGTGCGCGCGGTGTCGAGGCGCTCGAACGCGGCGTGCGCGGCCCCGATCATCATCGATGTCTCGGCGGTGTAGGCCGCGGCTGTCGGATCGGCGGAGACCTCGCGGGCGACCAGATCGCCCTCGGCGAGGATGGTCAGCAGATCGCCGCGCCGGAAGGCGTTCTGCAGTCGGAGGAAGGAGGTGGGCGGGATCCGCACCTCTTCTGTCTACCGGCTGATCCGGGGCTCCGGGTGGGCAGGCGCCATTTCGGGTTTCGGCGAGGCGCTTCGCGCTCAGGTCCCGACGTTTCCCGCGGCCAGGAACGGCGGGCGCTCGCCACCGCCGTGCACCTCGATGTTGGCGCCGGTGATGAACGCCGCGAGCGGAGACGCCAGGTAGAGGCACGCGTCGGCGATGTCGCTCGGCTGGCCCATGCGCTGCATCGGGACCGTCGCGGCCACCGCCGCGATGCCATCGTCGTCGCCGTAGTGCAGGTGGGCCTGCTCGGTCTGGATCAGCCCGCCGGTCACGACGTTGACCCGCACCTTCGGCGCCCACTCCATGGCGAGCGAGCGGGACAGGTTCAACAGGCCGGCCTTGGCGGCGCCGTAGGCGGCGGAACCCGGCGACGGCCGCAGGCCGCTGACGCTGCCGATGTTGATGATCGACCCGCCGTCGTCCTGCTCGCGCATCACGGCGTGGGCCTGCTGGCTGAAGTGCAGCGGTGCCATCAGGTTGAGGTTGACGATGGCCTGCGAGAAGCGGGGCGAGGCGGTGGCCGCGTCGGCCGAGGGGGAACCGCCGGCGTTGTTGATCAGGAGGTCGAGGCGGCCGAACCGCTCGAGGGTGAAGGCCAGGACCGCCCCGATCTGATCGACCTCGCGGATGTCGCCCGCGATGAACGCGGCCTCGCGGCGGGTGCCGTTCGCGTCCGTGAAGGCGATCGCCTCCTCCGGTTCCCGGCGGGCGGTGATCACGACGTGGGCGCCGGCCTCGAGGAACCGATCGGTGATGCCACGGCCCACGCCCTTGGTGCCGCCGGTGATGATGACGACCCGATCGGTCTGATCGAGCGCGGTGCTGAGCGGCGTGGCCATGCGGGTTCCCCTGGAGTCGATTTCGGGCGTCGGAGCGTTTCGCGCGGCGACGATACTCTGCCCTAGTATTCCTGACGACCCATCAGAAAACGCGCCACCGGGCTGCGAGGGCAACGAGAGGACCACCATGGGCACGACCTCCGTGATCGACGATGACGGCATCGCAGATGTCGTGATGGACAACCCGCCGGTCAACGCCCTGAGCGTGGCGGGGTGGTTCGAGCTCGCCGACATCGTCAGCTCGCTTGGTCAGAACCCCGAGGTGCGCGCCGTCGTGTTGCGCGCCGAAGGTCGTGGTTTCAACGCCGGCGTGGACATCAAGGAGATGCAGAACACCGAGGGCCACAGCGCGCTCATCGGCGCGAACCGCGGTTGCTACGCGGCCTTCGCCGCCGTGTACGACTGCGCGGTGCCGGTGATCGCGGCGGTCAACGGGTTCTGCCTGGGCGGCGGCATCGGGCTCGTCGGCAACGCCGACATCATCGTCGCCTCGGACGACGCGACCTTCGGGCTGCCCGAGGTGGACCGCGGCGCGCTCGGCGCCGCGACGCACCTGTCCCGGCTCGTGCCCCAGCACAAGATGCGGGCGATGGTCTACACGTCGGCCACGGCGACGGCGCAGGAGCTGCACCACTTCGGGTCCGTGCTGCAGGTCGTCCCCCGCGAGCAGCTGCGTGAGGCCGCCTTCGAGATCGCGCGCGGCATCGCGGCGAAGAGCCCCACCGTGATCCGCGCGGCGAAGGAATCGCTCAACGGCATCGACCTGTGGGACGTCAAGCGCAGCTACCGCTTCGAGCAGGGGTTCACCTTCGAGCTGAACCTGTCGGGGGTCAGCGACGAAGCGCGCGACGCGTTCGTCGAGAAGCGCGACGCCGCGTTCGACCAGTAGGCACCGCGCCCAGATCAGGCCAGGACGGCCCCAGAACGTTCGTCAACATCGAGGGAGAGGTACGGGGATGGCGATTCCGGACAAGCGGATGACCGAGGACGAGGTCGTCGCCGAGCTGCGCGACGGCATGACGATCGGGATCGGGGGGTGGGGATCGCGCCGCAAGCCCATGTCGATCATCCGCGCCATCCTCCGCTCGGACCTCAGGGACCTGACGATCGTCAGCTACGGCGGCCCCGATGTCGGGCTGCTCTGCGCCGCGGGACGGGTGCGCAAGCTCGTCTACGGCTTCGTGTCCCTCGACTCGATCCCGCTCGACCCCCACTTCCGGGCCGCCCGCCAGCAGGGCACCGTGTCGGCTATGGAGCTCGACGAGGGCATGTTGCTCCTCGGTCTGCAGGCCGCCGCGTGGCGGGTGCCGTTCCTGCCCACGCGAGCGGGACTCGGTAGCGACATCCCTCGGGTGATGCCCGAGATCCTCACCGTGCGGTCGCCGTATCCGGGCCCCGACGGGAGCGACGGCGAGGAGCTGATCGCGATGCCGGCGCTCCCACTCGATGCTGCGCTCATCCACCAGAACCGGGCCGATCAGGGCGGCAACGGCCAGTTCCTCGGCTCCGATCTGTACATGGACGATCTGTTCGCCGCCGCGGCGACCAACACGTACATGTCAGCCGAGCGCATCATCGCCACCGAGGACTTCCCGACCTACGGGTCGTTCCACACCCAGCACATCTCGCGGCTCCAGGTGACCGGCGTCGTCGAGGCACCGGGTGGCGCGCACTTCACGGAATGCCCGCCGGACTACGGCCGGGACGAGGCGTTCCAGCGGGAGTACGCGAAGGCCGCGGCCACCCCCGAGGACTGGGCCGCGTTCGCGACGGCCTGGCTCGAGCTCGAGACCGAGGCCGACTACCAGTCCGCCGTGGCCGCCCGCCGCGCCGAAGGAGGCAAGTGATGAGCGATCTGGCGACAGACGTGACGACCGCCGAGGTGTGCGTGGTCGCGGTGGCCGAGTGCTTCCGCGGCGACGGTGAGCGCTTGGTGAACCCCATCGGGCTGATCCCGATGATCGGTGGCCGTCTCGCGCGAGAGACGTTCTCGCCGCACGTGGTCATGACCGACGGCTTCGCCACCTTCACGTCGTCGGTGCTGCCGCCCGGCACCGACCCGTACCGATCGGTCGACGGTCACCTCGAGGTCGACGCCGTCGTCGAGTCCTGGAACCCGTACCCGCAGATGTTCAGCGTGCTGTGGAACGGCAAGCGGCACGTGATGATGGGCGCCAGCCAGATCGACGGCTACGGCAACCAGAACTTCGCCTGCATCGGTGACTGGCACCAGCCCAAGGCCCAGCTGCTCGGGTTCCGGGGCGCTCCCGGCAACACGATCAACCACACGACCTCGTACTGGATCCCGAACCACAACCCGAAGGTCTTCGTGCCGAAGGTCGATGTGGTCAGCGGCGTCGGCTACGACCGGGCCCGCGAGCTGGGCCCGGTGGCGTCGCGCTTCCACGAGATCCGGCGCGTGGTCACGAACCTCGCGGTCCTCGACTTCGAGACGCCGGACAACACGATGCGCGTGCGATCGGTGCACCCGGGGGTCAGCGTCGACGATGTCGTCGCGGCCACGGGCTTCGAGCTCGTCATCCCCGACGCGGTCCCGGAGTCGCGCCTGCCGACCGCGGAGGAGCTGCAGCTCATCCGCGAGGTCATCGATCCGCGCAACCTGCGCGCCACCGAGGTGAAGACGTGATCCCCGGGGCGATGCACACGCGGGCGTGCACGCTGTTCGGTGTCGACCTGCCGATCGTGCAGACCGGCATGGGCTGGGTGTCGGGCGCGCGGCTGACCGCGGCGACCGCCAACGCGGGCGCCCTCGGCATCTTGGCCTCGGCCACGATGACCTACGACGAGCTGCGCAAGGCCATCTTCGAGGTGAAGGACCGCGCGCCGGGCAAGTCGTTCGGGGTGAACCTGCGCGCCGATCAGCCCGACATCGGCGAGCGGATCGATCTGCTGATCGCGGAGAAGGTGCGCGTGGCGTCGTTCGCCCAGGCGCCGAGCAAGGACGTGATCTCGAAGCTGAAGGACCACGGCATCGTGACCATGCCGACCGTCGGGGCGCGCCGCCACGCGTAGAAGGGCGCCGAGTGTGGCGTAGACTCGGTGATCGCGCAAGGGGCCGAGGGTGGCGGCCACACGGGCACGGTCCCGACCTCGTTGCTGCTGCCCCAGGTCGTCGACACCGTCGACATCCCCGTCATCGGCGCCGGCGGGTTCCACGACGGTCGCGGACTGGTGGCGGCGCTGGCGTGGGGTGCATCGGGCATCGCGATGGGGACCCGGTTCCTGCTCACCGCCGACTCGACCGTGCCGGACATCATCAAGCAGATCTACCTGGGCAAGACCGTCAACGACACCGTGGTGTCCAAGGCGATCGACGGCCACCCGCAGCGAGTGGTGCGGACCGAGCTCGTCGAGGAGCTCGAGCACGCGTCGGTGGTCACGCGGTTCCCGAAGGCGTTGCGCAACGCCGTCGAGTTCCGCAAGTTGACCGGCACGTCGTGGAAGGACCTGCTCACCGAGGGCTTCGCGATGAAGAAGCACCAGGACCTCAGCTGGGCGCAGCTGGCGATGGCGGCGAACGCCCCGATGCTCATCAAGGCATCGATGGTGGACGGCCAGCCCGAGGTCGGCATCTTGCCGACCGGGCAGGGGATCGGCGTCATCGACGACCTGCCCACCGTGCACGAGCTGATCGAGCGCATCGTCGCCGAGGCCGAGGCCACGCTGCTGCGCCTGCGCGACTGATGAGTCAGTTGCGGTGGATCGCGATCAGGTGAGGTGGATCCCGATCAAGCTGGGGGTGCCGCCGCTGACGCCGACGGGAGCCGTGCCCACGCGGTTGAGCGGCGGCGCAACGCCGTGGAACCAGATGGGCGCGTACATGTGGTCCCGGTCGATGATGCGCAGGTAGTACGCCCCGTCGGGGACGTGGGTCAGGTGGATGTGGCCGAAGCTGTCGGTCTTGCCGCTCATGACGTACCCGTGTGACGGATCGAGGCCGTCGAAGAGCTGGAGCTCGACGTTGGCCTTCGGGGCCGCGTCCGGCCCGGCGGTCACCGTGCCGACGATCTTGCCGACCGGTCGCGCCGCCAGGGTCAGATCGACGGCGACCGATCCGCCGGACGGGACCGTGTACGCGTCGCCGGTCGGCTGGGTGAGGCGGCCGCTCGCCCAACCGTTGCGGTAGCGGCCCTGGAAGTCGGTGACCCGGAGCCGGTACGCCGCGGGAGGCAGCCCGCCCAGCTGATAGGTGCCGTCGGCCGCAGTCGTGGTCGATCCGACGGTGACCCACCACCCAGTCGCCGAGTACACCACGACGTGCACCCCGGCGGCCGCCTCGCCCCCGGGTCCGTGCAGCACGCCGGTGATGGATCCGGTCGTGCCGGGCGCGACCATCCGGATGCGCTCATTGAGCAAGTCCGAGATCAGGAGGTGCCCTGCGGCGTCGAAGCCGATCTGTGACGCGAAGTTCAATTGGGTGCTGGTCGCCGGCAGGCCGTCGCCGTTGAACCCGGAAGCGCCGGTGCCGGCGATCGTGGTGATCACCCCGGCTGCGTCGACCTGACGGATCCGTTGGTTGTCCAGGTCGGCGATGAGGAGGTTGCCGGTGCCGTCGATCGCGATTCCGTAGGGGTGGTTCAGCTCCGCCTTGGTAGCTGGCTGGTTGTCGCCGTTGTACCCGCCGTTGTAGTAGGTCTTGTCGGGGAGGCCGGCGACCGTGGTGATGACACCGGTGGTGTCGATGCGCCGGACCCGCTCGGTGCCCAAATCGGAGACGACGATGTTGCCGGCGCTGTCGAACACCACATCCATGGGCCATGACAGGGACGCGGACGTCGCCGCGATCCCGTCGTTGAAGTTCGGGGTGGCGGGAGCGCCGGCAACCGTGGTGATCGTGCCGCTCGTGTCGATCTTGCGCACGCGGCTGTCCCAATACTGCGTGAAGTAGATGTTGCCGGTGGGATCGATCGCGATGCCGGAGGGGTACTCCAACTGGGCGGTCGTGGCCGCGCGGCTGTCGCCGTTGTATCCGAAGACACCGGTGCCGGCGATGGTGGAGATCGTGCCGGCAGTGTCGACCTTGCGGATGCGGTTGTTGTAGAAGTCGGCGACGTAGACGTTGTCGTGGCTGTCGATCGCGAGATCGCGCGCGCCTGCAAGTTGCGCGGTCGTGGCCGAGCGGTTGTCGCCGTTGTATCCGAGGGTGCCGGTGCCGGCCACGGTGATCACGTTGCCCGTGGCGGCGCTGATCTTGCGGATGAGGTTGTTCCCTTCGTCGGCGAAGTAGACGTCACCATGGCTGTCGTGGGCGATGCCGCTGGGCCCGTTCATCTGCGCGCTCAGGGCCGGGACGTTGTCTCCGTTGAAGCCCGCGGCGCCGGTCCCGGCGATGGTGGTGACCACATCGGCCGTGGTGGACGCCGGCGCCGCGAGGCCGACGGGTTCGGCGGCGCCGGCGCCCTGGGCGCCAGATACCTCCGTGACCGCCAAGGTCGACACGAGCGCGGCCGCCAGGACCACGGCCCATCGCCCCGTCGCTCCGCCTGACGTTCGTCTGATGTGGTTCATCAAGCCCCCCCTTCGGTCATTCCCTGTGCCGCTGACTGGGCGCGCTCCGCTGACGCCGAGTCCGCCCCACTTCATACGCGCGGACCCCGGCAGAGGTTGACATCGACCGGCGAACGAGTTGGTTGGCTTGGTGGGCCCCGCCACAGCGAACCGCACGTCGCCTACGCCGAGGGCTCCGCTGCCAGGATCAGGCGCCAGCGTACATGGATCACCAGGTTGAGCAGCGGCGGACTCCGAGCGCGAGCGCATCAACACCGATGTGCAGCAGCATGAAGGTCGTCACCGACAAGTGGGGCATCCGGCACGCGCGACGCGGCCAACCTCGAAGCCCAAGGCAAGACGCGCCAGCTGGTGGATCCAGTTCTGGCATGACATGTGCCACAAACGTCGTTTCCGCCGGAACCTCCTACTGGTCGACGTCGTTGCACAGGGGACCGTCGTCCCCGACCCCCGAAAGCTGACCGTGAAGACCGCTGCCCGTGCCACCCGTCCGTACCTCCTCGTCGCCCAGGTCGTCGTCGTCACCATCGTCACCGTGACCGCACTCGGCGTGGCGGCGATGCTCGCCGGCCTCAAGATCCCGAGTCCGCTCTCGACCACCGAGGTGGCCCACGACCACGACGTGACCGTCGAGCGCCTGCAGGACGTGAGCCGGTACACTGCCGCCTCGCAGCACCTGGAGTCGATCATCGACATCGAGCAGAAGTCCGACCACCTCCCCGCCGTGCTGCAAGGTGAGCGGGTCGTGTTCGTTGCCGAGGGCGATGTCGACGCCACGGTGGACTTCTCCCATCTCGACCCGTCGGCCATCGAGAAGAGCGCCGACGGCACCTCGGTCACCGTGCACCTGCCGGCCCCTGAGCTGACTCGGCCCCGCCTCGATCCGCACAAGAGCTCGGTCGTCGCCCGCGACCGCGGTCTGCTCGACCGGGCCGAGGACGCGATGTCCAGCACGGGGGCGACCGGTGACCAGCAGTACTACGAGAAGGCGGAGCAGAAGCTGGCCGACACCGCAGACCAGACGGGGCTGCGGGACCGGGCCGAGGCCAACACCCGGTCGTTCGTCGAGGGCCTCTTCGCCGGTACGGGGACGCCTCGCGTCACCGTCGTCTTCGATCAGCCGGCGGCCGGCGCGGCCGCGTGACCTCTGCGGGGGTCACGCGGTCTCGGGGACGAGGAGCAACCGCCAGCGGACGTGGATCACGAGGTTGAGCAGCGGTGGCAACGGCAGGCCGAACGCCCGTGGGTCGCACAGCGTGCCGCCGGTGGCCTCGACCTGCCCGTTGGGCCGCACGTGGATGCGGCCGGTGCCCACCAGGGGCACGTGGCGGCCCTTGACGTCGATGTGCATCGCGAAGTCGAGGCGACCGTCGGGTCGGCCCCGCACGTCGCTGATGCGGCCCTGGACCGCGGTCTGCTTGGCGTCGCCGAGCCAACGCTTCACGCCGGCCGTGAGCAGTTGGTTGCCGGTGCCGATGTCGCCGACCGCCATCGAGAAGTCGCCCGTCAGGGGCTGGTCGAGATCGGCCTTGCCCTCGTCGTCGAAGCTCGCCTCGAACGTGCCGCGCACCCCGGTGACCCGAGCCCCGACTCCGGCGATGCCCGGCCTGGTTGTCACATCGAACTTCGTCTCGTCGGTCGCGATCACGTAGCGGGGCACGCCCCCGAGTATGACCGACCGAGTCGACGGGCCGGGGTGACACGGTTGTCAGCCAGCCGCAGCCAGTGGATCCACCCGGCGGGGCGTCAGCGGGTCGCCCGCGCCCCGTGCCCGTGAACCTCGCCGGTGTTCACTCGAAGTCGAGGCTGAGCATGCGGATGGCGTTGCCCCGCACGATCTTGTGCACCACGTCGTCGGCCAGGCCGGCGAACATCTCCTCCGCGACGGCCTTCGTGTCGGGCCAGGTCGAGTCGGAGTGGGGGTAGTCGGTCTCGAAGGTGATGTTGTCGACCCCGACGTCGGCGAGCGAGTTGATGCCGTGCTGATCGCGGAAGAAGCAGCCGTACATGTTGCGGAAGTAGTAGGTGGACGGCGGCTCCGGCAGGCGGTCGGCCTGGGCCCACGCGGCATGCTGTTCCCACACGTCGTCGGCGCGCTCGAGGATGTAGGGGATCCAGCCGATCTGGCCCTCGGAGTAGGCGAGCTTCAGGGTCGGGTAGCGCACGAGGACGCCGGAGAACAAGAAGTCGGTCATGGACGCCATGGCGTTGCCGAAGCTGAGGGTCGCCTGCACGGTGGCCGGCGCGTCGGGCGACGTGGCGGGCATCTGCGACGACGAGCCGATGTGCATGTTGATGACCGTGTCGGTCTCGGCGCAGGCCTCGAAGAAGGGGTCCCAGTGCCGGGTGTGGATCGACGGGAGCCCGAGGTGATGGGGGATCTCGCTGAAGCACACGGCGTGGACGCCCCGCGCTGCGTTGCGCCGGACCTCAGCGGCCGCGGCCACCGGGTCCCAGAGGGGGATGAGGCACAGGGGGATCAGTCGGCCGCCGGTGCCGCCGCACCACTCCTCGACCATCCAGTCGTTGTACGCCTGCACGCAGAGCAGGGCGAGCTCGCGGTCCTGGGCCTCGAGGAAGGTCTGTCCGCAGAACCGCGGGAAGGTCGGGAACGAGAGCGAGGCCTCGACCCAGTTGACGTCCATGTCCTCGAGGCGGGCGGTCTGGTCCCAGCAGCCCTTGCGCATCTCGTCGTAGGTGATGGCCGAGAGCGTGATCTGATCGCGGGGGAAGCCGACGGCGGCGATGATGCGGCGCAGCGGGACCATGAGGTCCTCGTAGAGCCACCAGTCGCAGGCGTCACCGTTGTCGTCGTCGACCGTGTACGTGTACTTGGTGCCGTTGAACGCCAGGCTTCCGAGGCCGTGGCGCTCGACCCGCGGCGCGACGGCGTGGTACTTCGCCGGGAGCCGATCGAGGAACATCATCGGCGGCTCGATCACGTGATCGTCCACGCTGATGATCTTGGGCAGCTCGGCGCGGGTGGGGGGCACCTCG
>JBBQHT010000102.1:0-15972 GCA_038324235.1 Acidimicrobiales bacterium
GCGCTGGGCACCGCGGGGGCGATCGGGCAGTTGCGGGATTGGCTCGACGGGCGGGCCGCCCTGATCGTGAACGCCGACGCGTGGACCCAGGCCGACCTCACGCCGTTCGTCAGCGGTTGGGACGGCGATCGCGTGCGGGTCATGGTGTCGGGCGATGCGCCCTTCGGTCCTCGCAGTGCGGTCGTGGCGTCCCTGCTGCCGGCCAGCGACGTCGCGCGTCTGGGGCCCGTCCCCTCGGGGCTGTACGAGGTGTGTTGGCGTGCGGCCGCGGCGACGGGCCGGGTCGAGACGGTGCCCTACCACGGCCCGCTCATCGACTGCGGCACGCCGGCGCAGTACCTCGCCGCCAACCTCGCCGCCGCGCGCCTCGCTGCGCCGGCGGCCGAGACCGGCGTCGGCGGTGCCGGCGACGAGACCTCCTCGTCCGTCTCACTCGTCGGCGCGGGGGTGGTGATCGAACCGTCCGCGCACCTCGATGAGGCGATCATCGGCGCGGGCAGCGTGATCGCGGGTGGGGTCGCCCGGAGCGTGATCTGGCCGGGTGCCACCGTCGGGTCTCACGAGGTGCTGGTCGACGCCATCCGTGCCGACCGCCGGGTCACGGTCCTGGTGCGCTGATCCGGTCGGCGCCCGTTCGCCGGCGGGGCGTGCCGACCTGGATCTCGTGGTTCGCCCGCAACTGGCCGCACGCCGCGTCGATCTCGGTCCCGCGGTTCTGGCGGACGGTGGCGTTGGCTCCCAACGCCTCGAGCTCGTCGCGGAACGCCCGCACGCGCGCCGGTGGGGTGCCCCGGGTGAGGAAGCCCGGGGTCGGGTTGAGGGGGATGAGGTTCACGTGGGCCCGGAGGGATCGGGCGTAGGCCGCGAGCTCCTGGGCGTCGCTCGGCCGGTCGTTCACGCCGTCGATGAGGGCCCACTCGAACGAGAGCCGTCGGTTCTTGGCCGCGAGGTACGCCGCGCACGCCTCCGCGAGGTCGGCGAGCGGGTAGCGCTTGTTGATCGGGACGAGCTCGTCGCGCAGCACGTCGTTGGCGGCGTGCAACGACACGGCGAGGTTGACCGGCAACGATTCGGTGGCCAACCGGCGGATCCCCGGCAAGATGCCGACGGTCGAGATGGTCAGGTGCCGCGCCGATATGCCGAGGTCACCGTGGAGGCGTTCGACCGCTCCCCACACACGGTCGTAGTTCGCCATGGGTTCGCCCATCCCCATGAACACGATGTTCGACACCCGTCGAGGGGTGGGGCCCGTGCGCGCCCGCTGGATCGCCCGCACGACCTGCTCGACGATCTCGCCGGTCGTGAGGTTGCGTTCGAACCCGGCCTGGCCCGTGGCGCAGAACCCGCACGCCATCGCGCAGCCCGCTTGCGTGCTGACGCAGACCGTCGACCGCTCGGGGTAGTGCATGAGCACGGTCTCGACGCTTGCCCCGTCGCGCAGGGACCACAGCCACTTGACGGTCGCCTGGTCCGCGCTGATGGATTCGGCCACCGGGTCGAGGGTGAGGGGGAGCTCGGTGGCCAGGGCGCCCCGTAGTTGCTTGGGCAGCGTCGTCAGGTCGTCCAGCTCCGCGGCCTGCCGGTAGAGCCCGTCCCACACCTGGTCGACGCGATAGCGCGGCTCGCCGGTGAGCAGGTCACCGAGCGCGTCGCGATCGAGGTCATAGCGGGTGGGCACCGGATCAGGGTAGTGCTCCTGCCGCCATCCCCATCGTGCTGGTGCCGCCGCGTCAGCCCGTCAGCCCGTCAGCCCGTCAGGCGGGGAGCCCGGTGCGGGCGTGGTCAGGTCGAGGCGCCACCATCGTCGTGTCTCGGTGACCTCGAACCCGAGGTGGTGGTACAACGCCAGCGCGGACTCGTTGTCGCCTTCGACGTAGAGGATCGCGTGGTGGAGATCCTGGTGGGCGAGCCAGTCGAGCCCGATCAGCACGAGATCACGTCCGAGACCCCGGCCCGCGAGGTCCGGATCGACCGCGATGACGAAGATCTCGCCGAGCTGGGGCCGCTCGTCGCGGTGGACCTTGGTCCAGCAGAAGCCGGCCAGGCGGTCGCCGATCTCGTGCAGGAAGAAGCCGGCGGGATCGAACCAGGGTTCGGCCTCGCGCGCCTGAAGCGCCGCGAGGTCCCACCCGCCCTGCTCCGGATGCCACGCGAACGCCCGGTTGTTGACCTCCAGCCACGCGGTCTCGTCGCGCCCGACCTCGAACGGGCGCACGGTGAGCGGCCGGGGTGGGGGTGCGGGCAGATCTCGGTGCATGCGGCAGAGCTCGCGGACCAGGGTCATGTGGTTGGTCTCGGCCATCGCGGCGTGGATGTCGCCGGCGCCCTCGACATCGAGGGTGAGCGAGGTCGCCCCGCGGGCGCGTGCGTCGGCGATGACGGTGGTGAGGAGAGACCAGCCGTACATGGCCTGGTCGAGCGCGTCGCCGTGGGCCAGCCGCTGCATCGCGTCGTTCCCGGCGAGCTCGTCGTGCACGGCGGCGGGGGTCACGTGGACGCGGATCATCGGGGGGACCTTAGCGAGGCGGTCGGGCGGGCCGGTTCGTCCGCGGGATCGCGGCCGGTAGGGTCCGCTGCATGTTGCGCCCCCGTACGCCGGCCGGACGAGCCCGCGAGACCAACCGGCGACTCACCGCGGAGTATCCCGACGCGGTGTGCGCGCTCGACCACCACAACGCCTACGAGCTGTTGGCCGCCACGATCCTGTCGGCGCAGTGCACCGACGAGCGCGTGAACATGGTGACGCCGGCCCTGTTCGCCCGATACCCGGAGCCTGCCGATCTGGCGGCCGCCAACCCCCTCGAGCTCGAAGAGATCATCCGTCCGACAGGCTTCTACCACAACAAGGCGAAGAGCCTCATGGGCATGGCCCAAGGGGTCGTCGAGCGTTTCGCCGGCGAGGTCCCGAGCGCGATGAAGGACCTGGTGACGTTGCCCGGGGTCGGGCGCAAGACCGCGAACGTGGTGCGCAGCGTCGTGTTCGATCTGCCCGGCCTCCCGGTCGACACCCATGTCGGCCGACTCGCGCTGCGGCTCGGGCTGACGACCGAGACCGACCCCGTCCAGGTCGAGCTCGCGCTCAACCCGATGGTGCCGGCATCGGAACGGGGCTGGTTCAGCCTGCGGCTGATCCTGCACGGGCGGGCGGTCTGCGTGGCGCGCAAACCGCGGTGCGACGACTGCATTCTGAACGACTTCTGTCCCTCATCGCGGATCTAACCTGAAACCGAACCGTGACAGCCAAGAAATCTTGCGGGGGCCAGCGGCACTGAAAATACGCTGCATTCGCCTTGTGTTCCTGGGATCTTGGACGGCGCCCACCCGCGCCAGCCGGCCATGCGACACCGTCTTTTTCCTGATGGGGGATTCCAAGCGTAGGCCGAACGGTGTAGTCTGAAAGGACCAGGTTCCCGCCACCTGGTAGCTGGCGACATCATCTGGGATCCGCCGCCCAGTGTCGCCCTGCCGGCGCCCCCTTCGGGAGGGCGCCGGCGTCTTTTTCGAATCAGGTCCTTCCAGCGTCGGCTCTCAGGCGTCGAGGCGCCGGACGACCGCACCGAGGCGCCGTGACGCCGCTCGCATCGAGCGCTCCACGTCGTAGAGATCCGTGGCCGTTGCCTCGTCGCCACCGGCCTCGAACCGGTTGGCGGCGGCGCTGATGCGGTCGATCAGCTCGTCGATCGTGGTGGAGGCGGAGTCGAGCTCGGCATGGGAGGTGTTCACGGGGCTCTTTCTACCGCTCTCCCGGTCCGAGCGGCGTTGCGAGGCGCAATGGGTGCGAGGGCGGGCGCCGGCGCCACGTAGAGTTGGCGCTGCATGCACCGCCTCCTGTCGCCCCTGACGCCCCGCCCGGCCGGCTCCGCCTGCCGGTCCGTCGCGCCGGCTGCGCCCGCCGCGCCGCCGCGCCGCCGCCCGCTCGGTTCCGGCCCGTCCAGCCCGCTCGCTCGACCTCGCCGGTCGCCGGTCCGGGCGGGGAGCGAGCGATGACGCTCAACCGACTCGACCTGCGCGGCATCACCGGGGATCTGGCGTCGTACCTGCCCCGGCCCGACAGCGGGGGGGAGGGGCCGGTCGCGGCGGTCAAGGCGATCCTGGCCGATGTCGCGGCGCGAGGCGATGTCGCGGTGCGCGAGTGCACCGAGCGCTTCGACGGGGTGGCCCTGACCGATCTGCGCGTCCCCCGATCCGCGCTCGATGCCGCGCTGGCCGCGGCATCGCCGGCGCTGGTCGAGGCGCTGACCGCCGCCCGCGACTCGATCGAGGCGTTCCACCGTGCGCAGCTGCGACCCGAGCACACCTACGAGCGCAACGGCATCGTCGTGCGCGGTCGTTCGGTGCCCGTCGACCGAGCCGGCGTCTACGTGCCCGGGGGGCGTGGGGCCTACCCGTCCACCGTGCTGATGACGGCGGTGCCGGCGCGGGTCGCCGGGGTGGCGGAGATCGTGCTGTGCGTACCGCCGGATCGCGAGACGGGGGAGGTTTCACCGGCGGTCCTCGCGGCGGCCGCGCTGGCCGGCGTCGACGAGGTGTACGCGATCGGCGGCGCGCAGGCGATCGGGGCGATGGCCTACGGCACCGACTCGATCCGACCGGTCGATGTCATCAGCGGACCGGGCAACATCTACGTGGCCATCGCCAAGCGCGAGGTGTCCGGCGTGGTGGGCATCCCGTCGGCGTTCACCGGGCCGAGTGAGATCGTCGTGATCGCAGATGACACCACCCCGGTCGACTTCGCGGCCATCGACGTGATCGTCCAGGCCGAGCACGGTCCCAACGGGCTGGCCTGGCTCATCACGTGGTCGCCCGATGCGGCCGACGCGATCGATGACGCGATCGACAAGCTCGTCGCGGCCTCACCTCGCCGGGCCGAGATCGAGTCGACGTTCGCGGAGGGCGGCTACTCGGTGCTCGTGGATTCCCCGGAGCAGGCCATCGAGGTGGCCAACCTCATCGCCCCGGAGCACCTGCAGCTCATGAACGCGGATCCCGAGGCGCTGGTGCCGCTGGTCCGACACGCGGGCGCCGTGTTCTGCGGGCCGTTGGCGCCGGCATCGATCGGCGACTACATCGCCGGTCCCTCCCACGTGCTGCCCACGTATGGCTCGGCGCGCTTCGGCTCGGCGCTGACGGTGGACGACTTCGTCAAGCAGATCCACATCGTCACGCTCGATCGCGACGCCTTCGACCTCGTCGCGCCCTATGTCGAGGTCCTGGCCGACACCGAGGGGTTCGACGCGCACGCCAACTCGATCCGGCTGCGGGCCGCGACCGACGTCGGCCGCGATGCGTCCGAGGCCGGCGGGGGTGGCGGCGCGTGAGCATCAAACCTCGCGATGACGTTGCGCTCATGGCGGGCTACCACTCACCGCAGGTCGAGGTCGCCGTTCGTCTCAACACGAACGAGTCGCCGTTTCCCCCTCCCCGCGCGTGGCTCGAAGCGATCGATCGTGCGCTCGGCCGCGTCGAGTGGCACCGCTATCCGGATCGTGCGGCGCTCGAGCTCCGCACCGCGATCGGCGTGCAGCACGGGGTCGGGCCGGAGCAGGTGTTCGTGGCGAACGGCTCGAACGAGGTCCTGCAGACGGTGCTGCTCACCTACGGCGGAGCCGGTCGGGTCGCCGCGGTCTGGGAACCGACGTACGCGCTGCACAGCCACATCGCCGCCCTCACCGGCACGGCCGTGGCGGTGGGCGAGCGCGCGGCGGACTTCACGACCGACCTGGCCGAGGTCGACCGCGTCTTTCGCGAGCACCGGCCCGCCGTCGCGTTCCTGTGCTCGCCCAACAACCCCACCGGCGTCGTCGACCGCGAAGAGACGGTGCGCGCGGTGCTCCGCCACGCGATCGACAGCGACGCGCTGCTCGTCGTGGATGAGGCGTACGGGCAGTTCGCCCCGTGGTCGGCGCTCGACCTGCTCGACGAGCAGGCGCCGCTCGTGGTCACCCGCACCTTCTCCAAGACCTGGTCCATGGCCGCCGCCCGGCTCGGCTACCTGGTCGGACCGGCATCGATCGTGGCGGAGCTCGACAAGGTGGTGCTCCCGTACCACCTCGACTCCTTCAAGCAGCTCGCCGGCACGCTCTCGCTCGACTACGTCGACGACATGAACGAACGGGTCGCCGCGTTGGTCGAAGAGCGCGGTCGCCTGCAGGCGGCGCTGGCCGATCTGCCGGTCGACGTGTGGCCCTCGGGCGCGAACTTCGTGCTCTTCCGCCCGACCGCGGTCGATGGCGCCGACGTGTGGCAGCAGCTGCTCGATCGTTCGGTCCTCGTGCGCAACTGCTCGTCCTGGCCCCGCCTCGAGGGTTGCCTGCGCGTCACGATCGGCACCACCGCCGAGGACGACGCGTTCCTCACCGCCCTCCAGGAGATCCTCTCGTGACGACCGCCGCCCGTGAAGCCAGCAAGAGCCGGACGACCAAGGAGACCGACATCTCCATCACGTTGCTGATCGACGGCACCGGCGTCGTCGATGTCACGACCGGTCTGCCGTTCTTCGATCACATGCTCAGCCAGCTCGGTCGCCACGGTGGGTTCGATCTGCGGGTGCACGCCACGGGTGACCTCGAGATCGACGCCCACCACACCGTCGAGGACACGGGCATCCTGCTCGGTGAGGTGTTCCGGCAGGCCCTGGGCGACAAGGCGGGCGTGCGGCGCTTCGCCTCCAACCGCGTGCCGCTCGACGAGGCGCTCATCGACGTGGCGTTGGATCTGTCGGGTCGACCGTTCTTCGTCTACGAGGTCGAGTTCCCGGGCGAGAAGATCCTCGGGGATCCGCCCTTCGATCCGCAGCTCGCCGAGGAGTTCTGGCGCGCGTTCGTCACCGCCGCCGGCCTCACCCTGCACGTCCAGTGCGTGCGCGGCAAGAACACCCATCACATCATCGAAGCCTCCTTCAAGGCCGTGGCGCGTTCGCTGCGCGACGCGGTGAAGGTCGAGGGCACCGGGATCCCCTCCACGAAGGGCACTTTGTGACGCTCATCGCGGTGCTCGACTACGGCATCGGCAACCTGCGGTCGGCCCAGAAGGCGCTGCAGCACGTCGGCGCGGACGCGCGGCTCACCGACGATCCCGGCCTGGTGCGCGACGCGGCGGGTGTCGTGCTGCCCGGGGTGGGCGCGTTCGGTCGTTGCATGGAAGCGCTGCGCGCCGCGCATCTCGACACGGTCGCCCTCGACGCCGTCGGTCGAGGTCAGCCGTTCCTCGGCATCTGCGTCGGCATGCAGTTGCTCTACGAGCGATCCGAGGAGACGCCCGGGGCCCGGGGGCTGGGGGTGCTGCCCGGCACGGTGCGCTGGCTGCCCGACACCGTCAAGCGGCCGCAGATGCAGTGGAACGTGCTCGACATCGTGACCCCCTCGTCGCTGTTCGAGGGCCTACCGGATCCGGCCTGGATGTACTTCGTCCACTCGTTCGCCGCTGACGATCCGACCCACGTCGTCGCCACGTGCGACTACGGCGCGCCGCTGGCCGCCGCGGTGCATCGCGACAACGTCTTCGCGACGCAGTTCCACCCCGAGAAGTCGGGTGCGAATGGGCTGCACCTGCTCGGCAACTTCGTGCGCGACGCGGCGGCCGCGGGCGCTCCCGGGTCTGGACCCAGCGTCGGCGGGGCGCGCTGATGCGTGCCGCACGGGTGATTCCGTGCCTCGACGTCGACGCCGGGCGCGTCGTCAAGGGCGTGAACTTCGTCGATCTGCGCGACGCGGGCGATCCAGTCGAGCTCGCGGCGCGCTATGACGCCGAGGGCGCCGACGAGCTCGTCTTCCTGGACATCACGGCGTCGTCGGATCAGCGCGACACGATCGTCGATGTCGTGCGGCGGACGGCGGAGCAGGTCTTCATCCCGTTCACCATCGGCGGTGGCATCCGGTCGGTGGACGATGCCCGCCGACTGTTGCGCGCCGGGGCGGACAAGGTCTCGGTGAACACCGCCGCGGTGGAACGCCCGGCGCTCATCGGTGAGATCGCCGAGGAGTTCGGGGCCCAGTGCTGCGTGGTCGCCATCGATGCGCGGTCGTGTCGCGCCGAGGACCCGTACCCAGCCACGCCGTCGGGCTTCCGGGTCTACACCCACGGCGGCCGCACGCCGTTCGATCTCGACGCCGTCGCCTGGGCTGTCGACGCGTCGCGCCGGGGCGCGGGCGAGGTCCTGCTCACCTCGATGGACCGCGACGGGACCAAGGACGGCTTCGATCTGCCCCTCACCCGGCTCGTCGCGGACGCCACCACGATCCCGGTGATCGCGTCGGGTGGCGTCGGCACGCTCGCGCACCTGGCCGAAGGGGTGGTCGAGGGGCACGCCGATGCGGTGCTCGCGGCATCGATCTTCCACTTCGGGCAGCACACGATCGGCGAGGCCAAGGCGGCGATGACGGCTGCGGGCATCACCGTCCGCCCAGCCTGACCGTCCGAGGGTGCGCACCGCTCGAAATCGGGACGTTCTGTGGCCTCGCAGCCGACGTTTCGTCTCAATGTCGGGTGGCGGGGCTCAGGGGAGGCGGTCGACGAACGCCTCGAGCAGGTCGGCGACCTTGGCGGTCCGGCCGACCAGGTAGTGATCCGCGCCGGCGACGGTCTCGACCTCGGTGTTGACCCAGTCGGCGGTCAGCTCGCGCACCCCGTCCGGCTGTCGGAACTGGTCGTTCTCCGGGCTGGCGAAGAACTTCGGTCGGGGATCGTGGGCCGCGAGGAACTCGTCGGGCCGCAGGATCCGCAGGGGTGACGCGATGAGGAACCAACCGGCGAGCCGCTCGTCGAGGACCGACAGGGAGACGTCGGCCCCGAAGGACCACCCGGCGGTGATCAGCGGACGGACAGGGGTGCGGGTGGCCAAGGCATCGATCGCCGCGATGACATCGGCGTGCTCGCCGCGTCCGTGGCCGTGCTCGCCCTGGGAGCGCTCGACGCCGCGGAAGTTGAACCGCAGGACCGCGAGGCCGCGTTCGGGGAGGGTGCGGAAGAGCTCGCTGGTGACGAGGGACCGCATCGACCCGCCGTGTTGGGGATGCGGATGGGGGAGCACGACCGCCGCTCGGGCCGTGGTGGGGATCCGCGCCTCGGCCTCGAGGGCGAGGCCGTCGGTGGTCGTGAGGGTCAGCGTCTCGATGTCGTCGGGCACGAACCGAGACGGTACCGTCGCGACGTGAGTGACACCCCAGCCGACGCCGAGAACGCCGACACCGTGACCCCCACCGAGACCGGTTCCGGTACCGACACCGGCGCCGCGACTGCTGCCGACGCCGGTTCCGACGCGGGCCCGGTCCGCGGCGAGTCGACGGCGGCGGGCCGGGCCGGGACGCCGTCCCCGGTGTCGGACGGCAACCTGTCGACCTCCGCGCCCGGGGCCACCAACAGCGTCGACAAGCTCCCGATCAAGATGCTCAACGACCGCATCCTGGTGCGCATCGGTGGGTCCGAAGGCGAGCGCCGGTCGACGGGGGGCATCCTCATCCCTGCGACCGCGCAGATCGGCAAGCGCCTGGCGTGGGCCGAGGTGGTCGCGGTCGGTCCGAACGTGCGCGCCATGGAGGCCGGTGATCAGGTGCTGTTCAACCCTGAGGACCGCTACGAGGTGGAGGTCCGGGGCGAGGACTTCGTCATCCTGCGCGAGCGCGACATCCATGCCGTCGCGGCCAAGCGCCTCGAAGAAGGCAGCACCGGGCTGTACCTCTGACGTTCTCGGTCCGGTCGGCCCGGTGCCCCGGGTGGGCCCGTCGCCGCGCCCGCCGGGTTCTCGGCTCCTGTGCGGCCCGTTCGGTTGCCACGATCCGCTCGCTGGCTCGACGGTTGGTGCGGGTCGCCAGCCGAACCGGTTTCGGGCAGCGGCGGTCGGGCTCTACCATGACCCGCCTATGCCAGAGACCACGCCGATCGCCATCGTCCCCGAGCAGTTCGAGCAGGTCGCGTTCAACGCGGATGGCCTCGTCCCGGCGATCATCCAGGAACACGGCACCGGCCGCATCCTCATGCTGGCGTGGATGAACGACGCGTCGCTGCGCCAGACCCTCGAGACGGGCCGCACCTGGTTCTGGAGCCGGTCGCGCCAGGAGTACTGGTGCAAGGGCGAGACCAGCGGGGATCGCCAGTACATCCGTGAGGGGTACTACGACTGCGACGGCGACACGCTGCTGTTCGTGGTCGAGCAGGAGGGCCGGGGCGCCTGCCACACCGGCGAGTACTCGTGCTTCTTCCGGGCGTTCGGCGAGGGCGAGTCCATCGCCACGCCGGACCACTGAGGATCATCGAGCCGACGTGGCCCAACCCAGCCGAGAGACGTTCCATGCCCTGGCCGCGGACTTCACCGTCGTGCCGGTCTGGCGCGAGGTCGTGGCCGATCTGATCACGCCCGTGGCGGCCTTCGCCCGGCTGTGCCGGGACGATGAACCCGGGTTCCTCTTCGAGTCCGTCGAGCACGCCGAGCGGTGGAGCCGGTGGTCGTTCCTGGGCCGTCGCGCCGCGGCCACCCTCGTGGCGCGCGACGGTCGGGTGACCGTGACGGGCGGGCGGATCCCCGCCGACATCCGGCTGGATCAGGGCGTGCTCACGGCCATCGAGGACGTGCTGGCCCGCTACCGGTCGCCGGTGCTCGACGATCTGCCGCCGCTGCACGGCGGGCTGGTCGGGTACCTCGGCTACGACGTGGTCCGCGAGGTCGAGCACCTGCCCGACATCCCGACCGACACCAACGGCTACCCCGATGCGGTCCTGTCGATCATCGGTGAGCTCGCCGCGTTCGACCACTTCCGCCAGCGGGTCACGCTCATCTCGAACGCCTTCATCCCGGTGGGGGCCACGCCCGCAGATCTCGACGAGATCTACGACGAGGCCATCACCCGGCTCGATCAGCTCGCGGCGGACGGGGCGACACCACTCGACGAGCCGCTGATGGAGCCGCCGCCGGCCGACGAGCCGTTGCCCGAGGTCACCTCGTCGATGGGGCCTGACACCTACCAGGGCGCGGTTGCCGCGGCGAAGGAGTACATCCTCGCCGGCGACATCTTCCAGGTGGTGCTCTCCCAGCGCTTCGAGTTCGACCTCGAGGCCGATCCGTTCGACTTCTACCGCGTGCTGCGCCAGATCAACCCGAGCCCGTACATGTACTTCGTGCGCATGCCCGAGGTCACCCTCGCCGGGTCGTCGCCCGAGCCGATGGTGCAGCTCCTGGACGGGCGGGTGATCAGCCGGCCGATCGCGGGCACCCGCCGGCGGGGCCGCACCGACGAAGAGGATCGCCGCCTGGGCGCGGAGCTGGCCGAGCATCCGAAGGAGGTCGCGGAGCACATCATGCTCATCGATCTGGCGCGCAACGACGTCGGTCGCGTGGTCGCGTTCGGCACCGAGCGGGTGGACGAGATGATGACGCTCGAGCGGTACAGCCACGTCATGCACCTCACCTCGCAGGTCTCGGGCCAACTCGCCGAAGGCCGGACGCCGATCGACGTCCTGCGGGCGACGCTGCCGGCGGGCACGGTGTCGGGCGCCCCCAAGGTGCGGGCCATGGAGATCATCGACGAGTTCGAACCGGTCAAGCGGGGCCCCTACGCCGGGGTCGTCGGCTACATCGACTTCTCCGGCAACATCGACACGGCCATCGCCATCCGCACCCTCGTGGTCGGCCCGGACGGGCGCGCGGCGGTGCAGGCGGGCGCTGGCGTCGTGGTGGACTCCGTGCCCGAGCACGAGGACCTCGAGTGCCACAACAAGGCCAAGGCGCTCCTGGCGGCGGTCCCTGGTGCCCGGCGCATGACCGCGGCGCGGCGCGCGGCAACCAGCTGAGCCTGACCCTGACACTGACACTGACACTGACCCTGACCCTGACCCTGACCCGGAGTCGGGGTCGGCCGTCGACGGGGCCACGGCGCCACTCGGTAGGGTGAGCTGGTGACCGACCCAACGCGCATCGAGCCGTCGACCGCCACCGCCGCGCCGGCGTCGCGCGAACAGATCGCGGACGGCTACCGCCGGCTACGCGCCGGCGAGTCGGGGCAGGCGATCCTGCCGTGCGACGTGATCACGGTCGACGGTCCCGATGCGGTCACGTACCTGCAGGGGCAGTTGAGCCAGGACATCGTGGCGATGGCCCCAGGGACCTCCGTGCCGTCCTTCCTGCTCGATCCGAGCGGCAAGCTCGGCTGGTGGATCCGGGTCACCCGCACGGGTGAGACGTCGTTCCTCCTCGACCTCGACGCCGGGTTCGGGCCGGGCGCGCTGGCTCGCCTGCAGCGCTTCAAGCTGCGCACCAAGGCCACTATCGAGCTGCTCCCCGGCTGGCGGGTCGTGGCCGCCGATCGCCGCGACGACGAGAGCGATGCCCCGCCGCCCACGCTCGTCGCCGTGGTGGCCGATGCCGGTGCGACCGCGGAGCCAGATGACCGGGGCGAAGCCGCAGCGGCGGGTGCCGCCGGACATCTCGACGCACGGACACCCGTGCTCGTGCGCGCGTGCTGGCCAGGAGCGCAGGGGTGGGACGTGCTCCTGCCGCCCGGCATGGCCCTCGATCTGCCGGTCGTCGCGGCCGAGGCGCTCGAAGCGATCAGGATCGAAGCCGGGGTGCCGCGACTGGGCGCGGAGCTCGTGGCCGACCAGACGATCCCGGGCGAGGTGGGACCGTGGGCGATCGCCGCATCGGTGAGCTTCACGAAGGGCTGCTACACGGGCCAGGAACTGGTGGCCCGCATCGACTCGCGGGGCAACAACGTCCCCCGTCCCATCCGCGGGCTGCGGATCGAGGCGGCGGGGGGAGACGGTGCCGCCGGGACCGACCCGACTGGGTCCGCCCCGCTGCCGGTCGGCGCCGAGATCGTCGTCGATGGGACCGTCGTCGGCCAGGTCACCAGCATCGCCTGGTCACCGGTGGCCGACTCGTTCGTGGCGCTGGCGCCGATCGGGCGCACGATCGAGCCGCCGGTCGCCGCCGTCGTCACGTGGGATGGCGGGGAGGCGCCGGCAACGGTCGAGGCGCTCCCGTTGCGCGGCTGAACCGGCCGCCCGCCGGGCCGGTGGTCAGCGGGGATCGGGTGGTGGGGTCGGGGGGAGCGCAGGTTCGCTCGTCGGCAGGGTGAGCACCATGCGCGTGCCGCCGGACTCGTTGCCGGCCGCGTCGACGCGCCCGCCCATCGCCTCGACGAGCTCGCGCACGATGGCCAGGCCCAGACCCGAGCCGGTCTCCTTGCGTTGCGGCGTGGCGGCGGCGACGTAGAGGCGCTCGAAGACGTGGGGCAGGTCCTGGGGAGCGATGCCGGGACCGTCGTCGATGACCTCCAGCCGGGGTCCGTGCCCGTCGACCACGACCCGCACGGTGATGACCTCCCGTGCGTACTTGATCGCGTTCTCGATGAGGTTCGCGATCACCTGTTGCAGCCGGTCGGGGTCGGCGAACACGGGCACCGGCCCCGGTTGCTCGGCCAACTCGATGTGCAGGCCCAGCGCCTCGATCTCGCGCCGGAACCCGTCCGCCGAATCCGTCGCGATCTCGTTGAGGTCGAGCGGGCCGATGTGCAGCGTGAACCGGCGGGCGTCCAGCTTGGCGAGGTCGAGCAGGTCCTTGACGAGGCGCTCGAGGCGGCGGGATTCGGCCAGGATGATCGAGGCGGCACTCGTCGGGTCAGGTGCGGCGCCGTCGGCGATCGCTTCCGCGTAGCCCCGGATCGAGGTCAGCGGGGTGCGCAGGTCATGGCTGACCGACAGCAGGAACTGGCGTTCGAGCCCTCGGGAGCGCTCGAGGGCCTCGGCCATGGCGTTGATGGAGTGGGCGAGTGCGTCGAGCTCGTCCTTCGGCGCGCCGGTGGCCGCGGCGTGCTCCCGGAGACGGACGCTCAGGTCGCCGTCGGCGATCCGGGCCGTGACCACCTGGGCCTCACGCAAGGGCTGGGTGAGCTTGCGCGAGAGTGAGTTGGCGACGACGACACCGATCAGCAGCGTGACGCCTGACGCCAGCAGGAACCAGGGGATGAGGCCGCGGACCGGATCTGCGGACCGGGCGATGACGATCACGCTGAGCTCGGGGGACGTCGGATCGATCGCGGCCGCGGCGTACGGGCCCGTGCCCACGGGCCCGCTGACCGTATCGCCCGCCCGCAGTCGGTCGACCTGGAGGTCGTCCATGCTCACCCCGGTCGGGAGCTCGCCCTGCACGACCGCGCCCTCAGGGCTCACCACGACGAGGTCGATCGACTCCTTCGACAACGCCGATTGGAGGTTGTCGCGCGTGTCGGTGCGTGCCCGCACGACGTTGCACACGAACCGGCGGGCTTGCTCCGTACGGCGCCGGGCGCCGGTCTCGGTGATCGGGTTCGCGTCGATCGAGGCGCAATAGGACGCGCGGAAGCCGTCGAGGTTGGCGGCGGTCGGGGCCCGGCAGAACGCATCCCGCGCGGTGCGCACATCGGTGTTCAAGGTGTTCTCGACGCGGGCGGGGAGGTTGTCGCACAGCTGCGCCCGCTGCTCTTCGAGTGAGGAACCGCCGCGCTTGCAGATCACCGCTTGCAGCGTGGCGATGTCCGCCGCGGAGGTGTTGGTTCCGGGCGTGGTCCCCGGCGTGGTCGTGTTGGGGTTGGCCTTGCAGAGCACGGTGCGCACCAGTTGGGAGTCGGCGGCGCTCATCTGGCCGATCCGCTGCTCACCGATCGCCACGAGGTCCGCGGTCGACTCGACCTGGCCCCGGAGCTCGTCCTCCGAGGCCCGCCGGGCGCCGAAGCGCGCGAGCACCAGGGTGCCGACGCCGACGATCAGGAGGGCGGCGGCGACCGCCAGGAGGATCGACACCGTCAGCCGGCGCTTCATGGGTTGATCACCACGCTCCAGTCTGACCGGCAAGTGTGAGCAACGTGTGATGGTCCCGACCTCGGGGCCGAGCGCCGGCCGGCACGGGGCGAGGAGCGGTGCTCCACCTCAATCGAGTCGGTATCCGATGCCCCACACGGTCGACAGGGGCAGCGCGTCGCCGAGCTTCTTGCGGAGCTGGCGCACGTGGACATCGACGGTGCGCTCATCGCCGATCCAGTCCAGGCCCCACACGCCGTCGAGGAGCTGGCGCCGGCTCAGGGCCAGGCCCCGGTTCTCGGCGAGGTAGGCGAGCAGGTCGAACTCCCGTGCCGCCAGAGGCACCACGACGCCCGCCACGCGAGCCTCGCGCCGTCCCAGGTCGACCTCGGTCGCGCCGACGGTGACAACGGTCGGCGCGTCACGGGTCGGACCGTCGGCCCGGCGCAGGATCGCCTTCACCCGGGCGACGAGCTCGCGCGGTGAGAAGGGCTTGGTCACGTAGTCGTCGGCTCCCATCTCGAGGCCGAGCACCCGGTCGATCTCGCTGTCGCGGGCCGTCAGCATGATGATCGGGATGTCGCTCGTCGCCCGCAGGGTCCGGCACACGTCCAGCCCGTCGAGCCCGCCTGGCAGGCCGACGTCGAGGATGATCAACCGGGGGACTCGGTCCTTGACCAGCTGCAGGCCGGTTTCGCCATCCGCCGCCTGGTAGACGCGATAGCCGTCCTTGCGCAGGTACATGTCCACGAGATCCGCGATGTTCGGGTCGTCCTCGACGAGGACGATGACGGTCTGCTGGTCGTTCACCAGCCCATGCTCGCGCAGCGAGACTGGCTGATCGCGGCACCGCTGGGTACCGGTTCGCCGACCGTCGCGCTCTACGCTCAGCGCAGTGACGCATTACGAGGTGCTGGGGATCCGACCGACCGCGCCAGCCAACGTGGTCCGCCAGGCGTACCTCGACCTCGCGCGCCAACACCACCCGGACTTCCACACCAACGATGACGATGCCTCGCGCGCCGCGTCCGATCGCACGATGCGGCTGATCAACGAGGCGTGGTTCGTCCTGCGCGATCCCGAACAACGCCGGCAGTACGACCTCAGCTTGTCCGACGGCGGCTCGGGGTCCACCGGTTTCGCCGCCGGCGAACCACCTCCACCGGGCTGGGTCCCCGGTTCGGGCACCGCCAACCCCGACTTCGT
>JBBQHT010000103.1:0-15943 GCA_038324235.1 Acidimicrobiales bacterium
ACTCGCCGACGGTCACCGCCGCCGCGCCCGCGACGGCGCCACCGCGCCCCGCACCTGCGGTCGCGCCCATGAGACACGCGACCGAGCTGCACGGCGTTGCGCCGGCTGACCCGCCGAGCGCGGTGTTGTCCCGCCCGCTCACGCCCGTGAGCGTGACCGCGCCCACGCCGGCGACACCACCCCCGCTGGCCGCGCCGGCCGGCGGGACGGCGGGTCCGCCGAACCCGATGTCGACCGTGGCCGCCCCCGCGTCGCCGCCGGTGACGTGGTTGCCGGCGATGGTCGTGTCGGTGACCTCGAGCGTCGCGCTGGCCCCCGCCGCTTGCGCGAGCCCGCCGCCGCGGCCGGCACCGCCCGCGCCCGGGGTCGTCGCCGACGTGCCGCCCGCGCCGGCGACGACGGCGTTCTGGCTGATGGATCCGCCCGTCACGGTCACGGCTCCCGCCACGAACGCGCCGCCCCCCTCGGCCGCGCCACCGGACCCGACCGTCGGGTCACCCTGGCCGTGCCCCGCGGTCGCGGTGTTGTTCGCGATCGTCGCCGAATCGGCCTGCAGGTCCCCGCCGACATAGGCGCCGCCACCGAGGGCCGCCGCTCCGTCGATCACGGTCGCGTCGCCCGCGGCGCCGGTCGCGGTGTTGCCCACGATGCTGGCGTGGTCCAGGTTCAAGCCGGCCGCCGTGCGGACGCCGCCGCCGCGGGCCGCACCCGCGGACGCCTCGGAACGCAACGAGCCTCCCGTGACGGTGACGTTGCGCACCGTCAACGGGCCGGATCCGTGATCGTCGAGCACGCGGTCACCCACGCACGTCTGGTGCACGATGACCGCCGCGGCCGCGCCCACCCCTTCGAACGTCACCGGCGTCGCCGTCGTGAGGTCGAGATCGCCGGCCGCGTTCAGGTCGTCGACACCGCACACGGTGAGGTCGTAGGTACCGGCCGGCAACGTGATGGTGACGGACGCGGGCCCACCCGCGTTCGCCTGCGCCACGGCGTCGCGCAGCGACCCGGGCCCACCGTCGGCCGTCTTGGTGACGGCGAGATCGCCGGGGGCGGCCGCCGCAGGCAGGGACGCCGCGACGCTGATCGACCCGAGCACGATCGCCCCGGCGGCGGCGATGGCGAACCGGGGGGCAAGGGCGTTGGTGCGCAGTCTCATGGGAGTCTCCTCGTCACCGCGCGGCGATCCCGCCGGGCGGCAAATCGACCTCGTTCGCAACCGGCAAAGACACGTGCGAGCCATGGCACCAGCGGCCGGGCACACCCTGCCAGGCGGGTCGCACCGACGCTCGAGACGCGTGGGACAGTACGCGCCAGTGGCGCGTTTCGTTGACACAAGAGGTCGGTTGGTCGGCACGCCGCTCGGCGTGGTGAGTCAACCGCGCGACGGGCGTGATCGGGGGCGAGGGGGTGGCGCGGTGGTCGGGTCGAGCGGCCACTCGTGCTTGGGGTAGCGGCCGGCGAGCTCCTTGCGGACGTCGCGCCAGGAGCCCGTCCAGAACCCAGGGAGGTCGGCGGTGATCTGCACCGGCCGGCCGGCCGGGGATAGCAGGTGCACCACGAGCGGGATCCTGCCGGCCCCGACCGCCGGGTGCTCCCGCACACCGAACAGGTCCTGCACCCGCACCGCGATCGACGGCGACTCGCCCTCGTAGTCGACCGGCACCCCCCGTCCGCCCGGCAAGGTGAACGTGGTGGGGATGAGCTGGTCGAGCTCGACCACGCGGTGGTGGCCCACCCGATCGCGCAGGGCCTGGTGCACGTCGACCCGCTCGAGTGCCGCCCGCCCCGTCCCGTCGGCCAGCCGCGGCGCGAGCCACGTGTCGAGATCTGCGAGCAGGGCGTCGTCGCCGAGGTCGGGCCACGTATCGCCGAACGCCCGGCGGGCGAAGCCGACCCGGGCGCGCAACGTCGCCGCCGCCGAGGTCCACCGCAAGACCGCGAGCTTGGTGGCACGGGCGCGATCGACCAGCGCGGCCGTCGTCGCCGGGCCGCGCGTCGCGCGGTTGTCGCTGCTCGAGAGCACCAGGGCGCCCAAGCGGCGTTCGGTGCGCGCCCGCAGGTCGTCGCGCTCGGCGTCCCACACGAGCGTCGTGCGGATCTCGATCGCGTCACCGGCGGCGGCCTCGACCTCGGACAGGTCCAGGGCGGCGGCGAGCTGGATCCGCAGGTCGTTGGGGCCGGTCTCGCCCCGACCAGGGCCACCCAGCTCGGCCACGACCAGATAGGGCTCGGCGGTCAGCGCGTCGCCGGTGGGCAACGACGCGCCGAGACCATCGCGCAGGCGGAAGCGGCCGCCCCCGCGGGCCTGCGCGATCCGGTCGGGGTAGGCGAGCGCCAGGAGCGCACCGGACAAGGCGGGATCGATGACCGAGGCCGGGTTCCCCGGGTGCGACCGGGCCCGACGCTCGAGCTCGCCGGCCCGGCGCCGGACAACGGACAGAGCGCGGCCGTCGATGAGGGCGTGACCCAATCGGGGATCGGCGATCAGCCGCACCCGGTCCGCCAGGTCGGTGGGCACCTCACCAGGGGCCCCGCGCAGCACATCGCGCTCTTCGAGCAGCGCGGCGAGCGCGGCCGCCGTCGACGCGCCGCCCTGGTCCACGGCGCCGACGATCATGCGGGCCAGCCGAGGATGCACCGGCAGCTCGACCATCGCCGCGCCGGTCGCTGTGATCCGGCCGTCGGGACCCAGCGCGCCGAGCCCGGCCAGCAGCGCCCGCGCCTCGGCCAGCGCCGCCGGCGGCGGCTGGTCGAGCAACAAGAGCGCGGCTGGGTCGCTGCCCCAGCGCGCCACCTCGAGGGCGAAGCCGGCGAGGTCGACCGTCGCGATCTCGGGCACCGCAAAGGCGGCCCGGCGCGTGTGCTCGGCCTCGGACCACAGGCGATACGCCACACCGGGACCGGTGCGCCCCGCCCGCCCGGCGCGCTGGGCCGCCGAGGCCCGCGAGCTCGGCCCCGTGCGCAGGCGGGTCAGCCCGCTGCCGGCGTCCCGGCGGGGCGTGCGCACCTCGCCCGCGTCCACGACGACGCGCACACCCTCGACGGTGAGGCTCGTCTCGGCGATGTCGGTGGCGAGCACGACGCGGCGCCGTCCCGGCAGCGATGGCGCCAGCGCCAGATCCTGCTCCTCCGCGGGCAGGGCGCCGTAGAGGGAACGGACGTCGACGCCCGCGGGGAGCCCGCCCCGAGCCAGCCCGGCGGCGACGCGCCGGATGTCGGCCGCACCCGCCAGGAAGACCAGCACATCGCCCTCGTCGTGGCGCAGGGCCAGACGGACCGTCGCCGCGGCGGCCTCCGCGACGCGCTCACGGGGCCCGGGTGGTCGCCAGCGCACGTCGACGGTGTGCTGGCGCCCCTCGCTGGTGACGACGGGGGCCGGCGCGCCGGCGTCGACATCGCCCCCTCGGTCGCCACCGAGCCGGGCGGCGAGCGGGCCCGCATCGAGCGTGGCCGACATCGCCAGGATGCGCAGCTCCGGGCACAGGACCGGGCGCGCATCGAGCACCAGCGCCAACGCCAGGTCGCCCTGCAGGTTGCGCTCGTGGACCTCGTCGAACACGACGAGACCGACGCCGGGCAGGGAGGGATCGTGCTGCACGCGCCGGGTCAGGATCCCCTCGGTCACCACCTCGATGCGCGTCGCCCGGCTGACGCGACGCTCGTCGCGCGTGCGGAAGCCGACGATCCCACCGACCTCGTCACCGACCAGCGAGGCCATGCGCCGGGCGGCCGCCCGGGCCGCGAGGCGTCGCGGTTCGAGCACGACGATCCGTCGACCGGCCCGCCACGGCGCGTCGTGGAGGCGCAGCGGCACGATGGTCGTCTTGCCGGCGCCGGGCGGGGCGAGCAGCACCGCATGGCGGTCCCGCGCCAAGGCGTCGCGCACCGCGTCGATGCACGCCTCGACCGGGAGGTCGGTCGGAGGCAGGCCCGATGCGGGCGGGCGGGGAGGGGCGACGGGCACGCCCGCATTCTCGCGGAGATCAGACGGGGAGCTGCTGGGCTCGGTGCTTGAGCACCGTGGCCTGCAGCAACGCCACGAACGTGGCCGCGCCCTTGGGGTCCTCGCTCAGCGCGGCGAGGTGCTGCTTCTGGATGTAGTGCGGCGCGCCCAACGACCGGCACTCGGCGATGAGCGTCGCGTCACCGTGGCCGGACAGCACGATCACCGGCGCCGAGCGGGGGGTGCGGTGCAGCCACTCCATCAAGGTCGAGACGCCGTCGCTGTCGGGCAGCGACAGGTCGAGCAGCACCGCGTCGATGCCGGCGTGGTAGAGCCGGTAGCCCTCACCGAGCGTCGCCGCGTGCAGCACCTCGACCGATCCCCGCACGGGTTCGAGCAACGACTCGAGCAGCATGAAGTCGAACACGTTGTCCTCGATCATGAGCACGCGCAGGGGAGGTGTCATCGGCGGAGCTTCCGAGGCCTCGGCCGCCGGGACCGGCGGCGCGGTCGGCGGCACGGGCTCGGGCGCCGTCTCCGCAGGGGCGGTCCTGACCAGCTCGGGCGGGGCGAGGGCGGCGGCGAGGAGCTCCGAGTCGCGGTGCCACGTGGGCGCCGGCGGGCCCGCCGGCCGCGGGGCCGGCGCAGGATCGGAGAACCAGCTCGGCGGATGATCCAGGTCGATCATGTCCCCGGCGTCGTCGGCCACCTCGACCACCGGGTCCGGGCTCAGCGCGAGGCGCGGGACCTCGATCAGGTCGGGGAGCACCGACGCGGCCGCATGGGCCAGCGCGCGGCGGGTCAAGGTCCACTCCATGCCACAGGCCAGGCACCGGTTGGCGCACATCGCGAGGGCGTGGTTCACGTTGACGACGAAGCCGTACTGGCCGCAGTCGGGGCACTTGGTGGGCGCCCCGAACGACACCTTGGTGGAGGCCGGGTAGCGGCGCATGACCGCTTGGGCGACGCGCACCTCGTGCGCGAACTTCTCCTGCTCGGCCTCGTCCACCTCGGTCTTCTTGCGGAACAGCGCCATGGTTGACGCTCCTTCTGTGGTGCGGGAGGGTCCCCGAAGACAACGTCGAGGTGCCGGGCCGGCGGCGAGCCGCTCGGAGCCCGGCCGACCAGCACGGGCGCCGCACCCGTGCACGAGAGAAGACCTCGGGGAACGCCCTACCAGTGTTGGCCCTGCGGCGCCCGCGTTCCTATGGGCCAGACGTCTCAATTCATGCGCTTCCTATGCAAGAAGTCGTCCAGGTGAGCCGTGGCGTGGGCCTGACGGCCCAGGCGAACGGATCAGTCCGCTTCGGTGAGCCAGCGGTGCACAAGATCGCGCAGGTGGTCGATGTTGACGCCCGTGACCGCGCTCACCCACACGATGTCCCCCTTGGCGAGGTCGCACCCGTCCGCGAAGTCCCGCTTGCGGCGGTCCCGCTTGGCCGCCTTCACCTTGTCGTGCTTGGTCGCGATCACCGTGAACATCAGGTCGTGGTACCGCAGCCAGTCGAGCATGGCGACGTCGAGCTTGGTCGGCCCGACCTCACCGTCGACCAGCACGAGCACGCGTACCAACTGCTCGCGCTCGAGCAGGTACTGCTCGACCATGGCGTTCCAGTTCGCGCGGGCGACCTTGGACGCCTTCGCGTAGCCGTAGCCCGGGCAGTCGATCAGGGCGTGGTCGCCGGCGAGGCGGTAGCAGTTGAGCAGCTGGGTGCGCCCCGGCGTCTTCGAGGTCTCGGCCAGTTGCTTGCGGCCGGCCAAGGCGTTGAGCAACGACGACTTGCCGACGTTGGAGCGACCGATGAGCGCCACTTCCCCCGCGGAGCTCGGCAGGTGGGTCAGGCTCGGAGCGGAGGTGACGAACTCGAGTTTCAGCGGGGCAGCCATACGGCCAGCATTCTGACCGCTCGCCGGGCCGGTGACGATCCCGTCGCCCCGAGCCCCGTGGGGGCGCCACCCGAGCGGCACGGGTGGGCTCCCACGGGCCCGGGACACGGGCGCTGGGGCTGGCAGGCGAAGGGGGCAGGAAGGCTCAGATGCCGAAGAACAGATCGGCGTTGGCGGTGACGGCGCCACCGGCGGGCAGCGTGATCACCTGCGCGGCGCCGAGCGAGGTCTGGTCCTTCCAGTACTCGGTGGCGTAGAGCAGCTTCGAGAAGCCCAGCTTGTACGAGCCGGCCGGCAGGCTGAGGGCGTAGGTGCCGTCCGCCGCCGTGATGGCGGTGGCCACCGGTGCCCCCGTGCTCGCGTTGTACGCGGTGACCGTGGCGCCGTCGAGAGCGACGAAGGTGACGTAGGTGAGCTTGCCGCTAATGGTTCCGGTGGGCGAGGTCACCGTGATGCGCACCGTGGCGGTGCCCTTGGCGAGGCTGTCGTCGGTGGCGGTCAACGTGAGGTCGATGGTGGCCGGGCCCGTCGGCGCCTTGAAGGTCGGGGCGGCGGAGGTCGCCCCGGTGAGGACCACGGCCGGGCCGGCGGTCTGGGTCCACTTGAGCGTGACGGGATCTCCCGGCACGTCGGTGGCGGTGCCCGCGAGGGTGACGGTGGCACCCGATGCCACCGTCTGGGCGGGGCCGGCCGAGACGAGGGGTGCCTTGTTGAGCACGACGACCTTCACGGCGTCGGCCACGCTCTCACCCACCGTGTCCTTGACGAAGAGGTCGAAGGTCAAGGTGGCGGGCCCGTCCGGCGCCGTGAACGTCGGCTGGGCGAGCGTGGTGCTCGACAACGAGACGACGGGACCGGAGGTCTGCACCCAGCGGTAGGTCAACGACGCCGCCGGGGTGTCGGGATCGGTGGCGGTGCCCTTGAGCTTCGCCACGGTGCCCTCGTACACGAACTGGTCCGGCCCGGCGTTCGGCGTCGGCAGCACGCTCGCCGGCGAGCTCACCCGAATGAGCACCGTGTCGGTGCCCGCCAGGTTGCTGTCGTCGGTGGCGCTGAACGTGAAGGTCAGATCCACGGGACCGGCCGGCGCCGTGAAGGACGGCGTGGCCGTGGTGGCCCCGGTGAGCGTCACGGCGGGACCGGAGGTCTGGGTCCACAAGAGGCGGAGCGGGTCGCCCGGCACGTCGGTGGCGGTGCCCGCGAGCGTCACCCCGGCGGCGCCGGACGCCACGTTGTGATCCACCCCGGCGTTCACGACCGGCTTCTTGTTGAGCACGCTGACCTTGACCACGTCTGGGGCGCTGCTGGCCGAACCGTCGCTGACGGTCAGCGAGAAGGTGAGCACGGCCGGCCCGTCAGGGCCGGTGAAGGTGGCGGTCGCCGTCGCGGCGCCGGTCAGGGTCACGGCCGGGCCCGTGAGCTGGGTCCAGGCGTAGGTGAGCTGGTTCGCCGGCGTGTCCGCGTCGGTCGCCGTGCCCACGAGCTTGATCACATCCCCCTCGACCTTGAGCAGATCGGCACCGGCGTTCGCGACGGGGGCGTTGCCGCCGGGCTGGATGGTGCTGGTCGTGGTGGTCGGGCCCGACGTCGTGGTGGTGGTGACCTGCCCGGACGTGGTCGTGGTGGTGGCCTGCCCGGACGTGGTCGTGGTGGTCCCCGCCACGGTGCCGGTGGAGACGATGAGGCTCAGCTGGTTCGATCCCGATGCACTGGGGAGACCGCCCGAGGTGTTGGCGTTGGTGCAGAGGTTGGTGCCGTTCGCCACGGTCTGGGCCAGGGCGGGAACGGCGTAGGTGCCGTCCACGAGCGTCGCCCGACCGGTGGCAGCGTCGTAGCGGGCACCGCTGAGGGAGCCGCTCGTCCCGGTCGTGAGGTGGAGGGTGAAGCTCGGCGTCTCACACGTCTGGCTCGCGGGGGCCAGGCCGTTGGCACCCGGACCGCGCACGAGCAGCACCTGGGCCTTGACCGGCAGGTCGATCGTGATCGCCCCATCCGAGCCGACCGTGCCGGTCCCGTTGGCGGTCGCGAGCAGCGTCTGCTTGGAGAAGTAGTTGGCGCAGACGATGGTGCAGCCGCCGTTGCGGGCGTAGGACACCGGCGAGGTGAACCCGGCCTGGGGCACGGTCAGCGTGGTGCCGGTGACGGTGGCGGGAAACGCCCACGCCACGACGGGCTGGGGATCGGCGGGCAGGCCCGCCGGGAAGCCGAAGCCGCTGTAGCTCCCGATGATCTCGCTGTCGTCCGTGGCGCTCGTGCACTGCGGATCGGCCGGGTAGTCGATCTTGGCGTCCTTGTACGTCGCGCCGTTCTCGTCCACGCCCGACTCGTTGTCGATCCCGTCGCTGCACTCGGGCAACACGGCCGGCGTACGCACCGGCACCGCGGCCCCGCCGCTCGAGATCGACGACCCGCCGACGGCGGTCAGCGTGACGGCGCCCGCCGGGAGCGGCCCCGGGGTGGCTTCGGCCCGGGCGAGGGGCAAGAGCACGATCGCCCCGACGAACAGGGCGAGCGCGAGCAGGCGCGAGCGCGATGAAAGGTGCACGAGAAGTCCCCCAGTTGGCATGGTCCCAGCGGTGGGGGACCGATGCGGTCCTCCCCCAAATCAATTCGACACGGAACCATGTCACATATGTCACAGTCCGTCAACGCCCTTCGTGAGATCCACGGGCCGGCGCACGACGGGCGGTGGTCGGCGCCCCGGCGGGCCGGATCGGTGGTGCGGTCCGGTACGCTCGCCGCGACCGAACGAGGGGGCCCTGGCTCGCACGGTGCCCCCGCCGACTCCGCACGCGCGCCACGGGGCTGAAACCACGGTGGACACACGGCTTGACTGGGCCCTACTCGAACGTCCCGCGCTGCTCGCCCGGGTGCGGGCCGACGCGGACGGGTGCGTGGTGACCGGGACGGCGGGCGTCGGCAAGTCCACCCTCGTGCGCCACGCGCTCGAGGGGGCGGGGCGGCCGCAGGTGACGGTGCGCGGCTACGAAGGCCTGGCGATGGTCCCCTTCGCCGCGCTCGACGCGGCGATGCCCGACGGCGCGGGCGGCACCGACCCCGCTTCTCCTGACGTCGTGCGCCGCCTGCGCGGGTGGCTGCGCGAGCTCGCCGCCGCGGGCATCACCGTGGTGATCGACGACGCCGACCTGCTCGACCCACCATCGTCGGGCCTGCTCAGCTACGCCGCGCAGACCGAGCACCTCGCCATCGTCATCACGGTGCGCGAGGGGCGCGACATCCCCGCCGATCTCGACCGGCTGGCGTTGCACCAGGCGTGGCCCACCGTCGTCATCGAACCGTGGACGACCGCCGAAGTGGCCGTGGCGCTCGAGGCCACGCTGGGCGACGCCGTGGATCCGGCGCTGGTCGAGGAGTTGCACGAGCTGTCGGCGGGCGTCCCGCTCGTGTTGCGCGAGCTCGTGGCCGAGGGCGTGGACGGCGACCGCATCCGGGAGCAGGGGGGCCGATGGTCCGGCCGGCCGACCGTGGGCTCGCCCGCGTCGGCGGCCCGCCTGATCGGCCGGCGGCTGCCCACGGCGGGACCCGCCCTCACCGCGCTCCAGACGCTGGCGCTCGCCGGCCAGGTGCGCCCGGCGCTCCTCGACCGTCTGGCGCCGCGCGAGGTCATCGTCGAGCTCGACGCGCGGGGCCTGCTCGAGTTCCCGGCGGGAGAGGACGCCGGACTGGTCCGGCTCTCCCACCCCATGTTGGCCGACGCCCTGCGCTCGGGGATCGACGAAGGCGAACGCCGCGAGCTGCTGCAGACCGTGGTGCGTGCGGCCGCCGAGATCGACATGGGCCACGACGCCGATCGCCTCCAAGTGCTGCACTGGGCGCTCGAGATCGGCGAGCCCCAACCGGCGGACCAGCTGCGCGCCGGCTATCGGCTGGCGCTGCGCAACCTCGACTACGCGTTGGCGGCCGACATCGCCGGAGCGCTCAACGCCGAGCAACCCTCCGCCGAGGCGATGCTGTTCCACGCGGTGGCCCTCGCCCGGGCCGGCCGCTTCGACGACGCGGTGACCATCGCCGGCCAAGCCCGGGACGCCGCCGTGACCGACGACGACGTCGTCACGGCGGCTCGGTTCCTGGTGCGCCTCCAGAGCGAGCTCGGTCGGAGCATGGGCCACCGCGACAGCCAGCCCGACGAGGCGGCCCGCACGGCGCGGTGGGCCGACGAGCACCTGGGCGGATCGTCGTTCGCCACCCTGCTCGACGCCTTCAACCGCTTCGTCGCGGGTGACCTGACCGGCGCGCTCGAACGCGGGCTCGTCGTCGTCGAGGGACGAGGTGCGGTGCATCCCGGCATCGTCGCCGAGGCCGATCAGTTCCTGGTGATGACCGGCCAGCTCGCCGGGCGGTTCGACGTGGCGCGAGCCAGCCAGCTGCGGCTCGACCAGGACGGGGAGGACGGCGAGGCCGGTCTGGTGCTGCCGGCGATCATGGGCAGCCACGGCGCCCGGGTCTCGATGCTCATGTACGACGGCCGGCTCCGCGAGGCGTACGCGGAGGACGTGCGCGCCTTCGCCGTCGCGGAGCGCGTGCTGGCCTACGACGAGATGATGCAGGCCGCCGCGCAGCGGGGCATGCGCGCGTACCTGATGGGTGACCTCGACGACGCGATCGCGTCGTGCGAGCTGTGCCTGCAGTACCGCGTCGTCTCCCACTCCCGCACCCTGCTCATCAGCGGCGTGCTCGCCCTCGCGCTCGCCCAGCGCGGGCAGACCGACCGTGCGCTGCAGGTGCTCGCGGACACCGATCTCGACCGGGCGGAGGTGCCCACCGAGATCTTGCAGCTCGACTACGACCACTTGTCGAGCGTCGCCCGCGCCTTGGCGGCCAACGGTGATCCCGAGCGCCACGTGCAGCTGATCCGGGCGGTGGCCGCGAAGGCCCGGGGCCTCGGGTACCACTGGCTCGATGCGCGGGCGCGACTCAGCCTGGTGAGCCTCGGCCGGGCCACCGCCGAGGACCGCGACGCGGCGCAGGCGATCGCGACGTCGGTCGACGCGCCGCTGCTGCGCGGCGTCGCCGAAGCAGTGGTGGCGGCCGTGGACGGCGACGCCGCGCGGCTCGAGGCGATCGCCGAGCGGTTCGCGGCCATGAGTGCGCACCTGTTCGCCGTCGATGCCCTGACTGCCGCGCTCGCCGCGACCCCGATCGACGCCAACGACTCGGCCGCCGATGTCACCCGGCGAGCCCGGCTGCGCGCTCGACTGGACGACGCCATGGAGCACTGCCCCGGCCTGCAGCCCGTGCCGATCGGCCGCGTCCCGGCCCCGAGCTCGAGGGTCGAGGTGCTCACACCCCGCGAGCACGAGATCGCCGCCCTCGCCGCGGCGGGGATGACCAGCAAGGAGATCGGCGCCCGCCTCGATCTGTCACCTCGCACCGTCGACAACAACCTGCGCCGCGTCTTCGCCAAGCTGGGGGTGCGCGACCGGCGCCAGCTCGCCGTGCTGCTCGACCCATGACGGGCACCGAGCAACGACCCGCGGCGCCCCGATGGCCCCTCGTGGAACGCTGGGGCCTGTTCGAGGCCATCCGCGCAGCCGTCGCGACCTCGGGGTGCGTGGTCAGCGGTCCCGCCGGTGCCGGCAAGTCCACCGCCGCCCGGTTGGCGCTCGAGCCGATCGGCCCGGCCGTGGTCATCGCGGGCGTCGTCGGACTGGGTCAGATACCGCTCGGTGCGCTGTCGATGGCCGAGATGACGGCACCGGTGCCCACCCCCGACGACGGCACCGATGACCTCGTGCACCGGGTCCGCACCTGGCTCGCCCACCTCCGCGTGGGCGAGACCCCGGTCGTGATCGATGACCCGGCGGTGCTCGACCCGGACTCGATCGACATGCTGGCCGAGGAGCTGGGCCGGGGCCTGCGCGCCGTCATCACGCATCGTGGCTCCCAGCCGCCGCCCGCCGCCCTCGCGGCGGTCATCGCCACACGGGGCTTCGGGCTCCTCGAGATCGAGCCGTTCGACGCGTCGATGGTCGCGCTCACGATCGAAGAGGCGCTGGGCGCTGAGCCCACCGAGGCCGCCGTCGAGCACCTCACCGCGCTCAGCGGCGGGAACCCGATGCTGCTGCGCGAGATCGTGCGCGACCTGGCCGCGCGGGGCGCGTGGTTCGAGCAGGGCGAGCGGATGGACCTCGCAGTCGATGCGAACCCGTCGGCCCGACTCTCCGAGCTGCTCGCGGCCCGGTTCCCCTCCGGCGAGCCGGCGGCCGACCTGCTCGGTCTCGTCGCGCACGCGGGTCGCCTCGGCCCGGATCTGCTCACCGCGCTCGACGCCGCCCCGCTCGTGCCCGGCCTGGTCGACGACGGCTGGCTGATCGAGCACGACATGGTGACCATGGCGCACCCGCTCATGACCCAGCTGGTCACGGACCGGCTGCACGACGAGCCCACCCGTGACGCGCTGCTGCGTCGTGGTCTCGCCCGGGTTGGACCCACCCAGGACCTGACCCCCGACAGCCGGCTCGTGTGCCTGCGGTGGGCGCTGACCGCCGGCGTCGCGCTCACCGCGACCGAGCTGCAATGGGGGCGGGCCGAGGCATCGCGCCGCTGGGACCGCGACCTTGCGTGCCTCATCGCCGACCGCCTCTCGCTCCAGCAGCCGAGCACCGACACGACGCTCGAGCTCGCGCTCGCGCTGTCCCACGCGGCTCGCTACGACGAGGTGATCGCCGTGCTGCGCGCCGGCCGCGCCACCGCGACGACCGACGAGGACATCGCGCAGATCGCCCGCTTCCTCCTGCGCTTCGCCGGGCCGCTCGCGCGCCTCAAGCGGTGGGGCGATCCCCCCGACGGCCTCGACCGGGACACCGCGGCCTGGGCCGATGCGGCGCTGGGCACAACCGCGTTCACCGAGCTGCTCGCGGCGTTCGAGTGCCTGGCGGCGGGGGCGCTGCCCGAGGCCCGGGCCCGCGCGGATGCGGTGCGAGCCGGTGGCATCGACCCCGTCGGCGGCGACGCTGACGAGGTCACGATGCTGGCCTCGCTCTACGGCGGCGACGACCACGCCGCGCTCGCGGCCTTCGACCGCCTCGGGGCTCGCTTGGCCGATCCGCGCTACCGTCACCCGAAGCCCGTCGTGATCGACGCCGCCGCGTCGTCGCTCCTCATGTTGACCGGCCGGTTCGAGCAGGCCTTCGCCTTCGACCACCGGATCCGCGAGATCGCCCGCACGCAGGGCGACAACGAGCGACGCCGCGAGATGACCGGGCACCTCGGCATGACCGCCCTCTTCCTCGGGCGCATCGACGCGGCCATCGAGGCGTTCGGGTTGCTGCGGGACTACCCCGCGCCCCCCAACTCGCTGCGCACCCTCTACACGGCGGGCCTGGCCCAGGCGCTCGGGCTCGCGGGCCGCCTCGACGAGGCCGAACGGGCCCTGGCCGAAGCCGAGCGCGATCACGAGGTCGTCTCGCCGATGATGGAAGCTGACTTCCACAACCTGGCGGGCCTGGTGATGCACCTGCTCGGCCACACCGATGCCGGGGAGCAGCGGCTGCGTCGGTCCCTCGACATCGCCGCGGCCTGGCGCAACAGCCGCGCCGAGCTCATGGGCCTGCACGGCCTGGCGCGCATCGGGCGCGTCGGCGACGACGACATCCGGGCGATGGACGCGCGCGCCGAGCGCGGCAGCCACGACCCGGCACCGGCCTTCGCCGCCGGCGTGGCGCTGATGGTCGAGGGGGCGGCGCACGACGACCCGCAGGCGCACGCCCAGGCGGCCCTGGCGTTCGCGAGCACCGGCTTCGCGCTCGGTGCGGCCGAGGGCTACGCCGCGGCCTGCCGGAGCAGGGCCGGATCCAGCGGGCGCGCCGGAGACCGAGCGGGCGACCGAGCCGCCTGGACCGCCGCGCTCGACGACTGGCTCACCCGCTGCCCGGGTCTCGTCGGCGCCACCGTCCTCGTGGAACGGGGCCCGGATGCGCTGACCCCGCGCGAGCGTGAGATCGCCGCCCTCGCCGCCGGAGGGCTCATGAACCCGGTCATCGCGGAACGGCTCGGCATCTCCGGGCGCACGGTCGAGAACTGCCTGCACCGGGCGTTCACCAAGCTCGCGATCTCGAGCCGCGCGGAGATCCGCCCTGCGCTGCTCAGCCCGTCGGATCGTCGAGGTGGATCCACGCCGCCTTGAGGTACGGCGGGTCGCCCGGGCCGCTGCGATGATCGATCGGGACGGTCTGGGTCTCGATCGCGCCGGTGCGCCGGGCCGTCGCGAGCCCGCGGTCCAGGTGATCGACGAAGCGCGGCCAGGACAGGCGGTGCAGGTTCGTGGAGACGAAGACCGTCCCGCCCGGCGCCGCCAGGCGCGCGCCACGAGCCACGAGCGTGTGCAGGTCACGCTCGGCGACCCATCGCTTGCTGCCGCGCCCGCCACTCGTGCTCGTGCTCGGCGGATCGACGAGCACGACGTCGAAGCTCCGCCCCTTCTTGGCGAGGCGGTCCATCCACTCGAGCGCGTCGCCGTAGATGAAGTCGTGGTCGGCCGGATCGAGGGCGTTGGCGCGCAGGTTGTCCCGAGCCCAATCGAGGTAGCGAGGACTGAGATCGAGCGTCAGCGTCTCGGCGCCGGCGAGGGCGGCCGCGACCGACAACGAGCCGGTGTGCGCGAACACGTTGAGCACCGTCTGGCCCCGGCGGTCTGCCGCCAGCAACCGTCGGCGTGTCTCGCGCTGGTCGAGGAACAAGCCGGTCGATGTGGCGCTCGCCTCGAGGTCGATCAGGTACTGACAGCCCAACTCGCGCACCGTGAAGCGCGACGGGTGGGCCCCCGACACCAGGCGCGCGGGACCGCCGCCGCCGCCCCGCGGCCGGCGCTGCTCGAACACCGCGGCGACCGCGGCCGTGTCGCGCCACACCTCGAGCCACGCGTCGGGCACACCGGCCGACGAGTCGTCGTAGTTGCACACGAACGCGACATCGCCGAGCCGTTCGACCCGCACCCGCGCGAAGCCGTCGTGGTGGCGATCGATCCACAGGTAGGCGTTCGTCTGCTCGGGATCGAACAGCTGCTCCCGGGCTTCGAGCGCCGCGCGGGCGGCCACGGCCGGCCCGATCGGGCTCACCCCGTCCAGCACCTGGTCGAAGCTGCCCGGACGCGGTGCGTCGAGCTCGATCATCCGACCCGCGTCCTCACCGTGACCGGCAGCTCGCGGGTGGCCGACGCGGAGGCCGGCCGCGTGCAGGAACAGCCGGGCGGCGTCACCGCCGCCGTGCTCGGCGTCGCCGACGATCGGCATCCCCAGGGCCGCGGCGTGGATGCGGACCTGATGGGTCCGGCCGGTGTGCGGGCGAGCGGCGAACCGCTCGAACCCGGGCCCGCGGGCCTGGCGCGTGAAGTCGGTCGACGCCGCGGCACGACCGATCGGCTGGTCGGCGCGCAGCTCGGCGGGTCGGCGGGGATCCCGGGGCACGAGCAGCTCGTAGCGCTTAGCGACGGTCCGCGCCTCGAACTGCGCGGCCAGGGACCGGTTCGCCGCGGTCGTCTTGCCGAACAGGAGCAGCCCGGAGGTCGCCTTGTCGAGGCGGTGCAGGATCGCCAGCTTCACCTCGGGCCGCTGACGCTGCACCCACTCGTGCATGCCATCCTGCGCGTAGGTGTCGGCGCGGTGCGTGTTGACCCCTGCGGGCTTGGCGACGACCAGCAGGTCCTCGTCCTCGAAGCGGACCCACGGCTCAGTCACCGGCGCAGTCTAGGAAGCTGCGATGTGGGAACATCGATCCCATGTGCCGGAACATCACGACCCTTCGTGGGCTCGAACCAGCGGCCACGCCCGACGAGATCGCCGCGGCCGCCCGTCAGTACGTCAGGAAGGTGAGCGGGGTGCAGTCCACATCGGCGGCCACCGAAGCGGCCTTCGAGATCGCCGTCGCCCGCGTCACGGAGGCCACCACGGACCTGCTGGCCACGTTGCCCCCGCGCCGCCAACCGCCCCCGACCGTGCCGCCCCTCCGCCGGATCCGCGCCAGCTGACCGTGACCGTCCCGGAGCCGTTCCTCGAGGCGCTGCGAGCCGGCGACGAGATGCACGCCCGGAAGCACGCGCGGGCGATGCTCGACGCCGGCTCGTCGCACGCCGAGGTGCTGATCGACCTGATC
>JBBQHT010000104.1:0-15648 GCA_038324235.1 Acidimicrobiales bacterium
CGAAGGCAGCTTCGACTCGGCCCAGATGCTCAAGTCGTCCAACTTCGACCAGGCCGAGCAGCGCAAGGCGCTCGCCGACACGGTGAGCGGCAACCACACCGACGTCATCGACCAGCTCAAGGGCGCCAAGGCCAAGATCGCTGATCTGCAGGCCGAGACCGACGCCGCCCGGGCCGAGGCCGACGCCCGCCGCAAGGACGAGCAGGACCAGCTCGATGGGCTCCAGACCTCCCGCAACGACCAGGCCAAGGTCAAGGCCGAGTGGGACAAGCGGCTCAACGGCCTGCAGGACGACGACGCCAAGCTCGGCTCCGCCGATGCCGAGCTCGCCGCCCTGATCCAGCAGAAGCAGGCCGAACAGGCCGCCGCCGCCGAAGCCGCCCGCCAGGCGCAGGCCGCCGCCCAGGCCCAAGCGCAGGCTCAGGCCCAAGCCCAGGCCCAGGCGCAGTCCCGTGCGCAGGCCACCCAGGCGCAGTCCCAGTCCCAAGGTACGAACGCACCGGGCTCGAGCGCCGCGGCCAACAGCACCACGACCGCTGGGGGCAAGACCACGACCACCTCTGGCGGCACGGCGCCCGCCCCGTCCTCGGGCGGCGGCAAGCCCGTCACCGGGGGCCGCATGATCTGGCCGATCAACGGCACCGTCAGCCAGGAGTTCGGCCACAACGGCCACCCCGGCATCGACATCTTCGCCCCGATGGGCACGCCGATCTACGCGGCGCTCGGGGGCACGGTGATCTACGCGCAGTTCAACGGCGGCGGCTACGGCAACCTCGTCGTCGTCGATCACGGCAACGGGCTTGCCACCGCCTATGCCCATCAGAGCCAGATCCTGGTCTCGGTCGGCCAGAGCGTCGGCCAGGGCCAGCAGCTCGGCCTCGAGGGGTCCACGGGCTACTCGACCGGACCGCACCTGCACTTCGAGGTGCGGGTCAACGGCAGCGTCACCAACCCGCGCAACTACCTGCCCTGATCGTCAGCCGGCGGGCGCGGCGGGCTTGCCTCGCGGTCGGCGACCGGACAGGCTCGGCGGGTGACTCCGCTGCGAACCGCTGTCCTCGACCTCATCCGCACCAAGGGCCTGCGCCACTTCGACGAGCCGGTGGCGCTCTCGTCGGGTGAGCTGAGCCAGGACTTCATCGACGCCAAGTTGGCCCTGGCCCAGGGCGCGGACCTGGCGACGGCGTGTCGGGCCATGGTCGAGGTCGTGACCGACGCCGGGGTGACCTTCGACGCGGTGGGCGGGCTGACCCTCGGCGCCGACCAGTTCGCCCACGGCGTGGCGGTCGTCGCGGACAAGGGCTGGTTCGTGATCCGCAAGCAGCCGAAGGGTCGGGGCACCGATCAGTGGATCGAGGGGACGCCGCTCGGACCGGGCGTGCGCGTCGTGCTGGTGGACGACATCGTGACGACCGGAGGCTCCATCCAGCAGGCCTACGAGCACGTAGTAGCCACGGGCGCGACGGTCGTGTTCGCCATCACGACCGTCGACCGAGGTGAGGTGGCCCGCGTGTTCTTCGCCGAGCGCGCCGTGCCCTACGAACCCCTGCTCACCTACCGGGACCTGGACATCCCGCCCGTGGGCGGCGTCTGAATCGGCTCGAGCGGGGACGAACGAGGCCGACTCGACAGCCAGCGCTCGATCAGCGCTCGGGGCCACACGGGGGCGCCGCCGATCCGCACGACCGGCGCCGGCATCTGGCCCCGCGTGACATAGGCGCGGACCGTGGCGGCGGCCACCCCGATGAGCTCGGCCACGCCGTCGACACCGATCAGGTTGTGCGGGTGCAGCTCGGGGGCCGTCATCGCGACGGGGCGGGCGGCGTGACGGTCCCACACCTCGGCGGGCACGGCGATCGGCTCTCGCGTCCCGACATCGGCCGAGGCCGCGTGGGCGAACACCCACGCCAGTGGATGGTCAGGGTGCCGGCGAGCCCACCGACGGGGCACTGATCGGACGCCGGCAAGCAACGGCGGCTCGTAGAGATCCGCCAGGGTCAGGTCCGAGGCACCCGCGATGACGGTGCCGTCACGGGCGTCGCGCCAGATGCCGTCGAGGTCGCGTCGGTAGGCCCCACCCAGATCCCACGTCTCGACGTCCGCCACGGAGGGCGAGGATACAGCATTTCGCTGTATGCAGTCGGGCTGCACGCAGTTGACCGAGCGTGCAGCAAAGGGACTGTCATGTTTGTCATGTGACGAGGATCACATGATGATCAAAAAGGAGCTGTGAACAGGGACTTCCGACCATCAGTGGGCGAATCTGACGGGGAGATGGATATTACGAACGCGTTGCGAGGCTATTCAGGAGCAGCCACGCAACGCCGGCGATCAGCGGAATCGCCGCGCCATCCGGACACAAAGGACCGATACGTGACCTCCCGAACCCGAATCCTCGCTGCCCTCGCGCTCGGAGTGCTGATCGTCGTGGCGACGACGATCGCCACCAACCACCGCGACGACAGCACCGGCGTCGCCACGGCAGCGGGCACCGCCGTGACCACGGCGGCACCCGAGTCGACCACGACGACGGCCGCGGCCACGCCGACCACGACGGCGCCGAGCGACCCGACGACCACGGCCCCGGCTCCCGCCCCGACCGAGCCTCCCGCCACCGACGCGCGGGTCCCGACCGAACCGCCGGCCACGGCCGCGCCGGTCGTCACGCCGACCGCCCCGGTGCCCGCCGCGACGGTCGCGCCGACCACCGCCGCTCCGGCCCCCGCCCCGACCACCAGCACGACGTTCCCGCCCCCGCCGCCGCCCCGAGCCCCGGAGCCGCCGATCGCGCTCGCCGAGGCCTTCGCCCGCGCCAAGGCGCTCGAAGCCGCCAGCGCCGCCCCGCCACCTGCGCCGGAGCCCGCGCCGAGCCCCGACGCGACCCCGGCCCCCGCCCCGGCGGCCGGCGATGACCCGTTGGCCTCGCTCAACGGGTCGGATCAGCGCTTCCTTGCCTGCGTGCGCAACCGCGAGTCCCGCGGCGACTACACCGTCGTGAACCGCTCGTCGGGCGCCGGAGGGGCATACCAGTTCCTGCAGTCCACGTGGAACAACACCGTCTCCCACCTCGGTCGCGGTGACCTGGCCGGCACCCGGCCGAACCAGGCCGCCCCGCACGACCAGGACATGGTCGCGGTCCACCTCCTCCAGTGGTACGGCCGCTCGCCGTGGGGTGGCGCCTGCTGACCGCCGCGGTCGGCGCCGCCGGTGCCCAGACAACTGCATGATCTCCCGACGGCCCGCCACGTGCGGGCCGTCGCCGTTGGCGCCCATCGAGCTCGCGACGCGTGTGACGGAACACACGTAGACAGCGAGACCGGTCCGGGTGTTGTGTTATCACCGATAACTTAGCGGTGATAACAAAGAGGAGAGAGCCATGCGATTCGCCCGGTTGGGACAGTTCCTGGTGCGCCGGCGTTGGTGGGTGCTCGTGCTCGCCGCCGTGTTCTTCGTCGGCGCCGGCGCCTACGGCGGCGACGTGGCCAAGCGCCTGAGCAACGGCGGCTTCAGCGATCCGACGTCCGAGTCGGCGCGCGCCGAGGCGTATCTCTCCGAGACCCTGGGCAGCGGCACCCCCAACGTGGTCCTCGTCGTGAAGCCCACCGCGAGCGGCGTCACCGTCGACGACCCCGCGGTGCAGGCCGCCGCGCGGGAGATCACCGCCGAGCTCGCGGCGACCCCCGGCGTCACCCAGGCCGTGTCCTACTGGTCGCTCGACAACGCGCCGCCGCTGCGCTCGACGACGGCCGACAGCGCCCTCATCCTCGCCCGCACGACCGGCAACGAAGACGAGACGCGCCTGCACGTCACCGAGATCGCCGACCGGTTCAACCGACAGGGTGCCGTGATCACCACGCAGGTCGGCGGGATCAGCGAGACCTTCCACGAGGTCGCGACCACGATCGAACACGACCTCGGGTTGGCCGAGCTCATCGCCCTACCCATCACTCTGCTCATCTTGTTGTTCGTGTTCCGCAGCGTCGTCGCCGCGTCCGTGCCGCTCGTCATCGGCGGCTTCTCCATCGTCGGCACGTTCGTCGTGCTCAAGGTGCTCTCCTCTGTCACCGACGTGTCCATCTTCGCCCTGAACCTCACCACGGCCCTCGGCCTCGGGTTGGCCATCGACTACAGCCTGCTGCTCGTCTCGCGCTATCGAGAGGAGCGCGGCAAGGGCCACACCCCGAACGATGCGGTGATCCGCACGGTCGGGACCGCGGGTCGGGCCGTGGTGTTCAGCGGGTTCACGGTGGCGGTGTCGCTCGGGGCGCTCCTGCTGTTCCCGGTGTCGTTCCTGCGCAGCTTCGCCTACGCCGGCATCGGCGTCGTCACGATGGCGGTCATCGGGGCCGTGATCGTGCTCCCCGCCCTGCTCGCCGCGCTCGGCGACCGCATCGATCGCCTCGCGATCGGCAAGCGGCGCACGGCCGCCGCGGCCGCCCGGCCCATCGAGGCCTCGTTCTGGTACCGGGTCGCCACCCGGGTCATGGCCCATCCCGTCCCCGTCGCCGGTGCCGTCATCACCGTGCTGCTCATCCTGGGGCTGCCGTTCCTGCACCTCGCCACCGGCACGTCCGACGAGCGGGTGCTGCCCACCTCGGCGACCGCTCGCCAGGTCGGCGACACGATCCGCCAGGACTACGCCTCGAAGGACACCGGAGCCCTGGCCATCGTGTTCCCGACGCTCGGCGGCGTCACCGACATCGCCCCCGGCAATCCGCTGGCCACCGGCCTCGACGCCTACGCCGCGTCGCTGTCGCGGCTGACCGGGGTCAGCCGGGTGGACAGCCCGACCGGCATCTTCGTCCAGGGGGTGAAGCTCTCGGCTGATCCCGCGCTCACCGCCCGGTACGCGACAGCCGGCGGTCCCTGGATCTCGGTGGTCCCCACTGGCGAGCCGATGTCGGAGGCCGGCGAGCAACTGGTGCAAGACGTGCGGGCGGTCCCCGCCCCCGTCGCCGTCCTCGTGGGCGGCACCGCCGCCGACGTCGTGGACCTGAAGGCCGGCATCGTCGCCAAGCTGCCCTGGGCACTCGGCCTGATCGCCCTCGCGACGTTCGTGCTCCTGTTCCTGTCCTTCGGCAGCATCCTGGTGCCGATCAAGGCGCTGATCCTGAACACGCTCAGCCTCACCGCCACCTTCGGCGCCATGGTGTGGATCTTCCAGCAGGGCCACCTCGCCGAACCGCTCGGGTTCACCCCGACCGGACTGCTCGACCTCACCATGCCGATCCTGATGTTCTGCATCGCCTTCGGCCTGTCGATGGACTACGAGGTGTTCCTGCTGTCTCGCATCAAGGAGGAGCACGACCGCACCGGTGACAACACCCGCTCGGTCGCCGTCGGTCTGGCCCGCACCGGCCGGATCATCACGGCCGCAGCCGCGACCATCGCGGTCGTGTTCCTCTCGTTCGCCACATCCTCGGTGGCGTTCATCAAGCTCTTCGGCATCGGCCTCACCGTCGCCGTGATCATGGACGCCACGATCGTGCGGGCCACGTTGGTGCCGGCGTTCATGCGCCTCGCCGGCGAAGCCAACTGGTGGTCGCCCCGGTGGATGCGTCGTCTCTATGATCGGGCCGGTATGAGCGAAGCCGCGGCCGAAGCCGCCCTGATCGACCTCACCGGTTCCCCGGCGCCGAGCGCGCCCGAGGCCCTCCCCCCCGAACCTGTGCCCGTGGGCCCCGGCGCATCGTGAACACCCGGCGGCCGCGAGCCAAACGAGGGCAGGGCGAGCACCTGCGGACCGAGATCCTCGACGCGGCCGAGGCGATCCTGCACGAGACCGGGAGCGCGGACAAGGTGAGCACGAGGGCGGTGGCCCAGCGGGTGGGCTGCTCGTCCCCGTCGATCTACCTCCACTTCCCCGATCGAGCCCAGATGCTCTTCGCGGTCTGCGAGCGCCAGTTCGAGCTGCTGGCCTCGCAGATCCGCGTCGCGGCCGACGCCGAGCCCGAGCCGGTGGACCGGTTGCGGGCGATCGCGCGGACCTACTGCGAGTTCGCCCTCGCCAACCAGGAGCAGTACCGCACGATGATGATGGACACCATCGCGGGTGCCGCCTACGAGCAGACCCTCGAGGCCATGCGCACCGAGCTCGGCTTCGACGTGCTCTACGAGACCGTGCAGGCGGGGGTGGACGCGAACGTGTTCGCCGCCGTCGATCCGCTGCGGGCGTCGTTCAACCTGTGGTGCACGGTCCACGGCGTGGTGTCGCTCATGATCGCCAAGCCCAGCATCGAGTGGGGCGACGATCGGGCGCTCTACGAGGGCGCCATCGACCAGAGCATCGTCGGCCTGCTGGCTCGCCCCTCTGGACCGCTGACGAGAAAGGTCGAGGCGACGCAGGTCGCAGCGAAGAAGGTCGCCGCGAAGAAGGCCGCCGCGAAGAAAGCTGGGGCGAAGAAGCCCGGGGCGACGAAGACCGCCGCCCCGCCGACTGCTGCGAAAACGGGAGCAGCCCGCACCCGGTGACCCCGGTGCGGGCTGCGTCACCTCCCGATCATCACGTCGTGGTGATCACATCGTGGTGTTCACGTCCTGGTGATCACGTCCCGGCGATCACTTCGTGGTCGTCGTGGTGGTCTTGCCACCGAAGCCGCCGAACCCGCCCATGCCAGGCATCGAGCCGAGGCCCATCTTCCCCGATGGGATCGCCGACAGCAGGTCCTCGGGCACCTTCATGCCCGCGGGGAGCGTCATCGTCACCGTGCCGTCGAGCTTCATGGTCAGGACGTGCTCGGCCGACACGCTGATGTCGGCGGTCATCGAACCGCCATCGGCACTCGTCATCACGATCGCGACGTGGGCGGTGCCGCCCCTGGTGAACGCCCCCAAGAGGCACTGCCCGACCTTCATCTCCGAGGCGCTGGGCTTGTCGCCCGTCGACATGGTGATCGTGCCGCAGTCGCCGTTGGCGGGCACCTGGTCGGTCGGGAAGGCGCTGCCGCCGCCGCCGTTGCCGAACGCCATGGCGGGCAGCTTGACGGTGATCGCGCCGTGCGCGGTGACCGTGACGACCTTGCCGGGGGTCGCCACGAGCTGCTCGGTGATGGTCCCGGCGGCCTGCTGATCCAGCACGACGGTGAGGGTCGCGCCGGCGTCGGCGTTGAGGGCCTTGGCGAAGCAGGTCAGCGGAGCCTTGTCGAGCGCCGCCTGATGATCGGCCGTGACCGTGATCGTGCCGCAGTCACCGCCGGCCTGACCGGTCGTGGGCGTGGTGGGCGCCTCGCTCACGGGAGGAGTCGTGGGATCGGTCGGGATCGTGACCTCGGGGGCCGAGGTCGTCGGTGCGGCCGTGGTGGGGGCCTCGGCGACGGTGGAGCCCGGCGCGGGCACCACGGAACCCGCCGGGCCGCCATCGGCCGCGGACACGGTGGTGTCCTGGGCGCCGCGGGGCACCAGCAGCACGGCGGCCACGAGCACGAGGATCAGCAGCGGCGTCACCACCGCGGCCGCCCGGAGGCGCTGGCGGCGGACCTGCTGGTCCACCCCCGGGCGGAAGTCCGGGGAGATCGGCGGCTGGCGACGGGCTTCGTCGCCCAGGCCTTCGCGGAGATCGTCGGTGTTCATCGGTGGGATACCTCACTCTCGCTGGCGATGCCGGCTGGCAGGACAGGAACGGACAACGGGAGGGCGAGCCGCGGGGCGGCGCTCGACAGGACCGCCGGGGCGGCGACCGCGTTGACAGCACGGGCATCGGTGCCGCGCGCACTCGCGGCGCCGGCATCGGTGGCACCCGCATCCGCGGCGTCGGCGCCATCAGCGGCGTCGGCGCCATCAGCGGCGTCGGCGGGAGCGAGCTCGACGCGCATGCGGGCGAGCGCGGTGTGCAGCGTGGCCTTGGCGGTGCCGACCGAGCACCCCATGGCCTCGGCCACCTCGGCGATGCGCAGGTCCGCGAGGAACCGCAGCACGACCGCCACGCGTTGGCGGGGCGCCAGCGAGTCGAGCGCCTCACGCACGGTCAACCGCATCATCACCGGGTCCGCGACGTCGGCGGCCGGCCCGATCAGGTCAGGGGCAGGGGCCGCGAGGTCGCGCCGGCGCGTCTTGCGGGCGCCGTTGAGCGCCACCACATAGACCCAGGCCACCGGACGTTCCATCATCGATACTCGACGCCACTGCCGAAACGCCTTCGCGAACGACTCCTGGGCGGCGTCCTCGGCGGCCGAGCGGTCGGCGAGGGCCAGGGTGAGGCCGCGCACGACCGCCTCGTGGTGCTCGCTGAAGAACGCTTCGAACTCCGGGTTCGTACCCACGTGACCCCCTTGTGCTGAGGAAAGGCGCCCAGACCCCGAAAAGGTTTACTCCCCATCCGGGATTTCTTTCCGGCGACCGTGCGGCGCGCGGCCTCGGGGCGATCGGGCGACTACCGTTTTGTCGGCACCGAACGGCACCGACTTGCGGCCGATCCCTGCTCCTGCGCACGTCCCCTCCGGGACAGGACCAAAACCGCTGCCGACCCTGGGCGAGGGACGAACCGTGAAGCACGCGCAGGACGTCGACGAGGCGGGCGACCCGGACCCGGCCGCGCCCCCGAACGGCTCCGCCCGGAGCCTCCGGGGCGCCTCGCCCCTGGCGCTCGCGGTCGCGGCTGCCGTGGTCGTCGTCCTGCTCGTCGTCGCGGTGCGCTGGGGCGGCGCCGGCGATCCCGATGCCGCACCGGGCGTGACCTCCCCGACGACCGTCGGTACGCCGACGCCCGGCGGGCCCCCCGGCGGCCCCACCGGGGGCAGCACGGGCACGCGACCGGGCGGCCAGGCCGGGACCGGGACCGCCGCGACGTCGACCACCGAGCGGCCCCCGCCACCCGAGCACACCGTGACCGTCTACGGCGCCGAGGGCACCTTCCGAGAACTGACCCCCCAGATCACGACCACCAGCACGGGCCACGACATCGGCACCGTCGCCGTCGCCGGATGGGGCTTCGACCCGGGCGCCTCGGCGTTCTTCAACGAGACGACCGCCGGGGGCCGGGTGCTCTTCTCGACCGTGCCCCAGACCGACAACCAGGCCCGGCCGACCGGCGCCACCATGAGCCTCGGGGTGCTCGACCCGACCGGACCGGCCGGCCCCACCTTCCAGTCGCTGCGCGTGCCCACCACGAAGGCGGCGACCGAGCTCACCAAGCCCGGCCAGCCCGTCGGCGGCGCCGACGTGTCGGACCTGTGCACCGTGGCGGCGCCGAGCGGGCCGACCGTGTACGGGACCAGCGCACTGCCGTACAAGGACTGGAACTTCAACCTCTACGGATGGTGGCCGGCCCTCGCCGCGTTCCACGACAACCCGGCCGAGGACGGCGCCGGCGCGGTCACCTACGACCCGGCCGCATCCCGCACACCCGACGATCTGCGCGACGACGAGGTCGGCAAGCTGGCGTTTCCCGTGCACGAGAACGAGTTCGGCTCATGGGCCGACACCCGGGGGCTCGGCGAGTGCGACGTCACGGCGGCAGGCTTCGTGGTGGCGTCGCAGTACTTCTTCAACGAGACCGGCGGGAGCCACGCCGGGAGCCTCGTGGCGTTCGACAACCGGGGGCAGGTGCTGGCGTTCATGGAGATCCCTCGCGCCACCACGCAGCAGTCCATGTCGCTGTCGCGCCAGGACGGATCGCCGGTGACGATCCCCGCCGGGACGGTGCTCGAGCTGTCGCCCCGTGAGGTCCGGGCCGATCCGCACACGACGGCCCCCGCCGATCAGCGCTTCGTCGTCGTGTACGACGCGAACGCGCCGGACCCGGACCGACCCGGCCAGCAGCTGCTCACCCCGTTCGCGCTCCAGGAGTTCCGGCTCGACGCCATCGAGGGGACCATCGCCGCCACGTCGGACCCGCTGGTGACCAACACCGCGGGCACCGACGGCATGAGCGACGGCACCCTCCTGCGCCCCAACTCCACGGTGTACGCGCCCGATGGGACCCTGTTCGTCACCCGCAGCCCGGCCGCGGGCACCGACTCGTTGCTGGCCGCACCGATGGCCGTGTTCCGGCCGGGCTCGCTCGCGGAGCGGCCGGGGCGCCCCGCGCCGTGGGGCGTGCTCACCCGACCCGACGCCGTCCTCACCTCGACGAGCGGCGGGCGCAACCCGCTGACGACGGTCCGCTCGATCAACTACGACACGGCCACCAACAGCGTGGTCATGGTCGGTGGGGTCGATGCTCGGTTGCGCTCGTTCCGCTGGAACGGCTGGGACGGCGACCCGGGCGATCCCGCCACACCCGCCCGCCCCGAGACGACGTACTGCGACGTGGACCTCGGCGGCACCCTGCTCGCGAACCCGACCCCGGGCTACCGGATGCAGGTGCGCCAGGGCAGCATCGACGAGGCCCGTCAGATCTACTACGTCACCTACCAGGGCCTGCAGCCGGCCCTGTCGAGCACGGACAACGAGACGTTGCCCCAGTACGCGTTCGCGGTGCGCCTCGACTCGGTGCTCTCCGACGCCAACCAGAGCGGCCGCTGCCCGACGGGCGCCGACGGCCGCTGATCGCTCTCAGGCGTGGCCGGCGGTGACGCGGAGCGGCCGGGTGTAGGCCACCGGGCGGCGATGATCCACGCTCGGCATGACCCGCCGGATCCGCTTCTGCTCCTCGAAGTCCAGATCCGCGACGAGCACGGTGGGGTCGTCCGCCGCGGCTGCGAGCACCGTGCCCCACGGGTCCACGATCAGCGAGTGGCCGTGCCACGCGAGCTTGTCGCTGCTCTTGCCGCACTGACCGGCGGCGATCATGAACACCTGGTCCTCGATCGCCCTCGCCCGGACCAGGATCTCCCAGTGCGGCGGCCCGGTGGTGGCGGTGAACGCTGCGGGAAGCGCCATGATGTCCGCGCCCCGCAGGGTGGCGATGCGGAACAGCTCGGGGAAGCGCAGGTCGTAGCAGATCGCCATGCCGACCCCGACGGTGCCGGGGACGCCCTCGGGCGAGGACTCACCGGTCAGCGCTGTCGGGCAGACGACGATCTCGGACCCGGCCGAGGTGACCTCGGACTCGTGGAACTCCGCGCCGGGCACGTCGACGTCGAAGAGGTGGATCTTGCGGTACACGGCCACCCGCGCCCCGTCGGGCGCGAAGACGCACGACGTGTTGTAGCGGCGGTCCTCATCCTCGGCCTGCTCGATGAAGCTGCCGGCCACGAGCCAGATCCCGTGCGCCCGGGCCTGATCGGCCGCCCAGCCCGCGGTCAACCCGTCGAGCGGCTCGGCGCCCTCGCGCAGCACCCGCGACGACCCGAGGACGTTGAACATCTCGGGCAGCACGCACAGCTCGGCACCTTCGGACACGGCGGTCCGGATCAGCCGAGCGGCCGCCTCGAGGTTGGCCGCTTTGTCCGCCGCCGACGCCATCTGCACCGCACCCACACGCATAGGCACTGACGATACCGTCCCCAACCCCGGTAGGACCCATTGACACGACGTCAGCGGCGCCGCTGGGCGGACGCAGCACGTGAGACCGCTTGTCGGCCCGACCGCGACGTTCGGTTCCCAGGTCCCGGCCGACGGCACGCCGCGACGCGTCTCGGCCCTGCGCTACGGGTTGACCGTCAATCGCACCGACTGCTTGTCAAGGATCGTCGTGCCGTCGGCCGCCTTGACGACCAGCGTGTACGTGAAGGGCGTGGCCCTCGGCACCGGGACCCCGGGGCAGTAGTAGGCCGAGCCCGCGGCGAAGTTGTACACCGCCTTCTTCACCGGGCACACGATGAACGAGCCGTCGAGCCCAGAGCCGACCGTCGCGGAGCTTGAGCCATCGTGCGGACCGGTCACGGTGACTGAGGCCGCGCCAGGTCCGGTCACATGCCAGCTGAGAGTTGGACCCTGGCTCGGCTGTCCAGCCGGTATCGGGGCGAGCCACCACGCGTCGGCCGCGCTCCGCGTGTTCGGGGCGAGCGTGAAGGTCGACTTCGGGAAGGTCGTCGTCGTCACGCCTGCGGTCGTCGGCTGGGTGGTGGGGTTGGTCGGATCGGTCGGGGTGGTCGTGGGATCTGTGGGCAGCGTGGTCGGCGAGTCGGTCGATTCGGGCGGCGACACGACGCCGCCGGACGTCGTCGTCGTTTGTCCCGATGGACCCGGCGGGCCGGGCGGGGGCGGTGGGATCGGCGAGGGGCCGCCACCGGGCGCCGTGGTGGTCGGCAGGTTGATCGTGCCCGAGTAGCTGAAGGGGACGATCGATGACGGCGGGACGGACGGATCGGGATCGGGCGGGGCCGAGGGATCGCCGGCGTTGGTGGTCGTGGTCTGGGCCGAGCCGAACGCGATCGGGCCGGCGGTCACGTCGTCGCTGCCACCCTTGTGGCTGAACCAGAGCCCGCCGCCGATGAGCAGGACCACCACGGCGATGCCCGCGGCGACGCCGAACAGGATCGGCGTGGGCTTGGCGGCCAGCGTGATCGGCGGTGCCTTCGGGGCGAGGTTGATCGGGGGGGCGTGGTGCGCCGGCGCCAAGGCCTCGACCTGGCCGCCCACGTTGCTCGCGCCGGTGGGCTGCACGACCGACTCGCCGAGGCCACCATGGGCGCCGCCGCCGGACTGCACCGCCGCGCCGACCTGACTGGCCGGCGAGGTCATGCCCACCGCGCCGGCCACACCGGCACCGGTGAACGCCGAGCCGTGCATCGGTACGCCGAGCGCGGCGAGGGAGGTCGCGGTGCTGGCCTTCACCACCAGCGGGGCCATCATGATGGGCAGCGCCGCGAACAGCGCGACCGGCTCGAGGCGCAGGCGCTGACGCTCGTCGCACTGCGTGCACCCCGGCACGTGGCGTTCGATCACCCGGACCGCCTCGGGCCCGAACTCGACCACGCCGGCCTGGGTCAGGCGCTCGCTCAGCACCTCACAGCTCGGCTCGCCGCCGCGCCACAGGACCCGGGCCTTCACCGCCGTCGCGAGGCGGCCACGGACCCGGTGCACGAGCTGGTTGGCGGCGTTGCGGTTGAGGCCCAGCATCTCGCCGACCTCGGCGGGGCTCAGCCCGTGGCGCAGCTGCAGGTCCAGCACCTCGACATCGCGCTCGGGCAACGCCTCGGCGGCCTGCCACACGAGCGCGGCGATCTCCTGATCCTCCAGCGCGGCGCCGGGCGTGCCCATCTGGCCCAGACGGTCCTCGACCCCGAACCCGCTCGGCGCGTTGCTGGCGCCGGCCCCAGAGGCCTCGATCATCGCGAGGCCTGCCTGATCGACGGCCCGGCTGCGCTGCTCGCGCTCGGTGCGGTTGAGGGCGCCGTTGCGGGCGATGCGCAGCACCCAGCCCCCGAACGCGGCGGGATCCTCGAGGGTGTCGAGCTTGCGCCACGCCGACAGGAAGGCTTCCTGGGTGACCTCGGCGGCGGTGTCGGGCTGACGGACGATCCGGCTGGCCACATCGAAGACCCGGTCGAACCACTCGTCGTAGAGCTGGCCGAAGGCCTGGTGCTCGCCGGCGCGCACCCGCTCGACCAGTTCGTGGTCGCGAGCTCGCCGCGCGGCCCGTGCGGGGTCGGTGCGATCTAGTGCGGCGAGATCGTCCACGGGCCCTTCCCGTTCTCGGTGCCCGCGGGGCGGGCGACGTCAGCGTTCATTGTCGCCCATCTCCGGCGGGTTGGGGACTCCCCCGCCACAACGTCGGTCGGGGGCCGTGCGATGGGCCTGACCGCCGAGACGACCCGCGCTTACGCGAGTTACCGAGAATCTCGACACACCAGCGACCTCGGCGTGACCGAGTTCACCTCAGCGGCGCGTACGCACCCGGCGCGCCAAAGGTCAGGACACCCGATGCACCCCGTCCGGACCGTCGCCATCTTCCTCATCGGCCTGACCCTGGCTGTCGGCGCGGTCGTGGGTCTGGCGCCCTCGCCCCCGGCACCACCGGCGCCCCCGACACCCCGGTCGTCGCCGACCCCAGGGTCACCGAACGCCGAGCTCGCGACCGTGGGGCCGTCCAACGCCGGGGTCACGATCACCGCCGTGATCCGCTGACCGTCAGTCGAGCGCGTACTCCTCGAGCAGGCGCCGGGCGATGACCATCTTCTGGATCTCGCTGGTGCCCTCCCCGACGATCATCAGGGGCGCATCGCGGTACAGCCGCTCGATCGGGTACTCCGCCGCGTAGCCGTTGCCCCCGTGGATGCGCAGTGCCTCCTGGCAGATCTCCCAGCACGTCTCCGAGCAGAAGTACTTGGCCATGCCCGCCTCGAGATCGCTGCGCTCGCCGCGGTTCTTCTTCTGCGCGGCATCGAAGCACATGAGCCGCGCCGCCTGGAGCTTGGTGCCCATCTCGGCCAGCTTGAAGGCGATGGCCTGGTGCTGCGCGATGGGCTGGCCGAAGGTCTCGCGCTGCTGCGCGTAGCGGATCGATTCCTCGAACGCGCGCCGCGCCACCCCGACGGCGCGCGCCGCGATGTTGATGCGTCCCAGCTCGACCGCCGCCATCATCTGGAAGAAGCCCTGCCCCTCCTCGTCACCGAGCAGGCTGGTGGCGGGGACCCGATGATCCGCGAAGGTGAGCTCCACCGTCTCGACGCCGCGGTAGCCCAGCTTGTGGATGTTCGGCCCGACCGTGATGCCGCCATCGGTCGAGGCGCCCGGCTCCTTCTCGATGAGCATCACGCTCATGCCCCGGTGCTTCGCCGCCGGATCGGGGTCGGTCTTGACGAGCGTGACCACGAGCCCGGCCTCCCGCCCGTTGGTCAGCCACATCTTGGTGCCGTTCACCACGTATTCGTCGCCGTCGCGCACCGCCTTCGTGCGGATCGCAGCCACGTCGCTGCCGGCGTCGGGCTCGCTCAACGAGTACGCCCCGCGGATCTCGCCGGTGGCCATCCTCGGCAGCAGCCGCTCCTTCTGCTCGTCCGTGCCGAAGGTCTTGATCAGGAAGCACCCCATGAAGTGCGTGTTGAGGAACCCGCTCACGCTCATCCAGCCGTAGGCCAGCTCCTCGACGATCATGGCGTAGGTCAGCAGGTCGAGCCCCAGCCCGCCGTACTCCTCGGGCACCGTGATGCCGAACAGCCCGAGTGCCTTCATGCCTTCGACCATCGCCTCGGGGTACTCGTCGGCGGCGTCGAAGTGCGCGGCGTTCGGGATGATCTCCTTGTCCCGGAACGCCCGCACGACCGCGAGCAGCTCGTCGCGCAGGTCGTCCCGTCCGTCGCCCACGTGCGTCGTGCCCGGCCCGGTCATCACCATCGGTCGTCCCCCTGCTCCCCGTCATGTCCGAAGCCGAAGCATACGATCCCACCCGCCCGTCCTCGGCTCCGGCGCCACCCGTCGTTCCGCTTCTCGGCTCCCGTCGCGCCCCACAATCCGCTTCTCGGCCCCAGCATCGCCCCACAATCGTCTTCTCGGCTCCCGTGGCGCCCCTCAATCTGTTTCTCGGCTCCAGCAGCGCCCCTCGAAACTGCTTCTCGGCTCCCGTGGCGCCCCTCGATCTGCTTCTCGGCTCCCGTGGCGCCCCTCAATCTGCTTCTCGGCTCCCGTGGCGCCCCTCGCTGAGCCCAGGCGGGCCGATTCGGCACTCCCGCACCCGCCGGACCGGAACCTGAACTAGAACAGGTTCCACCCGCCGGCGACGTCCGCCAGCCCACCCGTTCCGATCCTGTCCGAGGAGCCCCCGTGACCGACACCAGCTATCCCCCCGCCGACCCGTTCGCGGATCCGGAGCTGCCGCACCGCTAC
>JBBQHT010000105.1:0-15011 GCA_038324235.1 Acidimicrobiales bacterium
CTCGACGAGGGGCGCCGCGAAGGTCGGGCTGGTGCACACCACGTGGCCGTCTTCGATCCGGTGGATCGCGGCGCCCGGGATGGCGAACGCCAGCTTCGCCTGCTGCGACGGTTCGATCGCTCTATCGCGGGTGGTGATGACGACCGCGGTGGGGACGTCGATGTCGCCGATCCACTTGGACGCGTTGTAGTGGCCGATCGCGTTGCCGGCCTCCATCAGCATGCGCCAGTCGTGGCGCTGCATCTCGGCCGCCGCCCACCGTTGCATCGTGTCGGGCCTTCCCTTGACCGCCACCGGAGCCATCTGCTTGGCGAGCGACATCGGCAGCACGGTCGCCAACTGACCGGCCCGGGTCGTGCCGGCCGCGGCGGCCATCATCGTCGTGAAGATGAGACGGGCGCGCATGCCGGGCACGAACGAGTGGCTCGTGGAGCACAGGACGAGCCCATCGACCTTGGCCGGGTGCCGCTTCCAGAGCAGCTGGGCAACGGGTCCGCCCATGGAGTAGCCGACCGCGATGGCGGACTCGATGCCGAGCACGTCGAGCAGCACCGCCACGTCGTCGGCGCAGTCGGCGAGCCGGAACCGCCGCCGAGACCGGATGCCCCGGGCGTGGCCCCGCAGATCCGGCGCCACGACGTGGAAGTGCCGGCTGAGCGGCCCGAAGGCCTGGTACCAGTTGATTCCCGAGGACGCGATCCAACCGTGGAGCAGGACGAGGGTCGGCGCGCCGGGTGGGCCCTTGACCTCGCGGACGAAGGTCGTGCCCCGGCCGGGGAGGTCGATCCGCCGCCCCATCGGCACCGGGATCCCTTCCTCGCTCGCGTCCGGTGTCGCCCCGAAGATGCGGGGCAGTTCGAGGTGGGGCAGGTGGACGGTCATCCGTGCGCCTTGGCCGCCGCGAGCAGCTCGTCGAGCGCCACCTGGACGCCCTCGGCGATGAACCACGGGTTGGGCACGATGTCACGGCACACCATGAACCCGAAGTCGATCTTGTCGAGGTAGCTGAACACGGTGACGTTGACCCCCGTGCCGTAGAGCAACGGACCCATCGGGTAGATGGATTCGAGCTTGGCCCCGGCGCTGTAGATCGGGAACGGCGGGCCGGGCACGTTGGAGATGATCAGGTTCATGATCGGTGGCGTCCGCGAGTCCAGGCCGGCGGCGGTGTACATCCGCGCGGCGAGCGAGATCATCGCCGGGGGCGCCGTCTCCGAGATGCCCATGATCCGTTCGGCCGCCAACGCCCGTTGCATCTCCTTGGCGCCCTGGGTGCTCTCGTGGATCGCTCGCAGCCGCTCGACCGGGTCGTCGATGTCGGTGGCGAGCGAGGCGAACATCGCCCCCACCTTCGTGCCGACATCGGTCTTGTCGTCGTCGTTGCGCAACGACACCGGCACCTGCGCGATCAGCGGTGCGTCCGGGAGCTCGTCACGTGACTCGAGGTAGCGGCGCAAGGTGCCCGCGCACAGCGCCAGCACCACGTCGTTGACCTTGACGTCGAACACCTTCTTGATGAGCCGCACATCGTCGAGCGGGACGCTCTGGTAAGCGAAGCGCCGGTGGGGGGTGAGCTCGGCGTTGAACGAGGTGCGCGGCGCCTGGAACGGGATCGGTGGGGTGCTCTCCTGGCGCTGGAAGCCGATGAACTTCAGGCCCTGGCGCACCGACTGCTCGGCGAACCGCAGCGCCCGGTAGGGGGTGAGCATCGTGTGGCCGACGCCGCGGGCGGCGAGCTCGAACGGGTTGGGGATCGGCTCGATGACGCGCGGTTCGGTCGGCGGCTCCACCGGCGGCGGATCCGCCTCGAGGTCCATGACGACGGTGGCGAGCTCGCTGCCCGACACCCCGTCGATGAGCGCGTGGTGGATCTTGGCGAGGATCGCGACCTTGCCGCCCTCGAGGCCCTCGATGACCCAGAACTCCCAGAGCGGCTTGCGCCGGTCGAGCTTGAGGCTCACGAGGTCGCCGATGAGGTTGCCGAGTTGCTCGGGCCCGCCCGGCGCGGGCACGCCGATGCGGCGGATGTGCGCATCGATGTCGAAGTCGGGGTCCTCGGTCCACCCCGGCCGGTCGAGCCCGAAGGGAACCTCGACCAGGCGCCACCGGAACTGCGGGACCAGGTGCAACCGTTGCTCGGTCACCTGCTTGAACCGGTCGGCGCTGAACCCGTGCGGGGCAGTCGTGGGATCCGCGATCATCACGGCCGACACGTGCATGTGCCACGCCGGGGTCTCGCCGTACAAGAACGCTGCGTCGATGCCGCTCATCCGCTTCATCCGCACCCTCCCTCCGTCTTGCGGGCCGTGGGCCACCGACCGCAGATCACCGGTCGTGCTCGCCCGGCCGTAGCCCTATCGGTCGGGTTCCTGCGCCGGTGAAGGTCGCAGGCTGCCTCGCACACTATTGGTGGATCACCCGTCCTCGGCGACATCGCGGGCCCAGCGGTAGTCGGCCTTGCCGGCCGGCGAGCGCTGGACCTGCGGGACGAACACGATCTGCTTGGGCACCTTGAACCCGGCGAGCTCGCTCCTGACGTGCGCGATGAGCTCGTCGGCCTCGACGTCGGCGCCCGCGGTGCGCTGCACCACCGCCACGACCCGCTGACCCCACCGGTCATCCGCCACCCCCACGACGAGCGCGTCGTAGACGCCTCGGTGGCTCTTGAGCGTGGCCTCGACCTCTTCGGGGAAGACCTTCTCGCCGCCGGTGTTGATGCAACCCGACCCGCGCCCCAACAGGGTGATCGTGCCGTCGGCGTCGACCGTGGCCATGTCGCCGGTGAGCACCCACCGATGCCCGTCGACCTCGACGAAGGTGGCCGCCGTCTTGACCGGATCCTTGTGGTAGCCGAGCGGGATGCGCCCCCGCAGGGCCACCCGTCCGACCACGCCGGATCCCGGTTCGACCGGGGCGTGGGTGAGCTCGTCGAGCACCGTCGTGGTGTCGCCGTAGGGCTTGAACGCCGTGACCCCGGCCGTCGGCGCGGATCCGGCCTCGAGCCGTTGCGAACCCTGCGCCCCGGTCTCGCTCGATCCGAACCCGTCGACGATGGCGCTGTTGGGGAGGATCTCCATCAGGCGGGCCTTGAGCGCCGGTGTGAGCGGCGCGCCGCCCGAGCCGACCGAGAACAACGAGCTGACGTCGAAGGGGCCCTCGGCATCCCAGGCGTCGACGAGCGGACGGACCACGGCGTCGGCGACGACGGTGATGAGGTTCACCTTCTCCCGCTCGATCGTGCGCCACACGAGCACCGGATCGAGCGAGCCCGGCAGCAGCACGACGGCGCCGCCGGCGAACAGCCAGGACAGCGAGGTCCACTGCCCCGCCGCGTGCATGAGCGGGGCGACCGGGAGGAACACGAACGAGCCGTCGATGATGCGATCGAGCACCTGGGCGGGTTCGTCGACCGCGCCGTACAGACGCATGGGGTCGCCGCCGCCGATGCACGCGTAGAACGCGTCCTCGTGGCGCCACACGACACCTTTGGGCAGGCCGGTGGTGCCGCCGGTGTAGATCACGTACCGGTCGTCGCTCGAGCGGGGACCGAAGTCACGCACCGGCGACGCCGCCGCCAGCGCCTCCTCGTAGGCCACCTCGCCGGCCACGGCCGCCGCCGCGACGGATCCCGACGCCGAGGCGGGACCGGACTCGGGACCGGAGGCCGAACCAGAGGCGGAACCGGGGTCGACACCTCCTTCGACGTCCTCGACGGCGAGCCACCAGCCGATGCCGGGCAGGTCGGGGCGCACCTCGTCCGCCCGCGCCGCGAACTGGCGGTGGAACACCACGCCCACCAGATCGGCGTCGTCGAACAGGTGGCGCAGCTCGTGCGCGACGTAGCGGTGGTTCACGTTGATCGGCACGGCCCGCACCTTGTACGCGGCGAGCATGGTCTCGAGGTACTCGGTGCCGTTGACCAGGTACAGCCCGATGTGGTCCCCCGGTTGCACCCCCTGGGCCAGGAACCAGTGCGCCAACTGGTTGGCGCGCCGCTCGAGGTCCGCGTAGCTGAGGCGCCGGTCACCGCACACCAGCGCCAGCCGGTCGGCGACCAGGTCGCTCACGGCCTCCCAGATGTCAGCCAGGTTGAACGTGGTCAACGCGTGGGTTGGGCCGTCGGCGGGCGCGGCTGGCTCTGCGATTTCGATGTCGTCCCCCATCGGCGCAGTCTACAAACTATCTGACGACCCGTCAGATAAGTGCGCGTGGATCGTGGCCGCGCGCCGGTGCCCCGCCCGCCCGCCCGGCCTTTTCCCTCATGCCGGGGCGGGATCCGAGGCGGTCTCGGGGGTCGGTTGACCGACCATGCCGGAGCGGATGGCCCACCCACCGCCGATGATCACGAGCAACAGCAGCAGCGCCTGGGGCACCGGTGCCGAGGAGCCCCGAGAGTTGATGACGCCGAGCGGCAGCGCGACGAGGGCGGCTGCCGGGAGCGCAGGCAGCCAGCGATCGGCATCGGCCTTGGCCGCGACGGCCACGCCGATGAAGGCGATCGCCACCCACAGGTAGTGCCACCACAGGAACGGCACGATGAGCATCACGACGAGCCAGCCGTAGGCCCACTGCACGTCGTCGTCTGCGTCTCGAGCCGCCCACCACCACAGGCCACCGGCGCCGAGCAACTTGACGACCGAGCCGATCGACGAGGTGGACGCCGTCGCGAGGTTCGGTGACACCGCGTACATCAGTGCATCGACGGACCCGTTGTAGGGGTTGGCCGCCGACTTCTCGCCGAGCAGCACCGACGTGTGCAGGAAGTCCCCGAACAGCGAGGGTGGCCCGATCGCCAGGAAGGCGACCGTGAGCACGGCGAACGACGCCGCCGCGAGCGCGATCAGCCGCCAACGCCGCTGCCGCACCAGGACCAGAACCAGCACCCCGGGGAACAGCTTGATCACGATCGACAGCATCCACACGAGGCTCGTGCCCACCGAACGACCCAGCCGATCGCTGCGAGAGACCCCGAGCGCGGCCGACACGAACATGATCGGCGAGGTCTGGGCCAGGCTCAGCGGCACCATCACGAACGGTGTGAGCAGGAAGGTCGTGGTGACGAGGAGCGCCGGCGCGCGGGGCGAGCACCCCGACAGTCGCCGCCACAGGACGAGCATGCCGCCGACCAGGCACGCGGCCGCCGCGAGGCGCATCGCCAGGACGCCGCCCTGTCCCCCGAGCGCGGCCAGCACGACCGTCAGGGGCAACACCTGGGGCAGGCTCACGAAGGCCACGTTGACGGTTCCGCAGTCGGTGTCGGGCGGGGACAGCTCGCAGAAGCGCTGTGCGAACGTGGGTCGGAGGTCGAACAGGTCGCCGTGCTGGCTGGCGTACACCTCGTGGGGCTGATCACGAACCAGGTCGCCGGCCACCAGGTACGGCACCGCGTCCTGCCCGAGGTTGTCCCGGATCAGCACCGGCACGAGCAGCCACATGCCCATCAGGGCGAGGAACACGACCCACATCGGGCCGGCGTGCACCGGCCCGCGGGACCGCCGCTTGCTGCTTGCGCCCGTCATCGGCCCTCCCCCGGCATCGTGCTCACGAACTGGTCAGCCCTCGTCAGCGTCGGGGCCGTGGTCGCGCCACGCGACGACCTCGCCCGCGACCTCGACCAGCGTACGGGTGCAGCTGAAGTCGACGGGGACAGGCACGTGCGCGACCCCGGGCGCCGCCAGCGCGCTGCGCAGCGCGACCTTGTGCGCGTTGGCGTCGGCCCACTCCGCATCGGCGCCCCACTCGGCGAGCACGAACGACGCGCCGACCGAGCCCGCGAACTCCAACAGCGCGTCGGTCACCGGGTCCAACGGCGAGGTCGTGACCGCGATCGCGGCGCGGCCGTCGAGGTGAGCCACGATCGCCGCGGCCACGGCGAAGCCCGGCGCGGGGCGGGACGGGACGATGACACTGCCGACCTCGGTGGTCGGGAACGTGCGGGCCACCCACAGACCCGCCGGCCCGGGATCGGCGACGACGAGGGTGCCGCGTCGCGCCACGGCGGCCAGATCGGCCGCTGCACGCGCCGGCGTGAGCGGGGACGCGGTCGACTCGTACAGCGGCGCCAGGGCGGCGGCGAGCTCGGTGTAGAGCGCGGGGTGCGGGGCCACGGGGCCAGGGTCAGGCCAGTTGTACGCGAGCGCCGCGAGCTGCCACGGCTCGACCTCGAGCACCTGGCCGTGCGTCCATGCCGCAGGGGGCGACTCGTCGGGATCGAGCCCGACCGCGATCACCAGTTCGGCTTCGCCGAACCCGGCCAGGTCGAAGTCGCGGGCCTGCAACCCCGCAGTGCCGTAGTGATGCGCGCTGTCCCACGGGAACAGGCCCTTGGCGCCCCACGTGTTCACGACGCCGACGCCGGCCTGCGCCGCGAACGCCCGCAGCGCGTCGATCTGGTTGGCGCGCACCACGCCGGGGCCGGCCAGCACCAAGGTCTTGAAGCCCGCGAGCGATGGCGAGAGCGTCAGGAGTTGGCCACCCTCGTCCATCTTCAGCGGGGTCAGCCCGGCGGGCACGGGCGCATCGAAGTCGAGGTCGAGCACCAGCTCGATCGCCCCGAGACCGGAGCCGCCGCCCGCCGCCCCGAACCCCCAGCCCGCCACCGCTTCGGGCAGCAACGAGACGTCGTCCACGATGAGCGGTGCCACCTCCGTGCCGGGCCGGGACGAGACCCGCAGACGCCGCCCGGGCAGCAGCGCCACCCCCGCGTTCCGGCCGCCGGAGATGCGGCCCTGCGCGTCGGCGAAGAGCGCGGCCAGCCCGGGGTCCTCGACGCGCAGATGACCCATGCCCGGGATGCCCTGCAACCCCGACGCTGACGATCCGAACACCCGCGTCGCCCCGGCCGCGCGCAGGCAGCGGCCGAGGAGCTGCCCGACGTTCTCGATCGGCGGCGCGGCCTCGGCATCGCGGGAGGTGTCGGTCATGGCAGGAGTTCTACCTGCTCGCGCGCGCGGTCGCACGACGAAGCGAGCCGTGTCGTTCACACAACGTTCACGGCTGCGCGTTCGTGGGTGATGCCCTGCGGTCACTACGCTGCACGCCCGACCGCGTTGGATACCTGCTGCCTGAGGAGACCACGTCCGTGCCCGTCACCGACACCATCGATGTGCTCGACGATGACCTCGAGGTGATCGACGAACACGACGAAGCCGAAGCCGACGCCGCCGCGGAGGTGGACGTCGACGACGAGGCCGAGGAGTGGGGCCCGATCGAAGGGCCGGCGCTGCGCGTCGATCAGTCCGAGATCCACGGGACCGGGGTGTTCGCCGGCCGCCGGTTCGAGGCCGAGGCGCTCATGGAGCGCTGCCCGGTGCTCGTCGTGCCGCCGAGCCAGGCCAAGCGGGTCGTCGGCACGATGCTCGGTGATTACGTCTACGAGTGGGAGGGCGGCTCGGTGGTCGCCCTTGGCTTCGGCAGCCTCTACAACCACTCGCGCTCGCCGAACGCACGCTACGAGATGGACTACGACCTCGAGGAGATCCACGTCGTGGCGCTCCGGGTGATCGAGGAGGGCGAGGAGATCCTCGTCAACTACAACGGCGACCCCACCGACACCTCACCCGTGTGGTTCGAGGTGGACGAGGACGGCAACGAGCTCGACCCGGCGTGACCGCCGGGGACGCGCCACCCGTTCAGGTGGCGTTTTCGCGACATTCTCGGGGCTCGGGGACCATCGCCTCCACCGCCGGGTAGCGTCAGGTTGTGGACCCCTCCCAAGACGCACGCCTGCGTCTGGCCGCGCGCCGCCATCCCTCCACCCCCGCGGTGGGCAGCCTGCACTACGCCCAGCACCAGCTGCACGAGGTGACGCGCTCGTTTCTCGTCCTGATGAAGGACGCGGGGTTCCCCGGCGCCCAGCCCCTGCCGCCGCCCGCTGGGCGTGATCAGTGGCCCCGACGCCACCAGGCCCGCCACGCGCTCGGATGGCCGGTGCAGGACAACGACGACGGATCCCTGGTCGTGTGGATCGACACGAACGGTTCCTGGTGGGGTTTGCGGTACGAGGCGAGCGGGGCGCTGCTCGATGCCCACCCGCTCGGCAGCCCGATCGATGCCGCCACCCAGCTCCGCCCGTTCGTGGACGCGCTCGAGCAGATCCTGCTCGCGTTCGACGCGTCCTGACCTGCCGTCGCGCCGGGAGCGGCGCGGCGATCAGTAGCGCAGGCCCGGGGCCCTGCTCTTGAAGATGTCCGCATTCATGAGCGCGGTCAGCTCGGACGCTTCCCAGCGCTTCTCGGGCTTGCGGATCGTGTTGCCGTTGCTCCACCCGTTCATCAGCACGATCTCGTCGCCGACGACCCGGATCACCTGACCGGTCACGTGGCCGGCCTTGTCGCTGGCGAGCCACGCCACGACCGGCGAGCCGAGGGACGGATCCATGCGGTTCCACTCGGTGAACTCGTCGGGCTCGCGGGCCTCGATGCCGGCCCCGGGGATCGAGGCGGCCATGCGGGTCGCGCCGGCCGGGCCGAGGCAGTTGACCGTGATGCCCATCTTGAAGACCTCGAGGCTGACGGTCTGGGTGAACGCCGCGATGCCGGCCTTGGCCGCCGTGTAGTTGGCTTGCCCGAAGTTGCCGACCAGCCCGGCGCCGGAGGTGGTGTTGATGACCCGGCCGCCCGACACGTCCTCGCCGGCCGCCGCCCGCTCCCGCCAGTGCTTCACCGCGTGGTGCGTGGGGGCGAAGGTGCCCTTGAGGTGCACGGCGATGACCGAATCCCAGTCGGCCTCGGTCATCTTCCAGATCGTGGCGTCACGGGCGATGCCGGCGTTGTTCACGAGGATGTCGAGCCGGCCGAACTCGTCGACGGCCTGCGCGATCATGCGCCCGCACCCGTCGAAGTCGGTGACGTTCTCGTAGTTGGGCGCCGCCTGGCCGCCGCGCTCGTGGATCAGGTCGACGGTGAGGTCGGCGTCCTTGCCGGTCCCCTCGCCCGCGAGCGACGTGCCGAGGTCGTTGACGAGGACCGCCGCTCCCTCCTTCGCCAGCTCGAGCGCGTGACCCCGGCCGATGCCGTGCCCCGCGCCTGTGACGATCGCGACCTTGCCGTCGAGCAGACCCATGTCGTCTCCAACCCCCGTTCGGGCCCTCGGCGGGCTCGTTTCTGATGGACCGTCAGATCTTACCGGTCCCCACCGCCACCAGAAAGTCCACCGCCCCCGAACCCCCTTCCCGACCCATCGCCTGCTCCCGCCGGCCCCGCTCCCCGCCCCGAGCGTCGCCAGCACGAGGTGGCGGGCATTTCCGAATGGGAGCGATAGGTGACACACGTCATACTGGGGTCACGCGACCGGCGGGAACCATCCCGGGGGACGGTCCCGCACTACTTGCACTGAGAGTGAAACGCCCTACACTCGTGTGACAGGAGGCACGTCACCCATGGAAACCGCGCAGGTCCTCGAGGCCGACACACCGCTCGACACCACCACCGAGTTCCCGCTGAGCCGGCCGGGGCGGGCACTGCTCGCCATCTTGTCGATCGGCGCGGCCACCATCCACCTGGTGATGGTGCCCCAGCACGCCGTCGAGTGGCTGGCGCTCGGCCTGGCGTTCGCCGTGTCGGGTTGGTTCCAGATGGGCTTCGCCATCGCGGTGGTGGCCAAGCCCTCCAAGCGGTGGCTGCAGGTCGGCATCGTGGCCAACCTCGCGTTCATCGCCGTGTGGGCGCTCTCGCGGACCGCCGGTCTGCCGATCGGCCCCTCGGCCCACGTCGCCGAGGCCGCCTCGTCCGTCGACCTGACCGTCGTGGGTCTCGAAGCGGCGCTGATCCTCGCCTGCGCGGTGCTCATGGCCAAGCCCCGTCTCGGCGAGGACCTCGACACCGGATCGCTCGTGGTCGCGTCGATCGTGCCGGTGGCGATCCTGCTCGGCACGACCGCCGTGCTCGCCTCGCCCGAGGCTGTGCACCACAGCCACGGTGGTGTCGATGATCACGGCAACACCGTCACCGCCGCCGGGACCGGCGCCATGGACCACTCCGGTGCAGCCATGGACCACTCGGGCGCGATGGACCACTCGGGCGCCGCCATGGACCACGGCCACGGCAACGATGCCGCGGCGGTGCCGGCCTCGGCCCGCTGCGACTGGGACTTCAACACCACGGCCTTCTGGGCGGCGAACCCGCCGGCCGTCGACGACGGCACGCACGCCCACCACCACGGCAGCGACGCCGAGTCCGCCACGCCGCCAGCCGACGGGGCGTCAACCGTCGGCAACAAGGCCGGCTTGCAGGTGTGGGCCCCGATGACCGATGTGAACGCCTGCGCCAAGATGAAGGCCGACCTGGCGACCATGGCCGGGTTCGCCCAGAAGTACCCGACCGCGCAATCGGCCTTCGATGCCGGCTGCATCGAGGTCACCAAGTACGTGCCCGGCATCGCCCGTCACGTCGCCTGCTTCAAGTACTGGGACGACAACCTCGACGTGAACACGCCCGAGATGCTGCTCTACGGCGGCAACCAGCCGTGGGCGCCGCTCGTCGGCCTCAGCTACTACAACTACGGCCCGATGCACACGACCGACTGGCAGAACGGTCAGATGCCGTTCCACATCCACGAGGGCCTGTGCGTCAAGGGCGCCCTGGTCATCGGCGGCGACGGGTCGACCAAGGAGAAGTGCGAGGCCGCCGGCGGCAAGGTCATGGGCAAGACCGGCAACATGGGCCACTACTGGCTCAACAGCTGCAGCAGCCCCGACGGCGTGTTCAGCGCGGACAACCCCCGACTCGACATGCAGGTCGCCCTGTACAACGACGATCCCAAGTTCGATCCCGCCACCGGTGGCGATCCGAGCGTGCTGCAGCAGAACCCGTGCGCCGGTTCGAAGATGACCGACGAACCGCCGTTCGGGGCGCCCCCGGCCGGCACGACGGAGAACGCCGCAGGCCCGGTCGGCCAGAAGTAACCCGTCCAGCCGCCACGGGCGCGCGGACGATTGAAGCTCCACGCCCGACCGGGACGAGCGCGAGGCCCGGGCTACCCTGCTGCCTGTGTCACGCCTGCCATGGACCCGCTGCGGATGGCCAATCTGCCTCCTTTTTGTGGTCATCTGCGGTTCGGCGTGTGCCGCTGAACCCGGGGGAACCAGCGCCGACCCGGCCGGATCGACTGCCGTGCCCGCCGTGACCTGGTCCTGTGCGCCGGGCGCGTCCAGCTCGACGCCCGCTACCGCGACCCCTGCGACCTCGACCCCCGCGACCTCGACACCCGCGACCTCGACCGCGGGGAGCTCGGAGTCGACCCGCGCCGGGACCACGGTCGGCGGGGGCGACGCGGAACCGACCGTGGTCGTGTGGCACACCTACGCCAACGTCTACCTCGATCTGTTCCACGAGTTCGTGCGCCGCTTCATGGTCGACCACCCCGGCGTGACGGTGCGGGACGAGCACTTCGACGGGTCCGAGCAACTCGAGATGCGCCTGCGCAAGACCCCGCCGGACCAGTACCCCGATCTGGTCCTCGCGCCCGAGGTCTCGCTGCGCCGCTTCGCCGACTCCGGGCAGTTCATCGAGGCAGGCACCTGCCTGCGCGAGGCCGGCGCGGGCGTCCCGGACCTGCTGCCCGTCATCCGGCGCACCTGGAGCGTGGGCGACCGGCTCTGGGCCGTGCCGGTGAACGTGTCCGCGCCGGTGCTCTGGTACAACCCGAAGGTGCTCGCCGCGGCACATGTCGCCGCACCGCCCCGCGACCGCGCCGAGCTCACCGACGCCGCCCGGCGGATCGTGGCGGCCGGGGGTGGCGCCGGGCTCGTGATCGACCACAACATGGCGAACTGGATGACCGAGCAGTGGCCCGCCCAGCGCGGCCAGCCGCTCCTCACCGGAACCTCGACCGCGCTCGACGCGGCGGCCCAACGCCCGGTCGAGGACGACCTCGCGTGGCTGGCGAAGATGGAAGCGGACCACCTGGTGCAGGACGTCGGCGCCAACCCCTCGGGCAACGAAGACCTCAGCTTGCTCCTCACGACCGACCACCCCGCCGGCATGGCGATCCACAGCTCGGCGGCGCTGGGGGTGGCCCGCACGATGGTGGAGCGCGGCACCGAGGCGGCCGACGCGCTCCTGGTGGCCCCGCTGGCCGGGCCGGGCCCCGGCGCGCTCGTCGGCGGCTCGGCGGCCTGGATCACCGCCCGTCCGCACCACGAGCGGGCCGCCGCCGCGACCTTCGCCGCGTTCCTGGCGGCCCCGGCCCAGCAGGCGACGCTCAACGCCCGGGGCGGGTACGTGCCCGTGACCGCGGCGACGCTCACCGAACCCGAGCTGGTGTCGTCCTGGGCGCAGTACCCGCAACTGCGGGTGGCCTACGACCAGGCCGCCGCCACCCCCGACACCGCGGCGTTCGATGGCCCGCAGATCGGCCCCCGGCGCGAGGTCCGGGACCTGCTGCGTCGGGCGTTCCTCGCATCCGAGCAGGGCAACGATCCCCACAACGCGCTCACCACCGCAGCCGACGCCACCCCCCCGCTCCTCGCCGCCTACCGCGCCGCGTCGCCACCCTGATCACCACTCGATCAGGACAGCGGCACCGCTCATGACGACGCGGGCGAAGGATCGACCGCGACCCAGCCCTCGTTCACGTCCTCGGCACCCGCGGGCGCCGCCCCGTAGCCGAAGGTGACGGTGACGTTCGCGTCACCACCGGCACTGACCGCGGGCGACGCCGCACCCGACGGATCCCACGACTTCTTGAACAGGTACGACGACGGTCCGTCCGCCTTCACCTCGACGGTCCGAGCCCAGGAGCCCCACTGGATCACGACCTCGTGCGGTCCCGGCCCGCTCGGGGTCACGGTCATCCACACGGGCCCCACGTAGGTCTCTGGGAACAGGTACTGGGTGGTCGTGGTGGCGCCGGTCGGCGCGGCCGACGACGACGACGGGACACTCGTGTTCACCCCGGCGCCAAGGTCGCTGCGGATCGGATCCGCGGGCGACGCCGACTCGTTGCGGCGCGTGGCCGTGAGCGCGGCGAGGACCACCGCCAAGGTCACCGCGGCCGCGACCGCGAGCAGGACCACCGCCCGTCCGCGCCTACGAGCCGGACTCGGCTCACCGATCTGTCGTTCCACCCGTCGCTCCCACCTGAGTCGTCTTCACCGGCGCGGCCCCCCTCTGGGGCCGGCCCGCGCTGTCACGCACAGGTTAGGCCGTCGGGTCGTTGCTCGATCGTCGCGGGCCGTCCCGGCGGGCCACACACCACATCGGCGGGCAGCGGCGTGAGCACGAAGAAGCCGGCGACGGCGTGCGAGCACTGCCAACGGTCCTGGTACCAGACGGCGCCCCCGGCCCCGACGTTGGCCCGGCACCACGCCGTGAGCGTCGCCTGATCCAGCACCCGGGCGGTGGGCGGCGCCGCCGCCGGAGGGCCGATGACCAGGATCGCGGCCGTGGCGACGACGGCCAGGCCACCGCACAGCAGCGAGGACCAACGCCGCATCATGGCGCCGAGTCGGCGCCCTGGAGCCGCTGATCGATGAACGGTTGCAGCAACGGCCGGCACCGTCGCGAGAACTGGTGCATCTCCTTCAAGGTCGGATCCGTGAGTCCGTGGAGCGCGAGCTCGTTGACCACCTGCGCGCGATAGTTCTTGAGCGTGTTGAGCTTGAGGCCGGTCGAGCGCGCCAGTTCACCGTAGGACGGCTCCTGAGGGGCCTCGATCAGGGCCCGCCACAACTTGGCCTGCCCGGCGTGCTGCACCAACCGCCCGTACTGCTCGGCCGCCCGCCAGGGCGACCGTTGCGACGGCAGCCACGGCCGCAGCTCCGGGTCGGCCGGCGCGGTGCCGTGCTCGCGCACCTGGCGCAGCACCGCGAGCTGGGCGGCGATCGGGGTGGCCTTGGATATGACGCTGGCGAGGGGCAGCGCCTCCCAGGTGTCGCGGAGCAGGTCCGCCACCCAGTCATCGCCCTGGGTGAGCACGATCAACGCCGTGGCCGCCCGATGCGCGTGGAGCGCCAGGAGGACGTCGAGGCCGGTGAGGGTCTCCCGGGGGAACGACAGGTCGACCACCGCGAGGTCGAACGATGTCGCGGCGAGGAAGGTCGCATCGACGTCAGCCGCCCGCGTGCGGACGGTGACGTCCCAGGCCAGGCGATCCCGGATGAGGTCGGCGAAGAGCTCGGCGTTGGTTGCGGTGTCGTCGACGAGGAGCAGCTGGGTCACGGAGTGGTTCTCGTCTCTTCGAAGGTCGGGGGCGCGGGCTGCGCGGCGGGGTGGGTCGGGCTGCTCGCCGCGGGCACGCCGGAGGTTCCGGACGACGCGGATGGCCCGGGCGAGCGGGCCGGGCCGGGCCGGGCGCGGGCGGGCACCCCGGCGCGGGCACCGCGGGGGATCTCGGCCCGCACGATCGAGCCGTCGGCGGTCAGCTCGCGGGAGAGGCGCCCCGGGCCCAGCTCGTCACGGAGACGATCGAGGCCCCGCCCGAGCGGCACGGCGTCCAGGTCGAAACCACCGGCATGATCCTCGACCTCGACCCGGACCGCGGTGTCGTCGACGCTGAGGCGGATCGCGATCTCGGAGGACCCGTGGTGGATCGCGTTCGGCACGAGCACGCCGAGGGCGCGCTGCACGAGGCGGGCGGTGTCACCGCCGACCGTCACGCCACCCGAGTCGAGGCTGGGCGACTCGGCGATCGCCACGCCTTCCTGCTGCGCCCGGCGCAGATACGGCTGGACGACCTCGGCGAGGCGCACGCTGCCCGCATCGATGTACTCGTCGAGCTGGCGGATCCGCAACTGGTGCTCGAGATCGTCGAGCAAGCCACCGACGTCGGCCTCGGTCACCGACCCGCTTTCGATGCGCAGGCGTGCCGAGCGCAGATCCGAGCACACGTCGTCGTGCAGCCAGTGGCCGCGCTGGCGGTGCTCGCGCTCGACGATGCGGCTCTCGGTGTCGGCCTCGACGTCGACGCACCGGCGCTCGAGGTGCACCATGGCCACGATGCTCACCCACGCGGCGCCGACGGTGACGAGGAACGCGAGGTAGAGCAGCGCGATGCGATCGCTGCCGGTGCGG
>JBBQHT010000106.1:0-14682 GCA_038324235.1 Acidimicrobiales bacterium
ACCGACTCAACGAGGAGACGGACTCGCCATGCGCACATCCACCCCCAGTTCCACGAACGCCGCCAGCGACTCGGATACACCCCGACGACTGCTGTGCGCCTACTCCCCGCTGTGGCTCAGCGGCCCCACCCCGGGGTACAAGGGCCTCTGCCCGACCTGGTCGCCCGACGAGCCGACCGGTGAGTTCGAGCGGGTGACGATTTCTTGAGGGTGCGGGGCCGGCCCCCGACGCCGGTCCCCGTCTGTCGTCTCGCACGTCAGGCACCACCACCCCACCCCGATCTGACCCCTCCGTCGCCCCCACCGACGACGGAGGGGTTGTTCGCGTCCGGGGGTCGGTCCAACCCACGGGACCACGGGTCGGCACTGCGCGGCCTGCGGCAGCCATGAGCCCCTTCCTGCTGCGGCGCACCGCCGCCAGGGTCGTGCTGCTCGACCGCGACGCGCAAGTGCTCCTGCTCCCGGCCCGCGACCCTGCGGACCGCGCCAAGCCACCGTGGTGGGAGATACCTGGCGGCGGGATCGACCCGAACGAGTCGAGCCATGACGCAGCACGCCGCGAACTGCACGAGGAGACCGGCATCCGCGATGTCGAGATCGGGCCCTGCGTCTGGGTCCAGCACTCGGTGTTCTCCTTCGGCGGCTTCGACTTCGACCAACACGAGCGGATCCACGTCGCGTGGTGCGACACGATCGATGTCGACACGATCAGCCCCGCGGGCCTCGAGGCCCTCGAGGCGCTGGCGTTCGGCACGCCGCGCTGGTGGCACCTCGACGACCTGCTCGCGAGCGAGGACCGCGTGCTGCCCCACCGCCTGCGGGAGTTCCTCCCCGACCTGGTGAGCGGCGTCGTCCCCGACGAACCCCACGACATCACCCACCACGGGGGTTGGGACTGAGCGCCGGGTCGCCCGTTGACCACGACCGGACCCGACAGGGTCACCGGCCGGATCTGTCCGGGGTGGGTCGCGACGTGGGTCTCGGGGTAGACCTTGGGGCCCGCCCGTCAGGAGACCCGCATGGACCCGGACCCGAAACCCGCCTTCGGCATCGACGCCCCGACCGTCGTCGCGACGTTCGTCGGGCTCACGGTCGCCGCCGGCTTCGTCGGGATCTTCGTCGGCAGCGGCAGCGGCATCGCCGCCGCCATCCCCTTCTGGGTGGCCGGCCTGCTCTTCGCGAGCGCCGGGGCCTACATGGTGCGCAGCTCGCGCCGCGGCAAGGCCCAGCTGTGGGATCGGGCGCTCGACCACCTGGACCTGCGCGGCGACGAACGCGCCCTCGATCTGGGTTGTGGCCGGGGCCTCGTGACGATCGAGGTCGCCAAGCGCCTCCCGAGCGGCCACGTCGACGGCATCGACATCTGGCGCAACAAGGATCAGTCCGGAAACTCCCGCGCCGCGGCCCAACGCAACGTCGAGATCACCGGCCTCGCCGACCACATCACGATCCACGACGCCAACATGACCGACCTGCCCTTCGACGACGCGACCTTCGAGCTCGTCACCGCGAGCCTCGCGATCCACAACATCCCGCTGCGCGCCGAGCGAGACCAGGCGATGGCCGAGATCGTGCGGGTCACCAAGCCCGGCGGGCGCGTCGTGATCATCGACATCGGCCGGACCAAGGAGTACGTCGCCGCCCTGACCGCCGCCGGCGCCACCGCGCTGGAACGTTCAGGTCTGCAGTTCGCGACCTACCCGCCGGCCCGCACCATCGTCGCAGTCCTCCCGGGCGAGCCCGTCAGCTGACGCGGGCGGCCGCCTCGAAGCAGGGTTGCAGGTCATCGAAGGCCTGCTCGACCTCGGCCGCGCTCGTCGCGAACACCAGGGCCGTGACCTGATCGATCCCGTGTTCGGCGTACCCCTCGACCATGTCGGGGGTCAGGCCGTTGAAGTACGGGCTGAGCGTCACCTCGATGTCGGCGCGGTCGCGACCCACCTCGGCGAGGAACCGATCGAGCTTGGCGAGCGGTTCGGCGACCGCGTCGGGCAGCCGGTTGAACGTGTGCCAGCCCTGACCCACGCGGGCCACGCGCTTCATCGCCGCGTCGCTCTCGCCACCGAAGTGCAACGGCGGGTGCGGGGACTGCACCGGCTTGGGGAACATGTTGCACGCCGGCAGGTCGTAGAACTCGCCGTGGAACTCCGACGGGTCGTCGCACCACAGCGCCTTCATCACCTCGATGTAGTCGTCCGTGCGCCGCCCCCGATGGGGCCAGTCGACGTTCACCACGCGGAACTCCTCCTCGAGCCAGCCGACACCGATGCCGAAGTCGAACCGTCCGTTGCTGAGGTAGTCGACCGCGGCGGCCTCCTTCGCGGTGTAGACGGGGTTGCGCTGGGGCAGCAGGCAGATGCCGGTGCCCAGCCGCACCGTCGAGGTCTGCGCGGCGAGGAACGACAGCAGGGTGAAGGGCTCGAGCATGCCCGATCCGGGCGGCGCGGGGATGCGCCCGTCGGGCGAGTACGGGTAGCTCGACGCGTACTCGTCGAACAGCACGACGTGCTCGGGCACCCAGATCGAGTGGGCGCCCCGCTCCTCGGCGACTCGGCCGAGGGCGGCGATCACCTCCGCGTCGGCATAGGGACTGGCCAGGGCAGCGAACACACCGAGCTTCATGGGATCCTCCGAGCAACGGGCGGGTGGATGACGGCAGGGATGAGGGCAGCGAGCACGACAGCACCGGGGACGGGGACGGGGACGTCCACGCCGACGCCGACGAGCCCAAGAACGAACGAGGGTCCCCGGGCCCTGGTCAGATCCGCATGCACTGCCCGCCGTCCACGTTCATGATGTGGCCGGTGACGAACGAGGCCTCGTCCGACAGCAGGAACAGCACGGCGCTGACCATGTCGTCCACCGTACCGAGGCGCTTGATGGGCATGCCCGCGATGATGTCGTCGATGAAGGGACCAGCCGTCGTGCGGGTGGCCTCGGTATCGGTCGGGCCGGGAGCGATCGCGTTGACCCGGATGTTGCGCCACCCGAGCTCGGCGGCGAGCGCCGTCGTGATGCCGTGCAGGGCCAACTTCGCGATGCCGTAGAACCCTTGGTGCATCCACGCGGCGGTGGACGACTGGTTGATGATCACCCCGCCGCCGCGGCTGTGCATCGAACGGTAGACGGCGCGGCTGCACAGCAGCGCGCCGTTCATGTTCACCGCCATGAAGCGCTGGTAGTAGTCCCAGTCCACCTTGAGGAGGCTCTCGATCTTCATGCCCCCGTAGATCGCCGCGTTGTTGATGAGGTGGTCGATCCCCCCGAAGGCCTCGACGGCGGCGGCCCCCATCGCCAGCGTCGACGCTTCGTCCGACACATCGGTGGCGACGAACAGGGCCTGTCCGCCCGACGCCACGATCTCGGCTGCGACCCGCTCGCCGTGCTCGGCGTTGATCTCCGCCACGACGACCGCCGCGCCCTCGCCGGCCAGTCCCTTCGCGTACGCCTCGCCGATGCCTTGCCCGGCACCGGTCACGATCGCGACCTTGTCCGTGAACCGCATGCCTGTTCCGCTCATCGCTTGCTCGCCTTCATGGTGGTCGGGGACGGGTAGGTCATCGGCGCGGGTCATCGGCGCGGGTCATCGGCGCGGGTCATCGGCCTGACGTCACTGACTCGGTTCCCGCCGACCCTGATCGGCCGCGGTCGACCAGCGGGTCGAGTCGTCCTGCACCCGCGTGACCTCGGGGCGCACCGAGAGGACACTGACCTTCGTGCCGCGCGGGGCGGTCACGGCGGTGACGACGGCCTGGGCGACGTGCTCGGCGGGGATGTAGTTGAAGTCCTCCTTGATGCCGAGTCGCTCATAGGCGTGCATGAAGGCGATCATGTCCTCGTCGGGCCAGCTGGTGTTGAACTCGCTGACCGTCGGGCCGAGACGCACCGTGCTGACGCGGATGCCCGAGCCGCCGAGCTCGACATCGAGGCCGGCCGCCAGGTACTCGACGGCGGCCTTGGTCGCCCCGTAGGTGAGCATGTGCGGGTAGGGCTTCTGGATCGAGTCCGAGCTGATGAACACGATGTCGCCGTCCGGGCCGGGGCCAGAGGTGCGAGCCGCGTTGCGCTCGAGCAACGCCGCCGTGGCTCGCCGGGTGCAGTAGAGCGCGCCGAGCAGGTTGGTGTCGACGGCCGCCTTCATGCGCTCCGGCGTGGTCTCGGCGATCGCGCCCAGGTAGCCGACCCCCGCGTTGTTGACCAGCACATCGGCCACACCGCCTTGCGCTTCAATCGCGGTGAAGAACGCCTCCACCGATGCCGCATCCGTGACATCGAGCGGATGGGCGATGGGTGTCCCGCCCGCCGCGGTGATCGCCGCCGCCGTCTCGTCGAGCCGGTCGACGCGCCGGGCACCCACGCCGACGGTCCACCCGAGCGAGCCCAGGCCGATCGCGATGGCGCGGCCGATGCCCGCCGATGCCCCCGTCACGACCGCGACCCGGTGTGCCGTCTGCGTCTCGGCCCCCCATGCCTGCACGTGCGCCCCTCCTCGTATCCCCGTCTACTGGATTGAATCGTGGTTCACCCTACTGGAACGTCATGCGGGCGTCGAGCGTCACCAGGCACCGGCGCGTGGCGCCACCCCGCCAGGGCGAGGCATCCAGACCCGTCCCGCGGCGCGTGACCCGCGACGGGCTCGGCCGGACTACTGCGCGGGCGCGGACTGATCCGGGGTGCCGCCGCCCAGGTTCCGGTTGGAGCAATCCACGATGATCGGCTGGACCTCGGTGTCGGCGAGCTTGCCGCCCCCGTCCACGTCGGACTCGATCTGCAGGAACCGGTCGTAGGGGATCTTTTCCTTGATGCCCTTGAAGACGCAGCGGCAGAACAACCGCGTGTTCTGCGGGTTCTTGACGCACGCCTCGATGAACTGGGTCTCCATCTCGGCGGTGTAGGTGGCCACCGCGGTGGTCGTGGTCTCGACCTCGGTCGTTGACGTGGGCGTCACGACGGTGGTCGTGGTGAGCACGGCGGTCGTCGTGGAGCCGTCGGGGCCGGCGACGGTCGTCTTGTTGCTGGTGGCCAGGACGACGCCGACCACCACGAGCAGCGCGACCACCACGGCGGCGGCGATGCCGATGAGCAGGCCGGTCTTCTTCTTCGGCGGGACGGTGCCCGGGATCGGGCCGGTCGGCACGTAGGGCGGCGGAGCACCGGTGCCGTACCCAGCCCCCGGATCGGCCGGGGGCGTGTACGGCGGGGCGGTGTACGCCGCCGGCGCGACGTACGGAGACGTGACCGGCGCGCCCGCGACCGGACCGGTCATCGCCGCCGCGGCGGCCGGAGAGGGAGGCGCCCCTGCGCCGGTGTCGATGCTGCCGGTGAACGGCGCGGCCACGAAGCTGATCTCCTGGCCCTGCTCGACGTCGACCGACACGTCGGCGGGCACGGTGAGCTTCCCCGGCTCGAGGCCGAGCGCGCGCCGCGCCGCCTGCAGCTCGCGGCCGAACTGGACAGCGGACGCCTGGCGCTGCTCGGGCTTCTTGGCCATGGCCCGCTCGATGACCTGGCAGACCTGGTCCGGGATGCCCCGCGGACGCAGATCCGGCGGCGGGTCGGTGAGGATGCGCCGCAACATCGGCACCATCGACTCGTCCTGTTGGGACGAGAACGCCGGCTGGCCGTACATCAACTCGAAGATCGTGGACCCGAGGGAGTACACGTCGGCCGCGATCGTCGGCCGCTGCCCGTCGAGCACCTCGGGCGGCGCGTGGGCCATCGACGCGGTGATGACGCCGCTGCGCGTCTCGTGGCCGCCCGAGATCCGGGCGATGCCGAAGTCGGTGAGCTGCGCGTCGCCGTAGGTCGACATCAACACGTTGCCGGGCTTGATGTCGCGGTGCACGATCTGCGCACGGTGCGCGGTCTCGAGCGCCCCCGCCAGGTGGACGCCGGCGAGTGTCGCGTCCTGCCACGGGATCGGCGCGCGGTCGATGCGCTCCTGCAGCGAGCCGCCGGGCAGGTACGCCATCACGAGGTACGGGCGCCCGCTGCTCGTGAAGCCCGCGCCGTACACCGTGACGATGTTGGGGTGCTCCGAGAGCGAACCCATCGCCTGGCACTCACGCTCGAAGCGCTCACGCGCCGCGTCGTCGAGGTTGAGCGTCGCCAGCACCTTCACCGCCACCGTGCGACGGAAGGCGGGCTGGTACGCCTTGAAGACGGTCGCGAACCCGCCGACGCCGATCTCCACGGGGTCCTCGAGGCCCTCGATGTCGAGATCGATCGGATTGTTCTCGGTCATGCCCGGGTTCCCTCGCGGCGGCTGGCCCCCGGGTGGTCCGAGGGCGCTCCCAGCGCTCGGCGGAAGTGTAGTGCCGTGACCGACGACGGTCGTGTGCTTGTGACGCCCAGCGCTGCGCCAGTCGCCGTGGTCACCCGTGACGCCGCCGCGGCGCGACGACCGGCACGGTCAGTCGTACTGATCGAGCAGCAGGTGGACGGCCGACGCGAGCTCGTCGCCCGCCTCGCCGATGCCGACCCACCCGTTGACCCAGCCGACGAGCGAGGAGAACCACACGTGACCCAGCGCCCGGTTGATGCGCTCCTGGATCTCCGGGTCGAAGTCGTCGGGGAACGCCATCGCCTGGATCCTGGTCATGACCTGCCCGACCTCTTGCTGGCACTCCGCCACCTGCGGGTCCGGCTTCGACAACGCGGTCACGACCGCTGCGCTCAACCGCGGATCGCGCTCCATCGCCCGCGTCGCCCGCCGCAGGATGTCCACCATCCGATCGGAGATCGTGTCGCCCTTGGGGGGCCGCAGGCTGACGCGTCGCTCGAGATCGCGGGCCCACTCGACCAGCGCCGCGGCGAGCAGGTGGTCCTTGCCCACGAAGTACCGATAGATGGTTCCCAGCGCGACGTTGGCCCGGGTGGCGACGTCGCGCATCTGCACGGCGTCATAGCCGCCCTCGGCGCCGAGCTCCATGGCGGCCACCACGACACGGTCCCGGCGCGCCGCCTGGCTCTTGGTCAGCTGCTCCACCGGTTCGGCCATCGTCACCTCGGACACGTGGGCAAGCGTAGTGGTCGGGCGCGATTCGCCCGGACACTCGGACTCCCGGATCCGCCCGGCCAGCCGCTTCTGCCGGAGAACTGTAACCGGTTCTACCCACGCACACGGGCTTGGTCGCGGCTGGGCTCGGGGCGCCCGGAACCGACCACCGCGCACCGGCGCCGCCGTCGGTCACAGAAATCCCCTCATCACGAACTTTTCGACTGGAGATCGCGGAATCGGTGCCGATAGAACAGTCGCCCCTGACGAAGGTCACGGGCACACGGCCGCCTATCGGAGGTAGGAAGTGGGCAAGAACGCCAAGATCGGGATCGCCGCCGCGGTGGTCCTGGTGATCGGACTCATCGCCATCGTGGCGGTCGGCAGCCTCGTGGGCATCCTCGTCATCGTTGTTGGCGCGCTCGCCATCGTGGCGCTGGTGCAACGCCTTCCCGACGACGACGCCGGGGACGACGACGGCCCGCCGAGACCGAAGAAGCGCCAAGGGGGCAAGAGCAAGCTCGACGACGCGCTCGAGGCCCGCCGCACCGGCGGTTCGGGCAGCACCACCGCGACCCCGCCGCGATCGGGTGGACTCCCGACCTGGAACCCGACGGCGCTCGACACCTGGCAGCCCCCCAGCTTGTCCGATGACGAAGCCGCGACGGCCGCGACCGACGAGCCGGCGAGCCAGTGGGACAGCTGGGACAACTGGGACGACGACAACACCGAGGGCACGACCGTCACCCTCGACGAGGACAACCCCCTCGACGCGCTGGATCGACTCGACGACATCGACCCGATCGCCGAGGTGGAACGCATCGATGCGCTCGAATCCGAGCCCTTCGACGACCCGCTCGGGCGCCTCGACACCATCGACCCGCTCGAGGACTTCACCTTCGACGAGGACGAGTTCGAGGTCGAGGAGCCCGCCGCGACCGAGCCGGCGCCGGCCAGTTCTGGCGGGTTCAGCTTCTCGTCCGCGCCGCCGGTCATCAACGAAGAAGCGATCAAGACGGCGGACGACATCATGGCCGCCAGCCACGCGACCGAGCTCGAGCTGCCCAGCACCGAGGGCGAAGGTGACGGCGGCGACTCTGAGCTGGCCCGGCTGCTCGCGAAGGTCCAGGCCCGGCTCTCCGCGTACGAGTAGCGACCCGGCCTGTCGGCCGTCCTCCCGCAACCACATTGGGTAAGGTCTCCCCGAGCGATCTGGGAGGGCAGACCCATGATGGTCCCGACGGAGAAGACCGGAACGTCCGACGATGGTCGAGGCGGTGTCCTGGGGCGCAGGCGACGAGGTGCCGCCTCGCCGGGGTCCTCGCCGGCGGCGACCCCCGCCGCCCATCCGACCTCGCCGACATCGCCGCACGTCCTCGACCCGGTCACGGGCCTGGCCGCCCGTCACCACCTCCACGACTGGACCGTCGAGGCGGTCGAGCGCAGCCGGCCGGCGAGCAACCGGGCCGTCGTCGCGTTCATCGACATCGGGATGCTGCGCGACGTGAACGATTCGTTCGGCGCCGACACAGGTGATCACCTGCTGCGTCTCGTCGCCGAGCGTCTCGCCGCGATCGACCTGCCCCACACGCGGGCCCTGCGCTACGAGGGCGCCGAGTTCGCCGTGATCCTCCCGCAGATCCGGAACGCGGACATGGCCGACGAGATCGCTCGCTTCCTGATCGACCTGCTGACCCCGGGGTTCGACATCGGCGTCGAGACGGTCACCATCACGCCGATCGTCGGCGCGGCGTTGAGCACGGACAACTACGGCTCGGTCGACGAGTTCATCCGCGATGCGCACCAGGCCCTGGTGCGCGCCCGTGATGGGGGTGCCCGTGCGTACCTCGTGCACGACGAGAGCCGCCGAGGCCGCTACGAGACCCGGCTCGACGAGGCCCGGCTCGCGGCCGCGGTGGAGAACCAGGAGTTCCTGCTCGCGTATCAACCGATCGTGCGCCTCGACACGGCTCAGATCATCGGGGTCGAAGGCCTGCTGCGCTGGCGGGCCCCGTCGGCCACCAACACCGGCATGCTGTATCCCCACGACTTCATGCCCCTGCTGGAGAAGAGCGGGCTGAGCGTGAAGGTCGGCGAGTGGGTCGTCGCCGAAGCGTGCCGCCAGGCCGCCCGCTGGAACCACCTCTTCCCCGACCGCGCCGCAGTTTTCGTGACCTGCAACCTCAGCGCCCGCCAGCTCGCGTCGGCGGAGTTCCGCGACGTGGTCGTGCATGCCATCAGCGAAGCCGGGATCCAGCCGTGGCAGCTGTGCCTCGACATCACCGAGCAGGCCTTGCGGTTCAACCGCAACTCGGCGTGGGTGGGGTTGCGAGACCTCAAGAACCTCGGGGTGAAGCTCGGCCTCGACGACTTCGGCACGGGGGTGTCGTCGTTCGGCTACCTGCGGGAGTTCACCCTCGACCTGCTGCGGATCGACCGCCTCTTCGTGGCCGACCTCGAGATGAGCAAGGAGGATCAGGCCATCGTCCACCACATGGCCGGTCTCGCCCACGACCTGGGACTCGTCGCGATCGCTGAGGGCATCGAACGCCCGGAACAAGCCGAGCTGCTCCGGAAGCTCGGCGTCGATCTGGGGCAGGGCTACCACTTCGGACGGCCGATGACCGCCGACGACGTCAGCGCCCGGCTCGACCCCTCGAGCGTGGAGCGGACCCACGAGTGGGACACCGACCAGGTGCTGCCGACCTGACCCCGATCGGTCCGACATCGGGCCCCGCCTTGGTGCGGGCCTGGAACCGGGCGGTAGCGTCGGCCCGTGCCCCCTCCTGCGTCGACGACCCCCAGGCGCGCCGACGTGATCGTGGTGGGCGGGGGCCCGGCCGGAGCCGCCGCCGCGACGACGCTGGCCCGAGCGGGACGCGGGGTCGTGCTCGTGGACAAGGCCACGTTCCCCCGGGACAAGATCTGTGGGGACGGGCTGACCACCGGGGCCCTCCGTCGCCTCGACGACCTGGGCCTCGATCCCGCTGACGTCGCCTCGTGGCGGGTGGTCGAGGACATGGTCCTACGCACGCCGTCCGGGCGCGAGACCACCTTCCCCCTCCCCCGCACCGGCGGCCAGTTCGCCGCCGTCGCCCGACGCATGGACCTCGACGCGGCCATCCTCGACCTGGCCCGGGCCGCCGGCGTCACGGTGCTCGAAGGGCACACCTGTCGGGCCGTAACCACCCACGCGGACCGGGTCGTCGTCGAAGCCGACGGTCTGGAACCGATCGAGGGCGGGTACCTGATCGCCGCCGACGGGATGTGGTCCCCCATCCGCAAGATGCTCGGCGTGGCCGTGCCCGACTACCGCGGCGACTGGCACGCCTTTCGCCAGTACGTCCAGAACGTGAGCCCCCGGGCCAGCCGCGAGCTGTACGTGTCGTTCGAACCCGACTTCCTCCCCGGCTACTTCTGGTCGTTCCCCGTCGGCGAGCACGACGCGAACATCGGATTCGGGATCCGGCGCGGCGCTGGGTTCCGCGTCGGCGCCATGAAGGCCCTGTGGCCCGAGGTGCTGGCGCGACCGCACGTCCGCGCGCTGCTCGGCCCCGACGCCACCTTCGAGCGCGCCCATCAGGCGTGGCCGATCCCGGCACGGGTCGATCAGATCGACCACAGCGTGGGCCGCACGCTGTTCGTGGGCGATGCGGCCGCCGCCACGGATTCGTTGACCGGCGAAGGCATCGGTCAAGCGCTCGCGACCGGGGTCTGGGCAGCCGAGGCGATCGTGCACGAGCCCGTCGGGGGCGCCGCGCGACCCGGCGATCCCGACGCCGTGCGCGCCCGGTACGAGCAAGCCGTGCACGAGGGCCTCGTGGCGGACCATCGCATGGCGGAGCTGCTCAGCCGGGCGATGAGCCATCGCAAGGGCGTGCGCATCTCCGTGCGGCTCGCGGGTACCAACGACTGGACCCGCCGCAACTTCGCCCGGTGGCTCTTCGAGGACTACCCCCGCGCCCTCATCGCCACACCGAGGCGTTGGCACAAGGGCATGTTCACCGGGCCGGGCGCCTACCGGGACTGAGTGAGGCGAGGCGGTCGCGGTCAGGAGCGGTCCCGGTCAGGAGCGGTCGCGGTCAGGAACTGGTCATCGAACCGCCATGGCCGGTTCATTCCGATCTTGCACCACCGAAACCGGGCACCCCTATCGTGATCCATGAGCAGACCGAGCGCCTTCACCTTCCCCCCGGGGGCGCCCGTGCTGCTCACCGAGGCTGTGCCCGGCGTTTCCGACCCCGGTGGAGTACTCCCCCCACGTTGTTCGCCACCGGGGTCGGTTCAGCCAGGCGCCGCCGGCGCTCCGGCGCGCAGACTTGGTCTGCCGGCGCGCCGTCTGCTCAGCTAGGCGGATGTTGCGCACCCGACTGACCGACGTCCTCGAGATCGACCACCCCGTGATGCTCGCCGGCATGGGTGGCGTCTCCTACTACGAGCTCGTGGCCGCCGTGTCCAACGCGGGTGGCTTCGGCTGCCTCGGCGCATCGGCGATGGGCCGCGACAAGATGAACGAGGAGATCGAGGCGACCCGAGGCCTGACCGACAAGCCCTTCGGCGTCGACCTGCTCACCGCCTCGCCCGGCGACATGATCGCCCAGGTCGAGGATCTCATCCGCGGTGGCGCCCGGATGTTCGTCGCCGGTCTCGGCGTGCCCCGAGACGCCATCGACCTGTGCCACGAGAACAACGTGGTGGTGATGAACATGTGCGGCAAGGTGCGCCATGCGATCGCGGCGGTCGAGGCCGGGTGCGATCTGGTGGTCGCGCAGGGCACAGAGGCCGGCGGGCACACCGGCCTCGTCGCCACGATGGCCCTCGTGCCTCAGATCGTCGACGCCGTCGGCGACCGGGTCCCGGTGGTCGCGGCCGGGGGGATCGTGGACGGGCGGGGCCTCGCCGCCGCCCTGTCGCTCGGTGCCGACGGCATCTGGGTGGGCACCCGGTTCATCGCCACGCCCGAAGCCCGCGCGGTCCCCGGTTACAAGGACGCCCTGCTGCGCACCCACGAGGACGGCACCACGATCTCGCGGGGCTACACGGGCAAGACCTGCCGGGTGGTGGCCAACAGCTACACGCGCTTCTGGGAGGAGCACCCCGACGAGCTCCAGCCGTTCCCCGCCCAGTTCATCCGCTCGATGAACGACGGCGCGAACCACCTCGGTGCGGACGAGCACACCCTCGACATCGATCCCGATCGGGAGTTCTGGCCCGCCGGGCAGGGCACCGGCAGCATCGACGAACTAGTCCCCGCGGGCGAGCTCGTCCGCCGCTTCGTCGCCGAAGCCGAGGCCGTCCTCGACCGGGTCGCGTCCTACCGCTGACGTATCTCACGCGGCGGTCGGCTGCATGGGGCCGGTCGATCACGCGTCGACCACACCTCGCCCTCGGTCGACGCGTCAGTCGTGGCTCTCCTGCATGGAGTGGACCATCCGGCGCACCAGCGGACGCGGTGTCAACCGGATCGATGCCGCGCCGACCTTGTTCTTCACGCCGGGCACCTCGATCACCTTCCCGGCCTTCATCGCTCGGTAGCCAGCCGCGGCGACGTCGTCCGCCGTCGGTAGCCGACGTCCCGACACGAGCTTGGACGACTCCATCGCCGCGCCCGCCTGGAACCCCGACGAGGTGGGTCCCGGGCACAGCGCGGTGACCGTCACCCCGGTGCCCCGCGTCTCTTCGGCGATCGCCTCGCTGAGCGAGAGCACGTACGCCTTGGTGGCGTAGTACACGGCCATCAACGGGCCCGGCTGGAAGCTGGCGGTCGAGGCGACGTGCACGATCTGGCCGCGCCCACGCTCGAGCATGCCCGGCAAGTAGTGACGGGAGAGCTCGGTCAGCGAGACCATGTTCAGCTGCATCATCGCCGCGAGCTTCTTCTCGTCGGCTTCGGCAAAGGGCGCGTAGTCACCGACGCCGGCGTTGTTGATGAGCACGTCGGCGCTCGGCACGGCGTCGATCAACTGGGCCGGACCGGCCGGGTCGGACAGATCGATGGCGACCGCGCGGGCCTGGCCGAGCTCGTCCGCGAGATCCGCGAGCGTGCCAGCCGATCGGGCCGCGAGGACCAGGTCGTAGCCTTCGGCTGCGAGCAGGCGGGCGAAGGCCAGGCCGATGCCCGACGATGCACCGGTGACGACTGCTGTGGGCATGGGAGCTCCTCTCCGACCCGGAGGCCGGTTCGTGGCCCGACCAGGAGGGTGGTCGGGCCGGGATCATGACGGTGACGATCGATTGGGGGCGGACGTGACGGGGCCGGGACGATCAGCGCCGCGGGCGAGAGGGACGCCGCGTCAGGTCGAGGTGTCCGGCCTGACCGGTGCCACCGGCGCCACGAGCGCCCACGCGGCGTCGTGCGCTCGGGCCAGGTCTCGTCGAGAGAAGGGCTCGCCGCGGCGCTGCTCGACCTTGCGCAGGCCCACGAGCGCCCCGAAGACGAGGGCCACGAGCATGTCCGGCGCGCCGGGGCGCAGCTCGTGGCGACGTTGGCCACGACGCACGAACGCCATGGCGGCCAGATCGATCTGGTCCGCGAGGGCGCGGCTCCGCTCGTCCAGGTAGGGCTCGTGGCGGTGGCTTTCGAGGAACGAGAACGCCACCGGATGATCGGCACTGAACTCGACGAGTCCGGACCACCACCAGTCAAACTCTTCACGAGTGGTCAGATCGGCGGGCCGTTGGGTGACGAGCCGCTCGTGCATCTCGGCCTTCCACTGCACGAACACGGCGTTCACCAGCGCTTCCTTGCTCGGGAAGTAGCGGTAGATGGTCCCGGCCGCGACGCCCGCCGCGCGGGCGAGGTCGGGCATGTTGGTCCCACCGAAGGTGCGATCCGCGAACAGGGCCAGCGCCGCGTCGAGCACCGCGGCCTGCTTGGCGTCCGGGTCGATCACTCGAGGCATGAATGAATGATTGTTCATTCTTTACCACGTGTCAAGGGGGGCGCCATCGCCCCGGCTCCCGGTTTCACGACACGAACCCAGCCGCGTGCGCGATCGCAGCGCCAGCCGATCCAGTCGGGGTGCGGTCCGGGCGCGGGGATCCGCGGCATTGCATCGCCGGATTCGGGTGTGGAGGTCCCGGCGCCGCCGCGCACCGTCAGAGGCGGCGCTTGTTCTGCTTCCAGCGCTGGCCGGGCGTCAGGCCGTCGTCGGGCTCGGGCGGCGCCGGCGGCGGATCGGTGTCGGCGAACGGATCACGAGCAGTGGACCAGCTCCCCGTGCTGGGGTCGCGGTCGATGCGGGCGGTGTAGCGCCGCGACGCCCGGGCCTTGAGCCGACGATCGGCGTCGTAGTGCTCGCGCTCGGATTCGTTGCCCAGCACCTCCCACGCCTCGGCGATCTTCGCGAACTCGTCAGGATCACCGCCGGCGTCGGGATGGGCGGTGCGCACCTTCACGCGGTACGCGGTGCGGATCTGGTCGCGCGAGGCCGACGTGGTGACCCCGAGGACCGTGTAGTAGTTGACGTCGGAGAACCGGCGCATCGAACCGCTCTTCCCCCGCGCGGCCCGGCCGCGCAGTTCCCCCACAGCTTGCCAGCCGCGGCGCCTCCGCCGCAGGCAATGCTCAGCTGGCCCAGGCCTTGACCTTCTCGATCAGCTCGGTCGGGTTCGGATCGATGGGCACGATGTTGAGCACCGAGACGCCGCTCTCCTTGAACGCCTGGATGCGCTCCTTGACGAAC
>JBBQHT010000107.1:0-14629 GCA_038324235.1 Acidimicrobiales bacterium
CGACCACATCACCTCGGCGATCGGCGCGGCGACGATCGGCATGTTCGGCACGGCGATGCTCTGCTACGTGACGCCCAAGGAGCACCTCGGCCTGCCCAACCGCGACGACGTGAAGGCCGGCGTGATCGCGTACAAGATCGCCGCGCACGCCGCGGATCTGGCCAAGGGCCACCCGGGCGCCCAGGACTGGGACGACGCGCTGTCCAAGGCCCGCTTCGAGTTCCGCTGGCAGGACCAGTTCAACCTGGCCATGGATCCCGACACGGCCCGCGAGTACCACGACGAGACCCTGCCCGCCGAACCGGCCAAGACCGCGCACTTCTGCTCGATGTGCGGTCCGAAGTTCTGCTCGATGCGCATCACCCAGGACGTGCGCGACTACGCCGAGGAGCACGGCCTCGACCCCGAGTCCGATGCCTGGACGGCGATGGAGATCGGCATGAAGGAAAAGGCCGTCGAGTTCGTCGAGGCCGGCGGCGAGGTCTACCGCGAAGCCACCGCCATCCCGACCCCGTGACCGCCATCGTCCACCATCCCGGGTTCTCGGCCACGTGGGCGCCCCTGTTCCCGCGTTCTCGGCCCGGTGGGCGCCCCTGTTCCCGCGTTCTGGGCCAGGTGGGCGCCCCTGTTCCCGCGTTCTGGGCCACGTGGGCGCCCCCATTCCTGCGTTCTGGGCCACGTGGGTGCCCCCATTCCTGCGTTCTCGGCTATGTGGGCGCCCCGGTTGCTGCGTTCTCGGCTATGTGGGCGCCCCTGTTCCCGCGGTCTCGGCCCGGTGGGCGCCCCTGTTCCCGCGCCCGGTGCCCGTCGCCCGGTGCGGTGCTCGCGTTGTCGGCGCCGCTGGCGCCCCCGTGCGGGGAAGCGGGATGACGGGCGAGCGGATCGTGCTCGTGTTCACCGGTGGCGATCCCATCCCTGCGGTGGTCGCGGCCGCGCTTCCGGTCGACGCCCTTGTGGTCGCGGCTGATTCGGGACTCGACCACGCGCTCGAGGTCGGTCGGCACGTGGACATCGCCGTCGGCGACTTCGACTCGGTGTCGGCCGAAGCGCTGGCCCGGGCCGAGGCGGCGGGTACGACGATCGAACGCCATCCAGTGGCCAAGGACGAGACCGACCTGGAGCTGGCCCTCGACCGCGCGGTGGCGCTGGGGGCGGATCGCATCATCGTGGTGGGCGGCCACGGCGGCCGGGTCGACCACTTCCTGGCCAACGCGTTCGTTCTCTCGGCGCCGCGCTACGCCGACGTGCGCGTGGAGGCCCGGATGGGCCGCGGGCGGGTGCACGTGGTGCGCAAGGCGCTGGACCTCGCCGGCCATCCCGGTGATCTCGTGACGTTGCTGGCGATCGCTGGTCCGGTCGAAGGTGTGACCACGTCCGGTCTCTTGTACCCGTTGCGCGGGGAGTCCCTGCAGCCCGGGTCGAGCCGGGGTGTCAGCAACGAGTTCGACGCCGAGCGCGCCCGGGTCGAGGTCGAGGCAGGCACCTTGCTGGTCGTCACCCCCGGCGACCAGTCAGAATGACCGGCGTGGATGTCACCAGCTCCGTCGAGGTCTCGTGCTCCCCGGCCGAGCTCTTCGCGATTGTCGAGGACCTCTCGGTGTATCCGACCTGGCTGTCGATCGTGCCGAAGGCCACCGTCGTCGACGGCGACGCCGGTGACCCCGGTCCGGCTTGGGCCGTGGACCTGCGCGGCCGCCTGGGTCCGCTCGCCCGCTCCAAGCGGCTTCGGATGGTGCGCACCGCACACGAGGTGCCGACCCATGTGCGCTTCGAGCGCGGCGAGCTCGATGGCCGGGAGCACTCGCCGTGGGTGCTCGACGCTGAGGTCGAGCCCACGGAGCACGGCAGCCGCCTGACCATGCGCCTGCACTACGGCGGGTCGCTCGGCGGGTCGATCCTGGAGCACATGCTGCGCGACGAGATCGAGGAATCGCGACCCCGCCTGATCGCACGTGCGGCAGACGCTACCAATCGGTGAACCGGGTCAGTCGCAGCTCACTGCCAGAGATGAGCCATCAGGCCCGACGGATCTCGTCGTGCTCGCCACGCCCTCGGCCCGCATCGCAATGACGCAGTGCATCCGAGCGCTCCGTCATCCACGAAGCAGCGCAGTGAGCCATTCCTCGTACCAATCGAGGAAGCCGTAGCGGCGAGGCGGCTGGAAGCGGCTTTCAACGGCTCCGTTCAGATCTTCGATACGTCCGTGGAGCGCCGACCAGTAACACCACGGCGTCAGGGCCTCGACGCTCGGTTCATGGAACCACACTTCGCCGGAGCGGACGCCGTTGACGATGAGGACGCTCGACATGCCGCATCCGTAGTCCGCCAGTTCGATCACGCCGTTCCCGGCCCAGACGTCTGAGACCCGATCGACCACCGCGATCTCCGATGGAAACGATCCGGATGGGTCATCGACGATTGGGTGAGCAACGTCGAATGGCAGGTCTGGATGGCGGTGCTGTCGGCTCTCCGCAAGCGTGTGGAACGTGCGGCCCGGCCCGACGTGGCCATCCCCGATCTCTTGGAGGAAGCGGGCGTAGTCCGCTGGGAGCGCCGAGCCGATCGACACCTCGAACACCCTGATCTCATCGGGTGACCTTCGAGGGCCGATCCGGATCTCTCCATCCAGGAACCATCCGAACTCGTGGTCCAGTCGAGCTCGATCTTCGGCGCTCAGGCCCAACAACTGGTCGAGACCTGACCGTATGCGCGCAATCTGGTCCATCCCGGAGAGTATGCCCGAAGGGTGTCGTCCTCGACAGGCCCGAAAGGCGGCCGCAGGAGCCGAGAACGCGGGTGGGGTCAGCGGGCGCGGGCGGACCAGCGGTGGCCGTCGCGGGCGAGCACCAGGGGCAGGTCGAAGCAGGCGGACAGCTGCTCCTCGGTGATGACCTCGTCGAGCGGGCCCGCTGCGGCCACCTGGCCGGCCTTGAGCAACAGCGCGTGGGTGAAGCCGCCGGGGATCTCCTCGACGTGGTGGGTGACGAGCACGATCGGTGGCGCGGTGGGATCGGCGGCGAGGTCGGCCATGGCCGCGACGAACTCCTCGCGCCCGCCGAGGTCCAGGCCGGCCGTCGGCTCGTCGAGCAGCAGCAGACCCGGGTCGGTCATGAGGGTCCGGGCCAACTGCACCCGCTGGCGCTCGCCCGAGGACAGCGTGCCGAACGTGCGCAGGGCCAGATGCCCCACCCCGAGCCGGTCGAGCAGGGCGACTGCGCGCGCCCGGTCGGCGTCGTCGTAGGTGTGCCACCACGGTTCGAGCGCCCCGAACTTCGCGGTCATCACGACGTCGGCCGCGACGAGATCGGGTCGGAGCTTGTCGGCGAACGCCGCCGACGCGACACCGATCCGGGTGCGCAACGTGCGCACGTCGGTGCGCCCGAGCGTCTCACCCAGCACCTCGACGGTTCCCGCCGACGGGTGCAGGTACAGCGACGCGATGCGCAGCAACGTCGTCTTGCCGCAGCCGTTGCGCCCCAGCACCACCCAACGCTCGCCCGCGGCGACCGTCCACGACACGTGATCGAGGATCACCCGCTCGTCGCGCCGCAGCGTGATGTCGGTCAGCCGCAACGGCGGCGCGGCTTGGATGGAGGGATCGGCGGGCGGGGGATCGGCATGGAGGGCATCAGCGGCGGGAGGCACGGCGTTCGACACGGCGGGCAGGCTACTGCCGGAGGGCGTCGTTCCTGAGCGGCCCGCCGTCTCCGGCGCGCGCCGCGAGCTGTCCCGGATCGGCCGGCGTGACGCGCTCGGCGCTCCCCGAACGCGTCGGCCGGCGCGTTGGGTGCCTACAGGAGGGCCCGCGCCAGTGCCACGACCGCAGAGGCCGCGCTCAGGCCGAGCACGGCGTGGCGGATGCGGCCTCGGTCCACATGCGCGAGCAGCCGACCGGACACCAGGTAGCCCACGACGGTGCCGGGCATCAGCAGGATCCCGTTCCACAGGTCGTCCCAGTGGAACTGCCCGAACGCCACCAGCATCACGACGGAGATGACGCCGCCGACGGCGAAGAACCGGGAGAGCGCGGCCCGGATCTCGGGACCGGTGACCTTCTGGTACATCAGCGCCATCGGTGGCCCGCCGATGCCGACCGCCGTACCCATGAACCCGGCGAGGAAGCCGGCGACGGTCAAGGTCCCGCGGTTGCGGCGCGGGTGCAGGCCCGACACGCTCAGGCCCACCGCCACCAGGATCACCACGGCGAAGAACACCGTGATGTCTGCCTTGGCCACCAGCGCCAGGACGGCGGCGCCGGCCGCCGCCCCGGGGACCTGACCGCCGATCGGCCAGCGGACCTCCCGCCACGCGTGGGGCGCCCGCTCGCGTCGGATCACCAGCAGGTTCAGCACGAACGACGTGACGATCGCCGGACCCGGCACCAGGTTGGGCTCGATCAGCACCAGCAGGGGGGCGGCGAACAGGTTCGACCCGAACCCGACCGCGCCCTGGATCGCACTGCCCACGAGCACGACGAGGAACGCGAGGAAGTGCTGGAGCGGGGACAAGGCGACGATCTTTCCACGTGGACCGATGGGGAGAGCTTCTTCGCCTGGCCCGCGGGCAGGTAGGTGGCAAAGGACAGCCACCTCGAGCCCACGCACGGCCGAGATCGCGGGGGTGGGGGCGCTGAGGTGGCCGAGATCGCGGGGGTGGGGGCGCTGACGTGGCCGAGAAGGTGGGACGTGCGGCGTCGTTGACGGATCGTCGGGCCACTGCGACGTAGCGGGTACGCTCGGGCGAACAGATCAAGGGAACTGGAGACACCTCCCATCGACACTGCACTCGGCTTGCTCGCCGTCTGCCTGCTGATCGCCGCCAACGCGGTGTTCGTCGCGGTCGAGTTCGGGTTGGTGGCCGTCGACCGGGGTCACATCGACCAGCTCGCCGCCACGGGCGACGGCCGCGCTCGTGTGGCGCAGTACCTCCTGCGGCACCTGCCCTTCTCGCTGGGCGGCGCCCAGCTGGGCATCTCGATCGTGTCGCTGGTGATCGGCTTCCTGGCCGCCCCGCTGATCGCCCGGCTCTTCCAACCGGCCCTCGAGACGTTCCTCGGACCGACCGCATCGGTGGCCGTCGCCGCCGTGCTGGCGTTGCTGATCGCGACGGTGGCGCAGATGGTCCTCGGCGAGCTCATCCCGAAAGGCCTGGCCATCGCGAAGCCCGAGCCGGCCGCGCTGATCCTGGCGCGACCGCTGCGGGTCTTCGCCACGATCTTCAAGCCCGTCATCTTCGTGCTGAACAGCGCGGCCAACTGGATCATGCGGCGCCTCGGCATCGAGCCCCAGGAGGAGCTCTCGCAGGTCCGGTCGCTGCCCGAGCTCGCGCTCATCTTCCAGGCCTCGGCCGAGGAAGGCACGCTGGCGGGCAGCGCCTCGGCGCTGCTGTCGCGCTCGGTTCGCTTCGCCGAGAAGACCGCCGCGGACGTGCTCGTGCCCCGCGTCGAGATCCGGGCGATCGAGCGCGACGCGACCGTGAGTGACCTCGTGGCCCTGGCGACCCTCACCGGTCATTCGCGCATCCCGGTGTTTGGCGCGGACCTCGACGACATCTGCGGCGTGGTCCACGTGAAGACCGTGCACGCGCTGCCGGTGTCGGCCCGCATCACGACACCGGTGGCCGAGCTGATGACCGACATCCTCGCCGTCCCCGAGACACGCGACCTCGAAGACGTGCTGTTCGACATGCGCCACTCGCGCAACCACCTCGTGGTGGTCGTGGACGAGTACGGCGGCACCGCCGGCATCCTCACGCTCGAGGACATCCTCGAGGAGATCGTCGGCGAGATCGACGACGAGTACGACGTTCTGACCCCCCGCCTCGCGGTGCCCGACGGCCCTCGCTCGTTCCTCTTGTCGGGGGCTCTGCATCCCGATGAGGTGCGCGATGCGGTCGGCTTCGAGGTGCCCGACGGCGAGTACGAGACGCTGGCCGGCTTCGTGCTCGACCAGCTGGGCCAGATCCCGGACGTCGGTGAGGAGTTCCGGTTCGAGCAGTGGCGCTTCGAGGTGACCGAGGTGGATCGGCGGCGGGTGGCCACGGTGCGCGTGACCGCGCCCGACGACGACGAGGACGAGGACGAGGCCCGCGCCGGCGAGGTGGCGGCGCGTGACCGTGAGGCCGCGCCGGACCCGGAGACGTCGTGGAGCGAGGGGAACGCGTCATGACCGTCTGGTTCCTCGTCATCACCTTCGTGCTGGTCGTCATCAACGGTGTGTTCGTCGCGACCGAGTTCGCCCTCGTGGGTTCACGCCGGGCCAAGCTCGAAGCGATGGCGCACGACGGCAACCGCCGGGCCCAGGGCGCGCTCGATGCCACCTCGGATCTCACGATGCAGTTGGCGGGCGCGCAGCTCGGGGTCACCATGGCGTCGCTCGGCATCGGCTTCTTCGGCGAGCCGACGGTGTCGCACCTCGTCGAGACGGCGATCGGTCACGTCATCGAGATCCCCGAGGCGGCGCTCCAGTGGATCGGGCTGATCATCGGGCTCAGCATCGTGGTCTTCTTCCACATGGTCATCGGCGAGGTCGTGCCCAAGAACCTCTCGCTGGCCGGCCCCGAGCGCGCGCTCACCTGGCTCGCGCCGACCTCGCGGTTGTACCTGAAGATCTTCCGCCCGTTCGTGAAGGTGCTGCAGGCGATGGCGAACTTCGGTGTGCGCCTTTTCAAGGTCGAGCCACGCGACGAGCTCACCTCGGCGCACACCGCGCAAGAGCTCGCGCTGATGCTCGCCGAGTCGCACGAGGAAGGGCTCATCGAGGAGTTCGCCCACGACCTGATGACCGGCGTGCTCGACTTCGGTGGCCGGGACGTCTCGTCGGTCATGGTGCCGCGCGACGACATCGTCGTGGTCTCCCGCCGGGCGACCGTGGCCGAGGTCGAGGCGGCGGTGGTCGAGAGCGGGCACTCGCGCATCCCCGTGATCGACTCGGGGGTCGATGCCGTGCTCGGGTTCGTGCACTCCAAGGACCTGCTGACGTTGCCGCCGGAGGCGCAGGACCAGCCGCTGCCGATGCGGCTCGTCCGCAGGATGCTCGTCGTGCCCCGGGATCGATCGCTCGAGGCGCTGCTGCTGTCGATGCGCCGAGAACGCCTGCACTTCGCCCTCGTCCGCGAGCCCGACCAGTCGACCGCGGGCGTGGTCACGTTGGAGGATCTGCTGGAGGAGCTCGTCGGCGAGATCCTCGACGAATCAGATCACCAGGAGGCGCTCGAACGGGCCATCGAAGCCGAGCTCGGCGCCGATCCCGTCGAGGCGGGCGACGATGAGGCCGCGGCGGACGGCCGCGGGGCGATCGACCTCGAGGCAGGGGAGTGACGGTGGACCACGACGAGATGGCCGAGGCGCTGGCGCGGTTCTTCGATCAGCACCTGCACGTGACGGGCCACGAGGTGCAGCACCTGGCTCGACTGTCGGGCGGCGCGTCTCGTGAGACCTTCGGGTTCGACCTCGTGAGCCCGGATCCCACCCAGCCGGCCCAGTCGTTGATCCTGCAACGCGTGCGCGCGGGCGCCCTGAGCGCCGCGTTCACGATGGAAGGCGAAGCGGGGCTCTTGCGCGCCGCGGCCGATGCGGGCGTCCCGGTCGCGGGCGTGGTCGCCGCGGCGGACGACGCCTCGATCATCGGTGCGCCGTTCCTGGTGATGAACCGCGTCGAGGGCGAGACGATCGCCCGGCGGATCCTGCGCGACGACGAGTACGAGGTGGCACGCACGCGGCTGGTGGCGCAGTGCGCGCAGGCGTTGGCGGGCATCCACCGGCTACCCCCGAGCGTCGCGCCCCACCTGCGCGCCGATGATCCGGTGCACCAGCTCCGCGGTCTGCTCGACGTGCTCGGCGAACCCCACCCGGCCTTCGAGTTGGCGTTCCGGTGGCTCGAGGCGCACCGCCCGGCCCAGGACGCGACCCGCACCGCTATCGTGCACGGCGACTTCCGGCTCGGCAACCTCATCGTCGATGGTGAGGGTCTGGTTGCCGTGCTCGACTGGGAGCTCGCGCACGTCGGCGATCCGCTCGAGGACCTGGGTTGGTTCTGCGTGCGGGCCTGGCGCTTCGGCGCGCCTGCCCCGGTCGCCGGCATCGGCGCGTACGACGAGCTCTTCGACGCGTACGCGTCGGCTGCCGGGGTGCAGATCGACCCGGCGGTCGTGCGGTGGTGGGAGGTGCTCGGCACGCTGCGGTGGGGGATCATCTGCGTGTTGCAGGCGAGTGGGCACCTGTCGGGCGCGTCACGCTCGGTCGAGCTCGCTGCCATCGGCCGGCGCACGGTCGAGAACGAGCACGACATCCTCCGGCTCATCACGGACTCCGGAACGGACGGGCATGCCGATGGCGAGCCCGGCGTCGCCCCGAACCCGCCGGGAACGGATGCGACCGCCGGCGAGGTGTCCGACGACGTCGAAGGACTCGGTGCGTACGACACCGGTGCGCACGACGCCCCGAGCGCGCCGCAGCTGGTCGAAGCCGTCCGCGAGTTCCTCGAGCGCGACGTGCTGGGCGCCACGGCGGGTCGGGTGCAGTTCCACACCCGCGTCGCGATCAACGTGCTGGGCATGGTGCAGCGCGAGCTCGAGGCCGGCCCCGCGATGGTGGCGGCGCACCGGCGCCGCTTGGCCGACCTCGGGTACAAAGATGATGCGGCGCTCGCGGCGGCGATCCGCCACGGCGAGGTCGACGATCGCCTGGTTCAGGTCACCGCCACCGTGGTCGCCGCCGTGGCCGACAAGCTCGCGGTGGCGAACCCCGACTACGCCGCCGACTGACCCCGGCCGCGCCGTGCTGCCCGGTTCGTCACCGCCTGGTCCTCACCTTCCTCGGATGTGTGGCATGGTTATGCCATGAGTCGCATACGGGTGAGCACGACTGTCGACGAGGATCTGTTGCGAGAGGCCCGTCTCGTCGGGAACGCGGGCTCGGACGCGAAGTTGCTGGATCAGGCGCTGAGCGCCCTCCTGGCCCAACATCGCCACGCGGAGGTGGACGAGGCGTACCGCGCCTATGACGAACACCCGATCGACGAGCCCGACGAGTGGGGCGACCTCGCCTCGTTCCGGGCCGCAGTCGCTTCATCGTGAACGGCGCGCCGCGTCGAGGTGAGCTCTGGTGGTGTGAACTGCCAGACATCGGCCGTCGGCCTGTCGTGGTGTTGAGCCGTGACGCGGCCATTCCTCGCCTTGGACGGACACTGATCGCGCCCTGCACGACAACGATCCGAGGTTTGCCAAGTGAGGTGGTGTTGGAACCAGGGGCCGACCCGGTCCCTCGACCGAGCGCAGTGAACCTCGACTCCGTGGAGAGCGTGTCCATCGGTCTGCTGGTCGACCGCCTCGGGCGGCTCAGCGACGACAAGATGCACGAGATCTGCGCGGCGCTCTCCATCGCGGTCGATTGCCGTTGAGCCGGCGAACCACGTCAACTGGTCGAGAAGATGCGCAACCTCTTCGGGGGCATCGAGCAGGTCCTCACCGGGGAGGATGACGTTGACGAGCGACGTCAGGCGCCCATGGCGTGGAAGCCGCCGTCGACGTGGATGATCTCGCCCGTCGTCATGGGGAACCAGTCCGACAGCAGCGCCACGCACGCCTGCGCGACGGCGCTCGAGTCCTTGACGTTCCAGCCGAGCGGGGCCTGGTCGTCCCACACGTCCTCGAACTTGGAGAACCCGGGGATCGATCGGGCCGCGATCGTCTTGATCGGGCCGGCGGCGACGAGGTTGACGCGCACGCCCTGCGGGCCGAGGTAGCGGGCCAGGTAGCGCGATGTGGATTCGAGCGCGGCCTTGGCGACGCCCATCCAGTCATAGGCCGGCCACGACACGCCGGCGTCGAAGTCCAGTCCGACGATCGAGCCGCCGTCGGGCATCAGGGGGGTGACGGCGTCGGTCAACGCCTTCAGCGAGTATGCCGACACGTTCACCGCGACGGAGACGTCGTCCCACTGGGCGTCGAGGAACGTGCCGCCCAGGCAGATCGCCGGGGCGAACCCCACCGCGTGCAGCGCCCCGTCCATGCGATCCCAGCGCGCAGCCAGCGCCTCTCGCACCGCGATGACGTCATCCGGGTTGCTCACGTCGAACTCGAGGATCTCGGGTTCGACCGGCAACTTCTTCGCCGCGCGCACGGTGTGCTTCATGGCGTTGCCCACGCTGGTGAGGATGATCTCGGCCCCCTCCTCCTGCGCGAGACGGGCGACGCCGAACGCGAGCGAGGCCTCGCTCAGCACCCCGGTGATCAACAGACGTTTGCCTTCGAGCAGTGACATGGCCCCTCCGACCTCCTGTGGCGGGCGCACGTTACCCGTTGGGCAGACGGTGGTTGGCTGACAGAAGTGTCATCGCGTGACCAACTGGCCACCTTGCGTGGAGAATCCGGCACGCTGCGCGACGAGCGTGTGAAATCCACGGCCCAACGATTGACGCCACGGCCGACCGCGCGGTGTACTCAGCCAGGCCCCCTCGGCGCGAGAGCCGCGGGGCGTGACAAGGGATTTGTTTGGTGGCGGCCATGGACGACGTGAACGAGGACGGACGCGAGCACGGCGATCGCGGGACGGGCGGCCAGGCCGCGCAGGACGCGATCGGCAACGGGTCCGTCGAGCTGTCACGCCGCCGCATCCTGCGCTCGCTCGGTCTCGGGGCGGCGGCGGCGGTCGCCGGCTCCGCCCTCGGTTCCGCGACGACCCTGACCGGCCTGCCCGGCCGCCACGATCTCGCCGCGGCCGGCGCCGCACCGCTCGCCGGCGCCGCGGCGAGCCCCGGCCCCGCGGCCATCGGGACCACCCGCGACCTGTGGGGCCCGCTGATCACCTTCCGCACACCCGACGGGCGCTACGCCGCCCCCATCCACGCCTGCCTCCTCCCGCAGGGCAACATCATGTTCATGGGGGGCGCCCGCGCCTCGATCGCGGCGGATCCCGATGTCGTGTTCTCCCGCTACTCGTTCACGATGATGCCCGGTGCCCTCGGCGCCGCTGCGCCGGCGGAGGTCACCGGCACGCCGTGGCTCGAGCCGATGGACATCACCAACCAGTTCGTGGGCGGATACGTGATCTCCGACGACCTGTTCTGCGCCGGGCACGCCCTGACCAACGACGGCCGGCTGGTCACGGTCGGGGGCACCCAGAGCTGGAAGAGCCTCACCAAGGACAAGTACGACTCGACCGCCTACGTCTTCACCGGTCTGGCCTACGCCACGGTGTTCGACGGCCAGGGGTGGCGTCGGGTCACGCACAACATGATCGGCCAGACCCCCAACGGCCAGCCGCGACGGTGGTACCCGACCGTCACGCGCCTGCCGGGCGGTCGGCTGCTCGTCACCAGCGGCAACGACGAGGTGTATCCCGTCAACCGCGTGAACCTCAGCGCCGAGATCTTCAACCCCGCCGACGAGACGTGGTCGATGGCGTCCGCGTTCGGGCAGGTGCCGCTCGAGATCTGGAACCACGACTACACCCACATGGTGCTGCTGCCCAAGCCGATCGGCGGGTACCAGGCCCTGTCGTTCGGCGAGATGGGCATCCCCGTCCTGCACGGCGTGCTCAGCCCGATCCCGTGGAAGGTGCGCCGCACCAACCCGCGACCCGGCTCCGAGGCGTTCCAGGCCGCACGGATCGCCAACGGCAACCAGTGGAGCTCGGACCTCGCGCCCAACAGCGGGGCGTCGACCGTGCCGTTGCCGATCCGGGTGAACGACGGCGAGTGGGGCTACGCCAACGGCAGCGTCCTCATCGCCGGTGGCGCGATGGACACCGCGCACGCCGAGAACATCGACGTGTACGACCCGGTGGCCGACGCCTGGCACCCGTCGATCACGACCGGCATCGCCCGCCACCACACCGACACCGTGTGCCTGCCCGATGGCCGGATCCTGATCCTCGGAGGCGAGGGGATGGGCGTGTCGGCGCTGGTCGCGGGGTACGTCGATCCCGCCCAGAACTTCGCGTACAGCCAGGGCACGGGGGACAGCACCGAGTTGCGGGCGTACCACGGGGTTGCGATCCTGCTGCCCGACGGCCGGGTCCTGTTCGGCGGTGGCCGCGGCGCCGACGACGCGCCGTGGAGCGAGAAGCCGAACTTCCGCTACTACTACCCCAACTACATGTTCTCGCCGCGGCCGGTCATCGCGAGCGCGCCGGCCACCATCGGGATCAACGCCGCGTTCTCGATCACGACCAACGGCAAGGCGCCGGCCGAGATCGTGTTGATGGGGCTCGGCTCCTTCACGCACTGCTTCGACCAGAACCAGCGCCACGTGCAGCTCCGGCTGTCGAGCGTCACGACCACCGGCTCCAGCCATGTCGCCTCGGTCATCGGGCCGCCGGATCGGACCACGGCTCCTCCCGGTCACTACCTGCTGTTCGCCCTCGACGGCGCCCGCATCCCGTCGGTCGCGAAGATCGTCCGCGTCCTGCCCTGATCAGACACACCGCGCGGAGCCGGCGGCAGCACCTGCGACGGTCAGTACCCGAGCTTGGGTTGCGGGTCCTGGCCGTGGAGGTGGAAGTCCAGGGTCTGGAGCTGCTCGAGGTCGCTCTGCAGCGCCTCGTGGCGTTGCAGGACCATCTCGGGTTCGAGGTGGCGCAGCACGTTGAGCGTCGTGAACACCTCGATGATCGAGCGGTGCAGCTCGATGCCCCGGGTCTGGCAGCGCTGCTCGAGCTCGTTGGCGATGCGGGTGAGCGTCTCGCTCGTGTCCACCCGCAAGAACGCCTCGGTGGCGGTGAGCCAGGTGCGGTAGGTCGCGTAGGCCAGGGCACGCGGGTCCTGCTCGTCGAGCGCGGGCGCCCACGAAGGTGGCGGGGTCGGGATCACCGCAGGATCCGTGGCAGGAAGGGCGAGCTCGGCCAGTGAGCGGATCCCGTTCATCGCCGGCCGGTCCAGCCGCGGGTTGAGCAGGGCGTGCGCCTCGGACGCCATGTCGAGCGCCGCGACGATCTGGGTCCAGTCCTGTTGGAACTGGTCGGCGACCCGCTTGCAGAACCCGCGGATCGCGAGCTTGCGGACCCGCTGCACGTGCACGACCGCGTCGGCCAGGCGGTGGTGGAGCCACAGGTGCACGTCGTCCCACGACGAGGTGATGCCGATCGTGGCGACCTGCTGCTCGGCCTCGGTGGTGAGCCGGGCGACCTCGGTGGCCAGGTCGTCGTCGATGTCGCGGCGCAGGTCAGCCAGGCCGGTGACGAGCTGGCGGTGCCACGACGCGCTCGGGCTGCACAGCTCCTGGGCTTCGCGGGCCGCCAGGCGCAGGCGAGCGGTCGCCGCCTCGATGCCGGCGCCGTCGCCGATGAGCGTGCGTTCCGCGTAGAGGCGCATGCGCAGGCGATCGGCCGCCCAGAACGTCTCCACCAGGGCCTTGGAGATGCGCTGGTGCTCGGTGTCGAGCACGACCGACTCCTCCAGGTACGAGGCGAGCGCGCGCAGACCCGCATCGGGACCCGGGGGGACGCCGCCGGCCTCGCCCCAATAGGGGGTGGCGGCGATCGCGAAGACCTTGGCCGGGACGCCGCGCTGCTCGAGCAGCAACTGGTTCCGCTCGACGACCGACGCCCACTGCGGGAACACGTTGGTGCCGTTCACCGCGATCACGACCCGGTGGCACAGCGCGGCGCAGGTGCGCAGGAGGTCGAGCTCGCCCGAGGTGAGCTCGGTGGAGGCGGAGGTGACGAGGATGACCGCCGACGCGCCCGACACGGCGCGCAGCACCCGCATCGTCGCCGGGGACCACACGTCGGCGATGGCGGGCGTGTCGACCAGCACCAGCCCCCGGGTCAGGGTGGGCGAGGGGACGCCCAACTCGATCTGGCGCAGCCCCCACTGGTTGGCCGGGTTCATGGCGTTGGTGGCCAGCGACACGGCTTCGCCGAAGTCGACCGGCCGGCGGGTGGCTTCCAGGCGTAGCGAGGTGGACGGGTCGATCACGAGCTCGGCGGTGTAGGTGCCGGCGTGGTGCACCGCGGTGGGGGCGACGGTCACGCCGTCGGATCCGGTCGGGCACACGGCGGCGCCGATCAACGCGTTGACGAGGCTGCTCTTGCCCTGACCCGCGCCGCCGAGCACGACGACCGGGATCGGTTCGACCGTGAGGTGGCGCCGCAGCTCGTCGAGCTGCTCCACCAGGTCGTCGCGGCCCTGCCCGTCCGACAGCCGCCGGACGAGCCCCACGACCTCGGCGGCGCCGGCGAGCGCGGGCGAGAACGTGGATCGGGTCGGGGCCGGGTCGCGCATGGTCACCGGCAAGGGCTGGGTGACGGCGCCACGCGACGCCGGTTGGGTCGCCGCCCACGCCTCGAGCTCCGCGCGGGACGCTCCGGTACCGTGACCAGTCACCCCCTCGCACCCCCTGGCCGCCGTCGGCCCTCGTGTTCGCATCCACCCGCGTGGCGGGGGACCCCTCAGTGGTACCACTCAGGTATCGCCCTGCGCAGCCCTTCACCTGACCTTTGTGCCCAAAGTCACGTCGACCTGCGCCCGTGTTGGACGTTGCCGCCGCGCCTCTCTAGGGTGTCGCCGATGCGAATCGGAATCCTCGGTGCAACAGGTCCTGCCGGTAGCGGTCTCGCGGGTCGTCTCGCGTCGGTCGGCTTCGACGTCGTGGTGGGCTCACGGTCGAAGTACAAGGCGATGGAGGTCCG
>JBBQHT010000108.1:0-14621 GCA_038324235.1 Acidimicrobiales bacterium
GCCGCGCGATCTTCAAGTGGATCAACTGGTACAACACGTCGAGACTTCACTCAACCCTCGACCACGTCGCCCCCCTCGAGTGGGAGCAGCGGTTCAAGCAAGCGTCATAACCACCCGTCCGCCCGACGGGGAGATGCCCACGGAGCCTTCGCGCCCTCGTTGCCGGACTCCTCGGTCAGGACTACACGCCCAGCCAGATGACCTACGACCTGCGCCGCCTTCGCCTTCACGGGCTCATCGACCGCGTGCCCCACACCAACCGCTACCACCTCACCCCCGAAGGGATCCGCGTCGCCGCGTTCTACACCAAGGTCAACCACCGAATCCTCGGGCCCCTCCTCGCGGCCGACCAGCCTCCCGCCAGCCCCGAGGTCCGCGACGCCCTACGCGTCATCCACGCCGCGACCGCTGAAGCCATCGACCACGCTCAGATCGGACACAGAACAGCCGCATGAAAAACGTGTCACAAAAACCAGGGTCTGCGACCCAGGGTTCCTAGGACCCGCAGGCTCGCACGGTGACCCTGTACAGCTTCGCGGGTTCGCTCGCATCGAGGTGCCAGTTGCCCGCTCCCAGCGTCGCCTCCTCGTTGATGTCGTTGGTCCCGAGGCCGATGCGCACGATGTCGCCGGAGACGATCGCCCGCGGCTGCCAGCCTGGGGGTCTCGTGGTCGTCGAGCGCGGCTGGGTGGTGGTGGTGGCGTCGACGTCGGCCGGCGCCGTGGATCCACCGGGCCCGTCCTGGCGCACGGGGCCGTATGGATGGACCGCCTCGTCGATCAGGTCGGCAGTCGTGCCTTCCCGCACGGCATAGAGCACCGCCATGGTCGGGATCACGAAGCCGCCGGTGTCGCGGTAGAGCACCGCATCGACGCGCACGCGCCCGTGCTCCCCGACGATCGTGAACGTCGGTCGGGTCAGCGGATCGACAGGTCTCGCTGCCCCCCCAGGGGCGTTGCCCTCCCAGTCCAGGAGCACGGGCGCGTCCGTTGCGCAGGTCGGCGCGAACGAGGCGCGGACCTCGATCCCGGCCACAACGACGGCCACGAAGACGGTCCCCGCCACCGCCGCGCTGGTCCATCGCTTCATGCGCTCGGGCCTCGGGCGGCTCGTCGTCGTACTGCGCTTGTTCGACCTTGCCTGTGCGTCACGGCCCTCCCCGTCGACGTCGAGGTCCGGAGCGTAGTTCCGGATCATCGCTGCGCAGGTCGGGCGCACCGCAGGCGGTCCTTGCTCCTGAACGAACGTTTGGTTAAGGTCCGACCAAACGTTCGTTCAACTCAGCACCGACCGTCCGGGCTGTCGTGGCCCGGACGGGGGAGAGGGATCCAGTGAGCACCATCGAGGACCGTCAGCTCGACTTCTGCGACACCGCGTTGTTCGACGACCCGTGGGAGACCTACCGGTGGCTGCGTCACAACGCGCCGATCTACCGGGACGAGAAGAACAACCTCTACGTGATCTCCAAGCACGAAGACGTGTTCCACATGAGCCGGGACTCCGAGACGTACTGCTCCAAGTTCGGCGTGCGCCCGGTGATCGCCGGCGACATGTCGATCATCACGCTCGACGGTGAAGAGCACGTCCGCACCCGCCGACTGATCAACCAGGGCTTCACGCCGCGCCAGGTGCGGGCGATGATCCCGCATGTCCGCGAGCTCAGCAACCAGATCATCGATCAGATCGCCGAGCGGGGCGAGATCGACTTCGTCGAGGACTTCGCCATCCACGTGCCGCTGATCATCATCAGCGAGCTGATGGGCCTCGACCCCGAGACCCGGATGAACATGTACCGCTGGTCCGACGACATGATGGCCGGCGACGGGCACATCGACGGCGACGACCCGGTGCTGCACACCGCCGCGGTCGCGTTCGGCGAGTACGCCGAGATGTGCCTCACGCTCATCGCCGAGCGCCGCGCCCTCGGCACGTCCGACGACCTCATCGGCATCTTGACCCGCGCCTTCGACGCCGGCGAGCTCGAGAAGGAGCACTTGGCGCTCCAGGGCGCGTCCGAGGAGCGCCAGCAGGAGATCGAGGCCGGGCGCCTCGAGCTCGATGACGAGGAGCTGTTCGCCTTCCTCGCCGTGCTGCTCGTGGCCGGCAACGAGACCACCCGCAACGCGATCTCCGGTGGGCTCCTCGCGCTCAGCTTGTTCCCGGAGGAGCGCCAGCGCCTGGTCGCGCACCTCACCGACGACGCGTTCATCGATCTCGCCGTCGACGAGCTCATCCGCTACGTGTCACCGGTGATCGCGTTCATCCGCACGGTCACTCGCGATCACACCTACAAGGGCGTCGACTTCGTCGAGGGCGACCGGGTGCTGCTGCTCTACCAATCGGCCAACCGCGACGAGGACGTGTTCGATCGTCCCGACGAGCTGATCCTCGATCGCAACCCGAACCCGCACCTCGCGTTCGGCATCGGCCCGCACTTCTGCCTGGGCGCCAACCTGGCCCGGATGGAGGTCAAGACGGTCTTCCAGGAGCTGTTCCACCGCCTGCCCGACATCCGCATCACCGACAATGCCCCGCTGCATCGGGGACAATCGTCGCTCGTGATCGCGATCCAGCACCTCCCCGGCGTGTTCGAGCCCAACGCCGGCTGCCCCGTCCACGGCCTGGAGGCCGACGCCGGCACCCACGCGCCGGGGTGCCCGGTCCACCGATGACCGATCGTGGCGCGACCGGCGTCCGGCCAAACCAGCTAAAGCGCATCATCGACGCCGCGCTCGAGCTCAAGTAGGTGCACGCCGCCGGCTCCACGAGCATGCGCCAGCTCGCCAAGGCGTGCGATCTCAACGTGGCGGCGATCTACCACTACTTCCCCTCCAAGGCCGATCTGCTGCGGTCGGTGATCGAGGAACGCCAGTACGACCTGCGCCTGCAGGAACTGCCGGTGGTGCCGACGGGCGCCGCGCCCCGCGACGTGCTCGCCGGCCTGATCGAGGAGATCTGGATCGGGTCGATGGCGGAGGAGCAGATCTGGAAGCTCCTGCTCGGCGAGGCGATGCGCGGCGACGAGACCGCCCGTGCCGTCGCGTCGGAGTTGCTCACCACGATCGAGGCGGCGCTCACCGACTGGCTCGCCCGCCTGTTCCCGGACCTCGGCGAGCGGGCCGAGGCGGTGGCGACGATCGTCATGGGGCAGGTGTACGCGACGTTCATGGAGCGCCTCTTCGCGCCGGAGCGTGATCTCGAGTCTGTGCGCCGCCGGGCCATGAGCATCGCCACCCTGGTCTTCCCTGAGTCCTGACCTCGGCCGCCCCTGACGTCGAAATCGAGACCGTGGCGCTCGCCATCGAGGTCCGGCGGTCTCGATGTCGCACGGGACTTCGGTGTGGTCAGGCGCCTTGGGTCGGCAGGGTTTGGGGGGACGGGACCGAGGGGAGCGGGAGGGTCGCGCACTGCTGCTTCGCGAGGTCGACCCCCGCGGCCGTGGCCGGCAGCGACGGGACCGAGGTGTCGGCCCGGGACAGGTCGAGGGTGCTCGTCAGGTCCCCGCAGGTGGACCGGCGCCACGCGCTCAGGTTCGGCACCTCGACCCCGAAGCGGGTCTCGAGGAAGCGCAACGTCGACGTGTGATCGACCACGTCGCTGTTCACGCGCCCGCCCCGGCTCCACGGCGACACCATCATCGTCGGCACGCGGAAGCCGAGGCCGATGGGCTGGCCGTCGACGAGCTCGTCCTTGGTGCCCGGCGGCGGGATCGGGGGCGGCACGTGGTCGAAGAACCCGCCGTTCTCGTCGTAGGTGAGGATGAACGCCGTCTTCGCCCAGAGCGTGGCGTTGCCCATGATCGCGGCCAGCGTGCGCGCCGTGAGATCTTCGCCGTAGGCCGGCGGCCAGATCGGATGTTCGCTCAGCGCGGCCGGTGCGACGATCCAGCTGACCTGGGGCAGGTTGCCGGCGGTGGCGTCCTCGATGAACGACGTGGCGGAGCGGGCGGCGACCGCGTTGTCGTAGAGCGGGTTGCCGGTGGCGAGGCCCTGGTAGTTGGCGTGGTCGACGACGACGTTGTCGCCGTCGTCATCGTCGACCTCGTGGTAGATCCGCCACGAGACGCCGGCGCGCTGGAGCCGTTCGGGGTAGGTCTCCCACGAGAACGGGCCCTTGCGGTTGTCGGTGGCCGGCCCTCCGGCGGCGCCCGCCGGGTCGATCGTGCCCGACATGGCGTAGCGCCGGTTGGGCGAGGTGGGTCCGAGCACCGAGCAGAAGGACTGGTCGCACAACGTGAACTCGTCGGCCAACGCCCAGTAGTACGGCAGATCCGCCCGCTCGAAGTACCCCATCGAGATCGGGCCCATCGTCGACGCGAAGCCGTCCATCTTCCCGCCGTTCCACGCCGCGTGCTGCGACGCCCACGAGTGATCCGGGTCGAGCGCGCACTGGGCCTTGGTCGTGGTCGTGTCGTAGTGGAAGGGCAGGACATAGCCGTCGGGATGGCTGGGCGCGGGTTGGTACCAGATCGGCTTGCCGTCGGTGCCGGTGAGCACGGCGGGGTCGGCGAAGCCCCGCACCCCGGGGCGGGCTCCGAAGTAGTGGTCGAAGGACCGGTTCTCCTTCATGAAGATCACGACGTGGTCGATGTCGGTGAGCCGGCCCGCTCCGAGCGCGGTACCTGCCGTGGTGCCGGTGCCCACGACCGTGCCGGCAGCGCCCGGTGCGCTCGGCGTGGCCCCCGAACCGGACGACGAGGTGCCGCCGCACGAGGCCAGTGCCGCAGCGCCAGCCACGCCCGCACCCAGATGGAGGAACTGCCGCCGGTTCAGAGTCACGCCAGATTGTGACACCGGGACTGCCGCGGTGGGGGACAACCCCGAAATTGGGTCCATCCGTCAGGCCGGGCCCGACGGATCGCCTCGATTTCGGGAATTCGGGACGTGGCGGGGCGCGGGCGGTACCGTCGGCGCCCATGACCGCGCTCTTCGTCCACGGCGTGCCCGAGACCACCACGGTCTGGCAGCCCCTCGTCGACCACCTCGATCGCGACGACGTCGTCCTCGTCGGCTTGCCCGGCTTCGGCTCGCCCCTGCCGGCCTTCGAGGCCACGATGCAGAACTACGCCACCTGGCTCGCGGCCGAGCTCACGGCGTTCGACGAGGTGGATCTCGTGACGCACGACTGGGGCGCGATCCTCGCGCTGCGGGTGCTGGCCGATCAGCCCGCGAACGTGCGCAGCTGGGTGTCGGACATGGGCGACCTGTCGGCGGACTTCGAGTGGCACGACACCGCCAAGGTCTGGCAGACACCTGGCGACGGCGAGGCGTTCATCGACGGGTTCGTCGGCGCCTCGCTCGAGGATCGGGCGGCCCTGTTGATGGCGGTCGGCGTGCCCGAATCGGGCGCCACGACGATGGCCGAAGGGCTCGACGCCACCATGGGCGCCGCCATCTTGACCCTGTACCGCTCGGCGACCGACGTCGGCAACGAGTGGGGCCCGGGCATCGACTCGATCACCGCACCCGGCCTGTTGATGGAATCGATGAACGACCCGTTCCGCTCCGCCGATCGTGTCCTGCGCCTGGCCGCCCGCACCGGCGCCAAGGTGGTGCCGCTGCCCGACGCCGGCCACTTCTGGATGCTCGACGATCCCGCGCTGGCCGCGTCGATCCTCACCGAGTTCTGGGCCGGGCTCTGACGCTGCCGGCCACCGTCGCCGGTTCACGATCCGCGCGACCGCTGGTCACCCCGATCGGTGATCAGAGCGAGCGGCCGATGATCTCCTTCATGATCTCGGTCGTCCCGCCGTAGATGGTCTGGATGCGGGCATCGACGTAGGCCCGGGCGATCGGGTACTCGATCATGTAGCCGTAGCCGCCGTGGAGCTGGACGCACGTGTCGACGACGCGCTTCTGCAGTTCGGTGCACCACCACTTGGCCATCGCCGCGTCCTCTGCGGTGAGCGTGCCGGCGTTGAGCTCGGTGACGCAGCGATCGATGTAGACCTGCCCGATCTCGACCTCGGTCTTGATCTCCGCGAGGCGGAACCGGGAGTTCTGGAACGTGGCGATCGGCTGGCCGAACGCTTCGCGCTCCTGGGTGTACGCCAGCGTCCAGGCCAGGGCCTGCGCGGATGCGGCGACCGCGGAGACGGCGATCGACAGGCGCTCCTGGGGCAGGTTCGCCACCAGGTGCAAGAAGCCCTGCCCCTCGCCGTCGGTGCCCTGGGGTCCGGCCAGCAGGTTGGCCACCGGGACGTGCACGTCGTTGAAGAACAGCTCGGCGGTGTCCTGCGCGTGCAGGCCGACCTTGTCCAGGTTGCGGCCCCGCTCGAAGCCGGCCATGCCCCGTTCGATGATCACCAGGCTCATGCCCTTGTGCTTCTGAGTCGGGTCGGTCTTGACCGCGGTGATCACCAGGTCGGCGTTGATCCCGTTGGTGATGAAGGTCTTCGAGCCGTTGACCACGTAGTCGTCGCCGTCGCGCGCGGCCGAGGTCTTCATGCTCGCCAGGTCCGAGCCGATGCCGGGCTCGGTCATGGCGACGGCGGTGATGAGCTCGCCCGAGCAGATGCCCGGCACCCAGCGCGCCTGCTGGTCGGGGCTGCAGAGGGACAAGAAGTACGGCAGGCAGATGTCGTTGTGCAACGTGATGCCGAGGCCGCTGCCCGCCACGCCGGCGCGCTGGATCTCCTCGGAGATGATCAGGTTGTAGCGAAAGTCGTCGACCCCGCCGCCGCCCAGTTCGGTGGGAGCCGCCATGCCGAGGAAGCCGTGCTCGCCGGCCGCGAGGAACAGGTCCCGGGACACGACCCCGTCGTGCTCCCACTGCTCATGGTGCGGGGCGATCTCCTTCTCGACGAACTTACGCCAGCTTTCGCGGAAGAGGTCATGCTCGTCGGTGAAGATGGTTCGCTGCATGCGGGCGAGCGTAAACGGCGCTGCCACCGATCGTCAGGTCGACCGGCTCGGCCCCGCGAGGCGCCGAGTCCGACGTGCGAGCTGCCAGACTGCACCGATTCCCATGAGCGATCCCTTCCCTGCGGACCCATCCCAACCCCCCGTCGATCCGCCCGCGCCCCATCCGGGGGTGCCGGGCGACGTCTGGCCGGCGTCGCCACCCGCGGCCCCACCTGCCGTGCCCCCGAAGGTGCCGCCCGGTTGGGATCCACCGCCGGTGACCCCGCCGGCCCCGCCCGGTCCCTACGGCACCCCGGGCCAACCCGGCGGCGGGACCCCCGGTGACCCCTACGGCGTGCCGCCGTACCCCGGGCAGCCACCCGCCGCGGGCCCTTCGCCGTACTCCGGGTTTCCGCCGGGCGCGGGCTCCACGCCGTCCACCCCCTATCCGCCGTCCACCGGCTATCCGCCGTCCACCGGCTATCCGCCGGCCGCGGGCTACCCGTACACGGGGTATCCGCCGGCCGCGGGCTACCCCTACGCCGGGGCTCCGTACCCCGGGTCAGCCGAGGCGGGCTATCCCTATCCGGGCGGACCCGTCGAGCCGCCGACCTACGGCAAGCCCAGCGCCCGGTGGATGGCGTTCGATCCGAGCAAGCCCCCACCGCGGTGGGGCATGCCCGACATCGTGCTCGGGCTCGTCGTCTGGTTCATGGCCACGATCGTGTTCCTCATCGGCGCCGAGCTGGTGGTCCCCGACAGCAAGGGGCTGGTCAACATCATCGCCCTCGGCGGGTCGTGGGTCGGGATGGTCGGCTACCTGTTCTTCTGCTCCAAGGTCAAGGGCCAGGGCACGTTGCGGGCCGATTTCGGCTTCCGCTTCAAGTGGTTCGATCCCTTCCTCGGGTTCGCGATCGGGTTCGGCACGCTGATCATCGCCGGCATCGCGAGCCAGTTCGTGGCCAACCTGTTCGCCGCGCCCCAGGGCAACAACCGGGACGAGATCTTCGTCGATCAGACCAACAAGCCGATCGTGGTGATCACCGCCCTGATGGCCGCGATCGGCGCGCCGCTGGTCGAGGAACTGTTCTTCCGCGGCCTCACGCTGCGGGCCATCGAGCGACGCCTGGGGGCGATCATCGGGGTCATCGGCTCGGCCGTGCTCTTCGCGATGCTGCACTGGCAGCCCGGCGAGCTCGGGAGCACCGCCTCGCTCGTGACCGGCATCCTCACCTACGGCCTCGTGTTCGCGCTCGTCACCCGCTGGCAGGGCCGGCTCGGACCATCGATCTGCGCCCACATGACCATCAACGGCCTCGCGTCGGGGGTGCTCGTGTACGAGGTCTTCACGGGCAACAAGCTCGGGGTCTGATTCGCGACGGCTCCGCGGACCGAGGCGCTAGGGTCGGGGGGAACCACACGGGAGCCCGGCCAACCGGGCTGAGAACGGGGTAGAGGCCCCGGACCGTTCGAACCTGATCCGGGTCATGCCGGCGCAGGGAGGAACCGATCGTGCCCATAGGCCGCCTGCACCTGATCACCCCAGATGCCACCGATGCGTCCGTGCTGGCGCGCACCGATGCGGCGCTGGCCGCAGGTGCCCGGTGGATCCAGGTGCGCACCAAGCACGGCTCCGATCGTGAGCGGCTGGCCTTCGCAGCGGTGATCGCCGAGCGATGCGCCGCCCACCAGGCGACCTGCATCGTCGACGACCGGGTCGACCTGGCCTGGGCGCTGGGTGGCACGGTGTCCGGCGTCCACCTCGGCGCGGACGATCTGCCCGTGCCGGTCGCGCGCCGCTTGTTGGGACCTGACATCGTCATCGGCGCCACCTGCCGCAACCCGGACGATGCCCGTCGTGCGGAGCAGGCAGGTGCGAGCTACCTCGGCGTCGGCCCCGTGTACGCCACGACCACCAAAGTTGGCCTGCCCGACCCGATCGGTCCGGCCGGCCTCGCAGCGGTGTGTGCGGCGACACCGCTCCCGGTCATCGCCATCAGCGGCATCACACGGGCGCGGGTGCCCGAGGTGCTCGAGGTCGGTGCGCACGGGGTGGCCGTCGTGGCCGCGGTGTACGACGCCGGGTCGCTGGTCGCCGTGGGCGAAGCGACCGCGTCGTTGCTGGATGCGCTCTCGTTGGCCGGAGTCCCGTCATGAGCACGCCTCGCACGATCGTCGTCGGCGGTGGCGTGATCGGCCTGTCCATCGCGTGGCGACTGGCGGCGCTCGGTCAGGCCGTGCAGCTCGTGGATCCGGCTCCGGGGCGGGGTGCCTCGTGGGTCGCAGGCGGCATGTTGGCGCCGGTGGCCGAGGCGTATCGCGGTGAGGAAGCGATCACCGCGCTCGGCCTCGCATCGGTCCGGCGCTGGCCCGGCTTCGTCGAGGACCTCGCCGCGGTGGCCGGCATCGACCCGGGCCACTCCCGGCAGGGCACGGTCGTGGTCGCCCGTGACGCCGACGACGCGGCCCATCTGCGGGACCTGTTCGCCCTGCAGCAACAGGCCGGCCTCACCGCCGAGCGGCTGTCGTCGCGCGACATCCGGCGCCTCGAGCCGGCGCTCGCGCCGAGCGTGCGGGGCGGACTCTGGCTGGCCGACGATCACCAGATCGACAACCGCCTGCTGCTCGCGGCGCTGCTCGTCGCGTGCGCACGGGTCGGCGTGGACATCGTGCGCGCCGACGCGACCCGCATCACGGCACACACCGTCTCGACCGACGTGGCCGACGGCGACGGCGATGGGGATGGGGATGGAGATGGAGATGGACACGGCGATGGGGATGGAGACGGCGGTGGGGATGGGGATGGGGATGGCGATGGCGACCGCGCGGGCGACGGGGTGGGTGGCCGGTTGGAGGCCGACGTTGTGATCGTCGCGACGGGCGCACGGGTGCCGCCGATCGAGGATGACGGAGCCCTCGTGGTGCTGCCGGTGCGGCCCGTGAAGGGCCAGATCGTGCGGGTCCGCGCCACTGCTGGTGCCGTGTTCCCGCGGCGCACGGTGCGCGGCCTCGATGCCTACATCGTCCCGCGCGCAGGGGGCGAGATCGCGATCGGCGCGACGTCCGAGGAGAAGGGGTACGACACGTCGGTCACCGCTGGTGGCGTCCACCAGTTGCTCCACGATGCCTGGGAGCTCGTGCCGGCGCTGGCGGAGGCCGAGTTCGTCGAAGCCATCGCCGGGTCCCGTCCGGGGACGCCGGACAACGCGCCGCTCATCGGTCGGTGGGGGTCCGATGGGCCGGTCATCGCCATGGGCCACTACCGCCACGGCGTGCTGCTGACGCCGGCGACGGTCGCCGCCGTCGTCGCCCTCGTGACCGGCTCGCCCGATCCGGCCGCCGCAACGCTCGACGCCGGTCATCGCCCCCTCGAGGAGCTGCTCCGCCCGTTCGATCCCCAGCGCTTCGCGACCGAACCCCGCGTCCACGAACGTCGAGGCACCGAACCGGCAGTCGCCGAACCTCGGGGCACCGAACCTCGGGGCACCGAACCTGCTGCCGAATCCGTCGCTGGGGCGACGAATTCGCCTACAGATTCGGGTGGTGGGGGTTCAGGTTCGAGGTCGGGGGCAGGAGCATCGACGCGGCGCTCGGTGGTGGCATCGTGAGCGACGTCGCGCCCACCATCACGCTCGTGGTCAACGGGACGCCTCGCACGCTCGCGGCCGGGTGCTCCGTCGCGCACCTGGTGGCGCTCGTGGCCTCTTCGCCGAAGGGGATCGCCGTGGCGGTCAACGCCGATGTCGTTCCCCGCAGCCTGTGGGAGCAGACCGCCGTGGCCGACGGCGATCAGGTCGAGGTGCTCACGGCGGCCCAGGGAGGATGACGACACATGAAGGTCGAGGCAACGAGATGACCCAGGGCCCGAGCGGGACAGCTGATCGTCTCGCGGATTCGCTGGCGAGCGCCCTGACGGAGTCCCGCACCGACGAGCGCCTCGATGCGGCGCGTGATGCGCCCGTGCCCGCCGATGATCCGTTGGTGATCGCGGGGTCGACCTTCTCGTCCCGGCTGATCATGGGTACCGGTGGGGCGCCCAGCCTCGACGTCCTCGAACGGGCGCTCGTCGCGTCCGGCACCGAGATGACCACCGTCGCGCTGCGGCGCCTGGATCCCGCCATGTCGGGGTCGGTGCTCGAGGTGATCACCCGCACCGGGTCGCGGATCCTGCCCAACACGGCGGGCTGCTTCACTGCCGCGGAAGCCGTGCTCACCGCGCAGCTCGCCCGCGAGGCGTTCGAGACCGACTGGATCAAGCTCGAGGTCATCGGCGACGACAAGACGCTCCTGCCCGATGCGGTCGAGCTGCTCGACGCCGCGGAGCAACTCGTCGACGCCGGCTTCATCGTGCTGCCCTACACGACCGACGATCCGGTCCTGGCCCGCCGGCTCGCGTCGGTCGGCTGCGCGGCGGTCATGCCGCTCGGGTCGCCGATCGGGTCTGGAGCGGGCATCCGCAACCCGTACAACATCGCCATCATCCGTGAGCAGGTCGACGTGCCGGTCATCCTCGACGCGGGCATCGGCACCGCGTCCGACGCCGCGCAGGCGATGGAGCTCGGGTGCGACGCGGTGCTGCTCGCGACGGCGGTGACCCGAGCACACGAACCCGAGTTGATGGCGCGGGCGATGCGCGCCGCGGTCGTGGCGGGACGCCTGGCCTTCCGAGCCGGGCGGATCCCGACCAAGCTCTACGCCGAGGCCTCGTCGTCCTTCGACGGCCTCGCCGATCTCGGGGATCTCGGGGATCTCGGGGAACTCGGGGATCTCGCCGATCCCGCAGAAGGGACACGATCGTGACGCCTGCCCTGCCGCACCTCCTCGTGCTGACCGACGGCGAGCAGACCCGTGAGCGCACGCTCCTCGAGACGGTCCGCCTCGCCATCGACGGCGGCGCCAAGGCCATCGTGCTGCGCGAGAAGCGCGCCACCACGGCCGAGCGCCGCGCCCTTGCCGCGGTCATCCATCCGCTCGTCGCCGCGATTGGCGGCGTGTTGCTCATCGCCTCCGACCTCACCATCGAGGCCGACGGCGTGCACCTGGCGGCGGTCGACCCGTTCCCCGCCGAGCGCCCCGCCCTCGTGGGCCGGTCCTGTCACAACCTCGCCGACATCCGCCGGGCGGCGGCGCAAGGGTGTGACTACGCGACCCTGTCTCCCGTGTTCGAGACACGCTCCAAGCCGGGTTACGGACCGGCGCTCGGGCTCGCCGGCCTGCGTGACATCGTCGACGACTTCGAGCTCGGGAGCGACGACGCGCCCGGCGCCGCCCCGGTCGGGGCGAACGGTCGGCCGATGCCGATCTACGCCCTCGGCGGCATCGACATCGACATGGCCGGCGTCTGCCTGCGCGCCGGCGCGCACGGCGTCGCGGTGATGGGCGACATCATGCGCGCCGCCGACCCGTCCGCCACGACCCACGCGCTGGCCCATGCCGTGCGCGACTGCGACTGCGGGCAGACCGCGATCGTGCCGCCCCGGCGTCCGCTCGATGACACCCTCGACGTGGCCCAGTACCGCCACCGCGAGACCTGGCAGCTCGGTGAGGCGACCCCATGACCGCACCCACCGCATCCACCGCGCCCCACGACCCGGCCTTCACCCCACGGGTCGCCCTCACGATCGCCGGGTCCGACTCCGGTGGCGGCGCCGGCATCCAGGCCGACCTGCGCACGTTCGCGGCCTTCGGCGTGCACGGCTGCACCGCCATCGCGGCACTGACCGCGCAGAACACCACCGAGGTCCGCGGCGTCGTCGCGACCGACCCCGAGTTCCTGCGCCTGCAGATCGAGGCGGTCCTCGACGACTTCGCGGTGGCTGCGGTCAAGACCGGCATGCTGGCCACCGCCGCCAACGTGGCCGTCGTCGCTGATCTGGCGGCGCAGGGTCGGCTGCCCAACCTGGTCGTGGATCCGGTCATGGTGTCCTCGACCGGACAACGCCTGCTCGACCCTGATGCCGAGCGGGCCTACGTCGAGCTGCTCATCCCGCACGCGCTCGTGGTCACCCCCAACGGGCGCGAAGCCGCGGTGCTCACGGGTCACCCGGTCGACGACGTGGAACGCCAGATCGCCGCGGCGCACGAGTTCGTCGCCGCGGGCGCGCACTGGGCCGTCGTGAAGGGCGGGGACCAGGACGGCACCGATGCCGTGGACATCGCCTGCGACGGCGCGATGACCCTCGAACTGACCTTGCCCCGCATCGCCACCCACAACAACCACGGCACCGGCTGCTCGTTCGCCTCCGCAATCGCCGCGCAGGTGGCCAGCGGCGTCGAACCGCGCGTGGCCATCGAACGGGCCAAGACCTTCATCCACCACGCCATCGAACGGGCCGCGCACTGGCAGCTCGGCACGGGCCACGGCCCCATCGATCATCTGCACTTCGTCTCCGGAAGGACACCATCATGACCAACCCCGCCCGTCACAAGGTCTACGTCGAGGGACCCCGTCCCGACATCCGCGTGCCGTTCACCGAGGTCACGCTCGGCGACTCGCCCGGCAAGGAAGGCCCGATCCCGAACGCGCCGGTGCGGCTGTACGACACGAGCGGTCCCGGGTCTGATCCCGTGGTCGGCCTCGAGCCGCTGCGCGACCCGTGGATCCGCGAGCGCGGCGATGTCGAGGTGATCGAGGGCCGCACCGCGTCATTGCGCGACGACGGCCGCGCCGCGATCCGCCGAGGCGGCGCCGCCGAGGTCAACGAGCAGTGGAACGGCCGACCCCGTGAGATCCTGCGGGCCAAGGCCGGGCACAACGTCAGCCAGATGCACTACGCCCGACGCGGCGAGATCACTCCCGAGATGCAGTACGTGGCGGTGCGTGAGGCGATGACGCCGGAGTTCGTGCGAGATGAGGTCGCGCGCGGTCGGGCCATCATCCCGAACAACATCAACCACCCCGAGAGCGAGCCGATGATCATCGGCCGCAACTTCCTGGTGAAGGTGAACGCCAACATCGGCAACTCCGCGGTCACGTCCTCGATCGAGGAGGAGGTCGACAAGCTCAGCTGGTCCACCCAGTGGGGCGCGGACACGGCGATGGACCTGTCGACGGGGCCGGACATCCACACGACGCGTGAGTGGATCATCCGCAACGCGTCGGTGCCGATCGGCACGGTGCCGATCTACCAGGCGCTCGAGAAGGTCGACGGCACGCCCGAGGAGCTCACCTGGGAGCTCTACCGCGACACGCTGATCGAACAGGCCGAACAGGGCGTCGACTACTTCACGATCCATGCCGGCGTGCTGCTGCGCTACGTGCCGCTGACGGCCAAGCGCCTCACCGGCATCGTGTCCCGCGGCGGCTCGATCATGGCCGCGTGGTGCCTCGCGCACCACCAGGAGAACTTCCTCTACACGCGGTTCGAGGAGATCTGCGAGATCATGAAGGCCTACGACGTGGCCTTCTCGCTCGGCGACGGCCTGCGTCCGGGCTGCATCGCCGATGCCAACGACGAGGCCCAGTTCGGTGAGCTCACGACGCTCGGCGAGCTGACGACGATCGCGTGGCAGCACGACGTGCAGGTGATGATCGAAGGGCCGGGCCACGTGCCGCTGCACAAGATCCGCGAGAACATGGACCTGCAGCTCGACATCTGCCACGAAGCGCCCTTCTACACGCTCGGCCCGCTCACGACCGATGTCGCCCCGGCGTACGACCACATCACCTCGGCGATCGGCGCGGCGACGATCGGCATGTTCGGCACGGCGATGCTCTGCTACGTGACGCCCAAGGAGCACCTCGGCCTGCCCAACCGCGACGACGTGAAGGCCGGCGTG
>JBBQHT010000109.1:0-14569 GCA_038324235.1 Acidimicrobiales bacterium
GCGGCCGCCGAGACGGCGGCGAAGGCGGTGAGGGCGAGAAGACCTCTGTTCGATCTGCGCATGGATGGTTCCTCCAGAAGTGGTTTGGCGCGCATGGCAACGGTCGCGAGACCGGGTAGCGGGATGGATGGCGGGACGCTGCGTCAGTGCAGGACAGAACCCCCGTTCGGACACAGGGTCTGACCGGTCAGGTAGGCCGCGCCCGGCCCGGCGACGAACGCCACGAGGGCGCCCACGTCGTCGGGATCGCAGAAGCGGCCCAGGGGGATGTTGCGCAGGTACGACTCGCGCACCGTGTCGGCGGGATCACCGGTGACGACGACCTCGCTGGACCGCTCGGCGAGCACCATGTCGGTCTCGGCGGTGCCGGGGCCGATCGCATTGACGGTGATGCCGTGCGGTGCCAGCTCGAGGGCCGCGGCCTGGGTCAGGCCGACGACGGCGAACTTGGTCGCGCTGTAGGCGCCGAGCAGCGGGAACGCCTGCACGCCCGCCTCGGACGCGATGTTGATGATCCGGCCACCATCGCCGGCGGCGATCATGGTGCGGGCGGCCTGCTGCAGTCCGTGGAACGTGCCCAGCACGTTGACCTGCAGTTGGTGCTCCAGCTCGCCCGGAGTGGTGTCGACCAGCGGCGCCAGGACCGAGACACCGGCGTTGTTGACCCACACGGCGAGCGGGCCCAACCTCGCCGCTGCCGCCGCGAGCCGGGCGGAGGTCTCGACGTCGACGACATCGCCCTCGACTGCGACCGCGCGCAGCCCGAGGGCCTCGATCTCGGTGACCAGCGCCGCCGCCTCGGACGCGCCCTTGCGGTAGCCGCACACGACATGGAAGCCGGCCCCGGCGAGGCGCAGGGCGATCGCTCGGCCGAGGCCCCGTGAGGCGCCCGTGACCACGGCCACCGAAGTCGGCGCGGCCGTCCCGGCCGGCCCGGTCCCGTCGGTGGCGCTCACGCGTCCACCAGCCAACGGAACGGGGCCAGGTGACGTTCGTCGGTGCCGAGCAGGCGCTCGGGATGCCACTGCACGCCGAGCACGCCATCCCCCTCGATCGCCTCGATGACACCGTCAGGGCTCCATGCGGTGGGGCGCAGCACAGGACCCGGCGCCGCGACCGCCTGGTGGTGGATCGAGTTCACGATCGACGCTCCGCCGAGGGCGAGACCGGCGACGCTGCCCGCCTCGACCTCGATCGCGTGCACCGGCTCGTACTGCTTGTCCTCCTGCCAGTGCCCCTCGAAACCCGCCGACGGGAGATCGGCCACGAGCGTGCCACCGAGCGCGACGGCCAGCACCTGGATGCCGCGGCAGATGCCGAGCACGCGCAGACCCCGTTCGACGGCGGTCTGCGCCACGAGGATCTCGACCGCATCACGGTCGGGATCGAGCTCCATGATCTTCGGATGGTCGGCGCCCCCGTACTGCGCCGGCTCGACGTCGCCGCCACCCGTCAGGACGACCCCGCGCACCGAGTCGAGCAGGTCGACCACCTGGTCTGGCTTCGCGCCGGCGCCGGCGGGGACGATCACCGGCAGGCCGCCGAGCGCGTAGATCGCGTCGATGTAGCCGCGGTTGGCCGAGTAGCGGTCCTCGGGGAACCGGCCGGCGAAGATGGCGATGGTGGGGATCGGCATGGGTTCGGTGGTCGCCTTCAGAAGAGCTCGAGGTACTTGGAGCGCTCCCAGTCGGAGACCTGGGAGTGGTACTCGTCCCACTCGTCGCGCTTCATCTCGCTGTAGGCCGAGATGAACTGCGGCGAGAAGACCTCGGCCGTGAGCGGGTCGGCGTCGAACGCCTCGACCGCCTCGAGGAGGTTGCGCGGCAGGCGTGTGGCCGCGACATCGCCTCCCGACGGGCCGGTGCGCGTCCAGTCGTAGGTCATGTCCTCGACGGGCTCGCCCGGATCCAGGCCGAGCGCGATGCCCTCGAGTCCGGCCGCCAGGATGAACGCGCCCGCGAGGTAGGTGTTGGCCGCCGAGTCGACGCCGCGGTTCTCGACCGCTGGCCGGTTGCGGGGCAGACGGATCATGCACGAGCGGTTGTTGTCGCCGTAGGCCGCCCAGGTCGGGGCCCACGACACGCTGCCGTCGGTCAGGCGCGAGGTGAGGCGCTTGTACGAGTTGACCGTGGGGTTCGACACCGCGGAGATGGCCGCCGCGTGCTTGATGATGCCGGCGACGAAGCCGTACGCCATCTTCGACCAGCCCCGGCCTCTCGCATCGTCCGTGTCGCGGAAGAGGTTGGCACCGGTCTCGGCGTCGCAGAGGCTCATGTTGAAGTGCGCACCCGACCCCCACGCGCCGGTGTAGGGCTTGGGCATGAACGTGACGAACAGGCCGGCCTCCTTGGCCACCTGCTTGACCATGAGCCGGAAGAACGAGAGCTGATCGGCCATCTCCAGCGCCGGCTTGTAGTCGAAGTCGAACTCGTACTGGCCGTCGCCGCCCTCGGCGTCGAAGGAGAACACACCGAAGTCCGCCTCGTTCATGTAGCGGACCATCGGGTCCAGGAACGCCATGGCGTCCAGGGTCGCCTCGACGTCGTAGGCCTGGGTGGGCTTCAACGAACCGGTGCGCGTGAGCGGGGTGAGGTAGCCCGACGGATCGCCGATCGACGATTCCTTCACCGCGTAGATCTCGGTCTCGACCCCGAGGTTGAAGAGAAGGCCCAGATCGTCGGCTTTGGCGAGCTGCTTCTTCAGGATGGATCGGCTGCAGTGGGCGAACGGCTCGGTGCCGCCGTAGAGCAGGTCCGCCGGCATCCAGGCGAACCTCGTGTCCCACGGCAGGATGCGCAGCCCACCGGCATCGGGCATCGCCACGCACTCGTCTTCGTCCGGGGTCATCTGACCCAGGTCTCCCATGCCGCGGGGGGTGTAGCGCTCGTGCCCGGCGAGCAACGCGCCGAGGTGCTCGATCGGGACGCACTTGGACTTCGCTCGGCCGAGCACGTCGACGAAGGAGCCGAAGACGTACTCGACGCCTTTGGCCTGGAGCGAGGTGGCGAGCTCGACGTGGTCGGCCTCGATGGCGGAAACGGTGTCCATGGTGTCCTCAGCTGGGTTGGGTGGGAGTGGGCGGGAACGGGTGCAGGGGCGGCGGGGACGCGGCCCCCAGCGGGGGCTGCTCGATGCGGCCCCGCTCGATCAGATCCACCAGGGCGTCGACCGTGAGGTCCACGAGCTTGCGCCCGAGCTCGACCGTCGCCTCCGACGGGCGACCTGTCACCCCGTTGGTGGAAAGCGACGGCACCGTGTAGCGAAAGACCAGGTCGCCGGTCCGGTCCGGGTCGTCGGCGCCGGCCATGCGGTCCAGGTGCACGAGGTCGGGGGCGAGCGCCAGCATGACGGCGGTCTCTGTCCGGTTGGCGTGCAGGTCGTCGCCGTCGGCCACGGACTCGGCGGCCACGGTCGGATCGAGCATCCACCAGTTGACGACCGCGGAGCGCAGGTCGGGTCGGAACATGCGCAGGTGATCGGTGGCGATGGTCAGGGAGGCCGCGTTGCCGAAGTGGGCGTTGACGAACAGGAGCCGGGTCAGGCCCGACGTGGCGGCCCACTCGGCGTACTGCCGAGCGACCATGGCGAGCTGCTCCGGGGTGAGCGACAGGTTGCCCGGCAGGTTCACGTGGTGGCCGTAGCTGCACCCCACCGCGATCGCCGGGAGCACCACCGCCCCCGTGCGGTCGCTCGCCAGCTCGCACAGGTTCGTCGCGATGATGGTGTCCGTACCCGTGGGCAGGTGGGGTCCATGTTGTTCCACCGCGCCGACGGGGACCAGGCCCACGTCGTCGGCGTCAGCCAGATCGACGAGATCCGGCCACGCGGTATCAAACCATCTGCGAGGTGCCACACTGCCAAGGTACGGACGAAGGTTTGCGTACAGGTTCCCGGATCGGAAAGGCTCCGTGTCCTGGGCCTATCACCAAACTGACGTTTTTCGAAGGACCTTCGAAATTCAGCGCACCGCGTTTCGAAGGATCATCGAAATACCCGGTGCCGGCTGCACCAACCGGCCGAACTGATCCACCGAACCGATCAGCCGAACCGTTCGACGACCTGCAGGAGCCGGTCCCCGTTCCGGATGAGCGAACCCGGCCCCGCTGCCGCGTCGAGCCCGTCCAGGTCGAGCGACTCGAACGGCTGGGTACCGATCGCCCGGGAGAACACCGTGGTCCAGGCTCCGTCGACCAACTGCTCGCGTCGGGCGGCGAAGCCCGACCCCGCTCCCCCCGAGGCCTGAGCGTCGGCCAGGGCGAGGGCGTGGTCGCCGACCCGCACGAGGGCCGCCCAACCGGCACCGTCGAAGGGCTCGGCCAGCGCCACTAGGGTCGGTGGGGCGTCAGGACCGCGCACCCAACGCTCCTCGTAGGGTGCGTCCTCGCCATCGATGACGAAGGTGCCCCGCTCGATCAGGTCGCGACCGTCCCGCTCGAGGTGGCCGACATCGGTGGGGAACGAACCCAACCAGTCGATCTCGTGGACCCAGGTGAAGTCCGGGTCCGCCCACGACGCCGGCCCGGCGAAGGCCTCGACCGGACCACCGGTGTCGGCGTGCGGGATGCGCAGATCGGCGTACCACGAGTTCGCTTGCAGCCACAGCACGTCCGCGTCGTCGCGCAGGACGCCCGCGATGCGCATCTCCCGCCGCTGCCAGACGCCGACGAACTCGGCGGGGACCACGGCGAGGTCGGTCATGGTCAGCGCTCGCCGAGGGCTTCGAGCACGTGCTCGTGGAAGAAGGTGATGGGCTGCTCGTGCTCGACCGCCATCGGACCGACGCGGAACGCGTGGGAGCGGGTCAGCGACTGCACGCCTTCGCACGCGGCGATGTCCTCCACGATGAACGACTTGGCGCCGGCGAGCAGCGCCTCGGTGTCCGCGCTCGTCTCGGCGCGGATGCGCAGATCGATGATCGACCGGTCGGGCCCGACCGGTTGGCACGAGTAGGTGATGAAGTACGCGGCCTCCGAGGCCATCAAGACGTTCGGGAAGGCGGCATGGGCCCCCACGCCGACACGGTCACGCTCGTCGATGTGGGCGATGGGCGCCACGCCGTGGTGCGGCCGGGCGAGGCTGGTCTCGGCCTTGAACGGCTCGTAGCTGACCCAGTTGCGGCCCAGCTGCTGCCACTCGAACCGATCGTGGTCACACGCACCCAGGGACTTCGCGTGCAGATACCACAGGTGGTACACGTCGACGTGGTTCTCGACGAAGAGCTTCCAGTTGCACCGCGCATCGAACTGGACGTGCACGACCTCGCTGAGCAGCTCCGGCTGGTAGCTGCCGATGTTGGCGGGCAGGTCGCCGAGCCAGTCGAGCACCGAGCCGGCGGCGGGGTCCGGGTGCACGAACACGATGCCCCCCCACACGCCGACCGACGCCGGGCGCAGGCCCCATTCGGCTCGATCGAGATCGGGGAACTGCTCGGGCTGGGGCACCTTGCGCAGCTCGCCGTCGAGGCCGAAGTTCCAGAAGTGGTAGGGACACACCAGACCGGTGCGGCTGGTTCCACACCCTTCGACCATGCGCATGCCGCGGTGGGTGCACATGTTGTGGAAGGCCCGGAGCTCGCCGTCGAGGCCGCGGACCACCACGAGCGGGTCGAGCCCGGCGGTGTAGCTCACGAAGGACCCGGGTTCGCGCAGATCCTCCTCGCTGCCGACGAGGTGCCACGTGTGGCTGAACAGGAGGTCCTGCTCACGGTCGAACCATTCTTGGGACCAATACGCTTCGGCGGGCAGCAGGTGCTTGGTTTCCATAGTCCTTCGAAATTATCGGCGCAGGATGTCGAGGGCGCGCGCGATCGCGTTACTGCTGCGAGAAGTCCACCTGAATCGAACCTGGATTCGTGGCGCGCGGTCGAGACGAACCGGTGACGGTCGGCGTCAATCGTCGAAGCGCTCGGCCTCACGCTGCAGCACGGGCAGGCGCGCCGGGCGACGCAGCAGGGAGCGCAGCGAAGCGCTCGCCAGGTGCTCCCCCACCTCGACCGGCGAGTACCGCGGCGGTCGACCGGTCGTGCGCCCGTCGAGGCGACGGTCGTCGCGCAGGCGCCACCAGTTCTGCGCCCCTTCGTTCGTGGCCATCAGCGTGAGGGCGGTGAGCCGGGGATCGACCTCGACGAACTGCTCGTCGGCGATCCCCTGGCGCACGAGCTGCTCGACCCGCTTGTGCAGCTCCCGCCGGTCGGCCCAGAAGTCGGTGAACAAGTCAGGTTCCACCAACGAGATCCGCCACACCTCGTTCACGTCACAGGGCGCCAGGCACAGCTGCGCAGCATCGAACCGGATCAGGCGATAGAGCCGCAGATCGGGTCCGCCCGCATCCGCCCGGATGCGCTCGAGGAACTCGAGCGGCGCCCGGTTGACGCTGAAGGTGGCCTGGAGGATGAGCTCCTTGCGGCGGAAGTAGTAGTACAGCGAGGACTGGCGCAGACCGGCCGCCTCGGCGATCTGGGCCATGGTGGTCTGCGCGAAGCCACGTTCGGAGAACAGGTGGGTCGCGACCGCGACGATCTCGTCACGGGCCGACCCTTCGAGCGGGCGCGGGTTGGCCCGAGGGCGCCCGACCGGCGCCGGCGCCGTGTCCCCGTCGGCCGGCACCGGGGCCCCGCGCTCCGCCTTGGGCTGCGTGCCGATTTTCGCCATGGGAGCAACCTACCCAAGTTCGGCGGGCGAGCAAGCGTTCTCACGACCTACGCGTCACGGGGCCGTGAACAGTGTGTGTCGAGAGGCCTGGACACTTGACCGGGACCGCCCGGGCCGCCATTGTTCAGATGGTTTCGAAGCTCTATCGAAATGTCGCGGAAGCCGACGAACAGGAACACGACGGAACAACGATGACCGACACGACCGATGATCTGCAGGTCGCCGCCACCGCGACCACCGGCGGTGCGTTGGCCCACGCCCGGTCCCAAGCCGGACAACGGGTGGAGTCCATGCCCACGGTGCCGGCGACGGCAGCTGTCGACCTTCCCCCCGACGTCGAGGCCACCGACGTCGTCTGGGAGGAGACCGTGGCCGGCGGGGGGTACGCCCACCGGGTGCTCGCCCGAGGCACGACGCTGCGGTTGGTCGACCTCCGCGGCGACGCCTGCGCCAACCTGGCCCTGTGGAGCGCGCTGGATCCGTGGGAGCGGGTGAACGTCGCCGACACCGTGAAGGTGCAGTGGCAGGCCTACCTCGGTCCGGGTGCGCTGTTCCTCTCCGACCAAGGTCGGGCCTTGGCCACGATCGCCACCGACACCTCGCAGTGCCACGACACGTTGTGCGGCTCGTCGTCGATCCTCGCGAACGAGGCGCGGTACGGCGACGGCTCCCCGCAGGGCCCGAGCCCGAGCGCCCGGGCGCTGTTCGCCCTGGCTCTCACCAAGCAGGGCCTGACCCTGCGGGACCTCCCCCCCACCATCTCCCTGTTCAAGGGCACGCACATCGAACCTGACGGCGCCACGACGTTCCGCCCCGGGGCCGGGCCCGGCGCCGAGGTGACCATCAAGGTGGAGATGCCCCTGATCGTGGCGATCGCCAACGTCGCCCACGTGCTCGACCCCCGCCCCGACTACGTGGTGACCCCGCTGCGGATCACGGCCTGGCGCGGCCGGGCGACCGGTCCCGACGACGCCCAGTGGACCAGCTCGCCCGAACGCGAGCGGGCCTACCTGAACACCGCCGACCTGCTCGACGCGAGGGGCGCACGATGACCGTTCTGCACGATTCGATCATCCCCGCCCGCGCGCCGTGGTCCTTCGTGGTGCCCGCCGGCGCCACGTTGCAGATCATCGACCTCGAGGGCAACCAGGCCGTCGACTGCCTGCTCTACGACGCCCACGACACCGACCACCGCTACAGCGCCCCTGACACGATCGCCGGCCAGGCCAGCATCTTCCTCACCACCGGCTCGGTGCTCCGCTCCAACGAGAGCCGCCCGTTGGCCACCGTTCTGGCCGATACCTGCGGCCGCCACGACACCATCGGCGGGGCGTGCAGCAAGGAATCCAACACGTTGCGCTACGGGCACCACACCAAGCACCAGCACGCCTGCGTCGAGAACTTCCTCTCCGAGGGCGCCAAGTGGGGACTGGGCAAGCGCGATCTGGTGAGCAACATCAACTGGTACATGAACGTCCCCGTCGACCCCGACGGCACCCTGGGCATCGTCGACGGCATCTCGGCCCCGGGCCTCACGCTGGACCTGCGCGCCGAGCTCGACCTGCTGGTGCTGATCTCCAACTGCCCGCAGGTCAACAACCCGTGCAACGGCTTCGATCCGACACCCGTGCGCGTCCTGGTCACCGCCCCGTGACCGCGCCCCTGGTCGCCGACGGCGCGTCACCGCCGGCCCCACCGCTGCTCGAGTCCGTCCTCGTGGCCAACCGTGGCGAGATCGCCACCCGCATCATGGGGACCTTGGGCCGCATGGGCATCCGGTCGATCGCGGTGTACGCCGAGCCCGATCGCGAAGCCCCCCATGTGCGCCACGCGGACGATGCGATCCGCCACGGTCCCGCGTCCCCCCGCGAGAGCTACCTCGCGATCGACCGGATCCTGGATGCGGCCCTGCGCACGGGCGCGGCAGGCATCCATCCCGGCTACGGCTTCCTGTCGGAGAACGCCGAGTTCGCCGCGGCGGTCCAAGCCGCGGGCCTCGCGTTCATCGGCCCGACACCCGAGCACCTCGAGGTCTTCGGCCAGAAGCACACCGCGCGGGCGCTCGCGGTCGAGGCCGGGGTCCCCCTGCTCGCCGGCACCGGTCTGCTCGCGGATGCCGATCAGGCCGTCGTCGAAGCTGAGGCGCTCGGGTTGCCCGTCATGATCAAGAGCACCGGCGGAGGCGGCGGCATCGGCATGCTGGCCGCGCACTCGATCGACGAGGTCCACGCCGGCTTCGAGCAGGTGAGCCGGCTCGCCGCCGCCTCGTTCGGAGCGCCCGGGGTGTTCCTCGAACGGCTCGTCACCCGGGCCCGTCACCTCGAGGTGCAGGTGTTCGGCGACGGTGCCGGCGCGATCCGCACGTTCGGCGTGCGTGACTGCTCGCTGCAGCGGCGCAACCAGAAGGTCGTCGAAGAAACCCCCGCCCCGGGGTTGGACGACCAGGTGCGCGCCGAGCTGCTGATGTCGGCCGAGCGACTCGCGGCATCGGTCAGGTACCGGTCCGCGGGCACGGTCGAGTTCGTCTACGACGCCGACCGCCGCGAGGTCAGCTTCCTCGAGGTGAACACGCGCCTGCAGGTCGAGCACCCGGTGACCGAGGCCGTGCACGGCATCGACCTGGTCGAGTGGATGGTGCGCCTCGCGTCGGGCGACCGCTCGATGATGGACGAGGTCGTCGAACCGCGAGGTCACTCGATCGAGGTGCGGGTGTATGCCGAGGATCCGGCCCGGGACTACCGGCCGAGCGCCGGCCTGCTCACCGACGTCCACTTCCCCGCCGGTGTCCGCTGCGACACCTGGATCGAGACCGGCACCGAGGTCACGGCCTCGTACGATCCCCTGCTCGCCAAGCTGATCACCTTTGCGCCCGACCGCGCCGGCGCGCTCGAGGCCATGGACGCGGCCCTGGGCGAGACGCGTGTGCACGGGATCGAGACCAACACCGCGTTCGTCCGCCACGCGCTCACCCTGGATCGGGTGCGGTCCGGAGATCTCGACACCGGTCTGCTCGCGACCTGCGTCGCACCGGACACGAGCGTCGAGGTGCTGCGCGGCGGCGCCATGACCACCGTGCAGGACCTGCCCGGTCGGCTCGGGTACTGGCACGTCGGCGTGCCGCCGAGCGGCCCGATGGACGACCGGTCGTTCCGGCTCGCGAATCAGGCGGTCGGCAACCCGGACGGCGCGCCGGGCCTCGAGATCACCCTCGACGGCCCCCGTCTGCACTTCGGCGCCGCCACCACGATCTGCCTCGCGGGCTCACCGTTGCCCGCCACCCTCGACGGCACCCCCGTGCCCTACTGGGAACCCGTGGCGGTCGCAGCGGGCGCCGTGCTCGATCTCGGCGTCGGCACCGGTCCGGGGCTCCGGGCGTACCTCGCCGTGCAGGGTGGCTTCGATGTGCCGGCCTACCTCGGCAGCGCGTCGACCTTCACCCTCGGCGGGTTCGGCGGCCACGGCGGCCGGGCCCTGCGCGCCGGCGATGTCCTGCACCTCGCCGAACCCGACCCGAGCATCGCCGGTGAGCCGGTGGCGGTCGATGACCGCAGTCCGCTCACCTCGACCTGGCAGATCGGCGTGCTCGAAGGACCGCACGCCGCGCCCGACTTCTTCACCCCGGCCGACATCGACACCTTCTACGTCACGGACTGGCAGGTGCACCACAACTCCAGCCGCACCGGCGTGCGCCTCGTCGGCCCGAAGCCGGAGTGGGCACGGGCCGACGGCGGCGAGGCCGGCCTGCACCCATCCAACATCCACGACACGGCCTACGCCGTGGGCACCATCGACTTCACCGGCGACATGCCGATCCTGCTCGGCCCCGACGGTCCCAGCCTCGGCGGGTTCGTGTGCCCGGCCACGGTGATCGAGGCCGAGCGGTGGAAGCTCGGGCAGCTCCGCCCCGGCGACACCGTGCGCTTCGTCCCGCTCACGACCGGCGCGGCTGCGGCGGCCCGGAGCCACGCGCCACTCACCCTCGTGAGCCACCGCGATCCGACCGGTGGCGTCCTCGCCCGCACCGAGGCCGCCGACGGTCGCCCGACGGTCTGCTACCGCCGGTCCGGCGACGCGTACCTCCTCGTCGAGTACGGGCCGATGGTGCTCGACCTCGCCCTGCGCATGCGGGTCCACGCGCTGGCCGAAGCCGTCGAGGCCGAGCAGGTCCCCGGCATCGTCGACCTGACCCCGGGCATCCGCTCGCTGCAGCTCCACGTCGATCCCGAGGTCGTGTCGGTGGAAGCCCTCGCCGCCCGGTTGGCGATCATCGAGGACGCGCTGCCCGCGACCCACGACCTGGTCGTGCCGAGCCGGGAGATCCACCTGCCCCTGTCGTGGGACGACCCGGCCACGCGCGAGGCGATCGAGCGGTACATGGCCGGGGTGCGCGACGACGCGCCGTGGTGCCCCTGGAACATCGAGTTCATCCGGCGGATCAACGGGCTCGACAGCGTCGACGACGTGCACCGCATCGTGTTCGACGCGTCCTACCTCGTCCTGGGGCTCGGCGACGTGTACCTCGGCGCGCCCGTCGCCACCCCGCTCGATCCCCGCCACCGCCTCGTGACGACCAAGTACAACCCGGCGCGCACGTGGACCCCCGAGAACGCCGTCGGCATCGGCGGTGCCTACCTGTGCATCTACGGCATGGAGGGTCCCGGCGGGTACCAGTTCGTCGGGCGGACGGTCCCGGTCTGGAACCGCTTCCGCACGACACCGCACTTCGAGCCCGGCCATCCGTGGCTGCTGCGCTTCTTCGACCGGATCCGCTGGTACCCGGTCGAAGCCGACGAGCTGCTCGATCTGCGGGCCGATCTGCGGGCCGGGCGGATGGATCTGCGCATCACCGACGGCACGTTCGCCCTCGCCGACCACGAGCAGTTCCTCCGTGACGAAGCGCCGTCGATCCAGGCGTTCCGTGACCTCCAGCAGGCCGCGTTCGCGACCGAGCGGGCCGCGTGGGAGGCCGCGGGCGAGTTCGACCCACGTCCCGAGCCCGACACCACCGCCGCGATCGAACGGGTCGATGTCCCACCGGGCGGCACGCTCGTCGAGGCCGTGCTGACCGCGAGCGTGTGGCGCCTCGATGTCGAGGTCGGCCAGACCATCGCCGCCGGCGATCCCCTGCTGGCACTGGAGGCGATGAAGACCGAGATCGTCGTGACGGCACCGGTCGACGGGGTCGTGGCGGCCGTGGTCACCGCCCTCGGCCACCAGGTCGAGCCCGGCAGCCCGCTCGTGGTGCTGCGCCCGGTGGGATCGCGCCCGGAAGCCACGGTCACCGACCCCGGCGCGACGATCGAAGCGACGAAGCCGAACGCCTCCGACGAGACGGCCCCCGAGAAGACCGACGGGTCCGACTCCCCCGCCGGCACACGCGCCGACACCGGCGCGGCCCTGGCCCGCGTGCGGGTCGGCTACGAGCGCATCGATGCCGTCGACCGACCCGAGATCTGGATCGAGCTGCTGCCCCGCGCCGACGTCGAGGCCGCGGCCCGTGCCATCGACGCCCGCGTCGCCGCCGGCGAGGTGCTGCCCCTCGCCGGGCTCACCCTCGCCGTCAAGGACAACATCGACGTCGAGGGTCTGCCGACGACCGCCGGCTGCCCGGCGTACGCGACCGTCGCGACCCAAAGCGCACCCGCGGTGGCGGCCCTGCTCGATGCCGGGGCGGTGTTGATCGGCAAGACCAACCTGGATCAGTTCGCGACCGGGCTCGTCGGCACCCGCTCGCCCTACGGCGCGGTCCGCAACGCGATCGATCCCGCCTACGTCTCGGGTGGGTCGAGCTCGGGCTCGGGCGTCGCCGTCGCCCTGGGTCTGGTCGACCTCGCGCTCGGCACGGACACCGCCGGCTCCGGGCGCGTCCCGGCCGCCTTCAACGGCATCATCGGCATCAAGCCCACCCGCGGCACGGTGAGCACTCGGGGCGTCGTGCCCGCCTGCTCGTCGTTCGACTGCGTCACGGTGTTCGCCACCTCGGTCGCGGTGGGCCGGCACGCCATGGCGATCATGGGGCGGGAGGATCCCGAGGAGCCGGTGCGGCGAAGAGTCGCTCCAGCCCCCGCGCCGAGCCGTCACCCTGTTGTCGGCATCCCCGCCGCGGAGCACCTCGAGCTGGCACCGGCGGCCCTCGCTCGCTTCCACGCCATGGTCAGCCAGATCCAGGCGATCGGCGGCACGGTGGTCGAGATCGACTTCGACGTGTTCGCCCGCGCCGGCGCTCTGCTCTACGGCGGCGGCTTCGTCGCCGAGCGCTACGTCGCGGTGGGCGAGTTCGTCGACGCCCACTCCGAGGAGGTCGACCCGACCGTGGCCTCGATCATCCTCGCCGCGCGCGACATCCCCGCGACCAGGCTGGCGGCCGATATGGCCGAGCTCCGGCGCCTGCGCATCCTCGTCGCCCGCACCTTCGCCACGATCGACGCGGTGCTCGTGCCCACGGCCCCCTTCATCCCGACGATCGCCGAGGTCCGGGCCGACCCGGTGGGCGTGAACTCCGCGCTGGGTCGCTACACCAACCCGGTGAACCTGCTCGACCTGTGCGCGATCGCCATCCCCGCCGGCACCACCGATGACGGCCTGCCCTTCGGCGTGTCGTTCTACGGTCCTGCGTTCCACGACGACCGCATCGCGGATCTCGCCGCAGTCGTGCTCGGCGAACGCCCCACCGTCACGCCGGCCACCGCCTCGCCGTCTGCCATCACCGCGGCTGCTGTCAGACCGGATGCTGTCAGACCGGATGCTGTTGTCGCAGCTGCCGTCTCGCCTGCGGCGGCGCCCGCGCCACCCGTCGCCCGGGCCCCCGAGCCCGGCTGGCAGTTCCTGGCCGTCGCCGGCGCCCACCTGCAGGGTCAGCCGCTCAACCACCAGCTGGTCGAGCGCAACGCCCAGCTCGTCGAGACCACGACCACCGCGCCGGACTACCGGCTCTACGCCCTCGACACGACGCCCCCGAAGCCGGGCCTGATCCGGGCGGCAGCCCGTGCGTCAGGCGCGCCGAGCGAGCTCACGGCGCCGATCGAGGTCGAGGTGTGGGCCGTGCCCGACGCCGGGTTCGCGTCGTTCGTCGCCGCGGTGCCCGAGCCGCTCGCCATCGGCACGGTCGAGCTCGCCGACGGTACCACCGTCCCCGGCTTCACGTGCATGCCCCACGGCCTCGAGACCGCGCTGGACATCACCGCCACCGGCGGCTGGCGCGCCTACCTCGACTCCCACCCGTCCTGACCCAACCCCCGACCGCAACCTGTAGGCCGATCCGCCCCAGCGACGCCGACGCCTACACGTTCGGTGGACGTTGGCCCCTCAGACGAGGTGGTCGACGAACTTCTCGAGTTGGCGCAGGTTCCGGCACTCGAACGTCCCGTCGCAGTGCGCGCCGTAGTCACCGACGATGGAGTCACCGGTGTCCCAGTACGAGCGGGGCTCCGGGTTGAGCCAGTAGACGTGGCGAGCGCGGTGCTGCATCTCCTTGATGACCCACGACTGCGCTGCGTGGTAGTTGTTCCGCGCGTCACCGAGGATCATCACCGTGGTCTTGGGCGTGATCTCCTTGCCCCACCGCTGCCAGAAGATCTCGAACGCATGCCCGTAGTCGGAGTGGCCGTCCACCCACACGACGTCCGCCTCGGTGTTGACCCGGTGCACCGCTTCGGTGACGTCCTCGACGCCCTCGAAGAACGACGTGACCTCGTCGATACCGTCGATGAACACGAACGAGCGGACCTTGGAGAACTGCCCGCTGATGGCATAGACAAGCATGAGCGTGAAGCGGGCGAACGCGGCGACCGACCCGGATATGTCGGCGATCACCATGATCTCGGGCTTGTGCGGCCTCGGGTAGCGGAACTTCGGCTCGGCCGGCACGCCGCCGTAGCTGAGCGAGGCGCGCACCGTCCGACGGAAGTCGAGGGGCCCCG
>JBBQHT010000110.1:0-14407 GCA_038324235.1 Acidimicrobiales bacterium
CGGAACCTGGACCTGGCGCGCCGCAGGGGCACGCCAGCCGAAGGGAGAGCTCGACGGCTCGCTGTTGTACGAGGGCGCCAAGGTGGGCGATGTGGTGCGGGCCGATGCGGACTTCGCGATGGACGGCATCACCGTCACCGCGGTGCTGGCGCCCAAGGGGGCCCGGCGCGAGCCCGAGCGCCTCGAGGTCATCGGTACCCGTCGTGACGAGCCCGGTGTCACCACCGTCCTGGCGCCCAAGGGCCGCGGTGACCGTGGCGATCGAGGCGATCGCGGTGACCGTGGCGACCGCGGTGACCGTGGCGACCGTCGCCCGGGTCGCGGGGGCGGTGCCCCCGGTGGACCACGAGATCGTGAGCGGGGCGCCGGCCGTCCCGCTGAGCGAAGCGGCGAGAATCGCCCGGGTGGCGATCGCGCGCGCCGGCCCGGCGCGCCCGCTGGCGCCGGTGCCGCGGCTGACCGTCGGGAGCGCCGTCCCCGGCCGCCGCGGCCGGCCCCGGAACCCAAGCCGAAGGCGAAGCGCCTCAAGGCCGGTCGGGCACACCGCAACGCCGTGCTCGCCGCGTTGCCCGACACGCACAAGCCGATCGCCGAGCTGATCATCCGGGGCGGGCTCGCCGGTGTGCGCGCCGCCATCGACCGTCAGAACGAGCTCTTGCGGGCGGACAGCAAGCCCGAGCTCAACCCCGATGTCCTGATGGACATCGCCGAGCGCCTGATGCCCGTGCTCCGCGCGGCCGAGTGGCACGACAAGGCCGAGGCGGCGTTGGCCGAGGCTGACGAGATCGATGTGAAGGACCTGCGCTCGGTCGTCGTCGCCGCCGACACCGGCGCGCGCGACGAAGAGAGCCGGGCGTTGGCCGAGCAGCTGCGGACCGCGCTCACCGCACGGATCGACCGTGAGCACCAGGCGTGGTTGGCCGAGATCACGACCAACCTCGAACAGGGCCGCCTCGTGCGCGCCCTGCGCCTCAGCTCCCGGCCGCCCAAGGCGGGCACGCCGTTCCCGGCGGAGCTGGCCAAGCGCCTCGCGGACGCCACCGGCGAGAGCCTCACGGCGGAGATCACGGCCGAGCGGTACGCCACGGTGCTCGACGCCCTGGCCTACGCCCCGATCCGGCTCCAGGTCACGCCGGCCTTCGTCCCGGACGAACCCGGCCCGGAGCTGGTCGCGGCGATCAAGAAGCTCGGCTCGCGGCTGCCGCAGTTCGCCTCGCGCCTCGGTGGCGCGTCACAGCCCAAGGCGCGCCCCCGGCCCTCGGGGCCGGCCCCCGTGCCGCCGCCTCCGCCCGCCGCCGCGGCTCCTGCCGCCCCCGTGATCGACACGCCCGCCCCGGAACCGACTGCTGCGGAACCGACTGCTGTGGAACCGACTGCTGTGGAACCGACAGCCTCGGAACCGACAGCCTCGGAACCGACAGCCTCGGAACCGACAGCCTCGGAACCGACAGCCTCGGAACCGACAGCCTCGGAACCGACAGCCTCGGAACCGCCTGCTGCGGACACCGCTTCCCCCGAGCATGTCCCCGAGGCGCAGGTCCCCGAGGCGCAGGTCCCCGATGTCGCGGTCGCGGCGACCGAGGCGGCGGACGCAGGTCCGGCCTGAGCCCTGCGGCCGGCCCGCACGACGTCTGTCCGGGTTTGATGCCGGACAACGCGTGCATGGCCGACAGATCCCGATGATGGGGTCAGGTTTCGGCCGGTCGCCTCACAGCAGCGCGAGGAGGTCCTGGGGCGCGCCCAGCACGATGTCGCCGGGTTCGCCGACCGCGCGCGGGTTCCACCCGGCCAACGCGAACGGGGCCCCGACCGCCGCGGCGCAGTCCCGGTCGTGGGCCGTGTCACCGACGAACACGATGTCCACGCCGGTGAGCTCGAGCCGTTCGAGCACCGGACCCAACCGCTTGGGGCCGGCGAAGGCGTCGGCGAACAGCGCCACCTCCGGGGTCCAACCCAACCGGGCCAGCTCCGCGCTGGCGAAGCGGGCCGTCTTGTTGGAGCACACGGCGTAGCGCGGGCACGCGGCCAGCAGCTCGACGACACCGGGAAACGGCTGGGCCAGGTCGGTGTCGTAGTGGTCCAGGTAGGCGTCCACGGAGATCCCGAGACGGGTGCACTCGTCGGCCAGCACGTGGCCGAAGGTGATCTCGTCGGGTGCCACCCCGAGGGCGACGAAGGGCGCCACGAGCGCGGCGTCGGTGTCGAGCAGCGTGCCGTCGAGGTCGAAGATCGGAATGCGGGGCTGAGGCATCCGGGCGACGATACTGCGTCACTCCGCGCGGTTGGTCAGCAGGCCAGGCCTCCCATAAGGTGCGGGCCATGGTTGACATCGAAGTGCACGGAAACGTCCTGGTCATGAAGATCAATCGCCCCGAGGCCCGCAACGCGGTCAACGGCGATGTGGCCCAAGGCATCGAGGCGGGGATCGATCGACTCGAGGAAGACGACTCGCTGTGGGTGGGGGTGCTCACCGGAACGCGGGAGTTCTTCTGCGCCGGGGCGGATCTCAAGCTCATCAACGCCGGCAAGCCGGGCGAGATGATGACGGGCAAGGGGGGCTTCGCCGGCATCGTGACGCGCGAGCGGACCAAGCCGATCATCGCCGCGGTCGAGGGCCCGGCGCTCGCGGGCGGCCTCGAGATCGTGCTGTCCTGCGATCTGCTCGTGGCGTCGCGCGAGTCGCGGTTCGGCATCCCGGAGGTCAAGCGGTCGCTGGTCGCCGCCGCCGGTGGCGTCTTCCGCCTCCCCCGCGTGTTGCCCCGCAACGTCGCCAACGAGCTCGGCCTCACCGGTGATCCGATCGGCGCGGAGCGCGCCTACCAGCTGGGCATGGTCAACGAGCTCGCCGATCCCGGCACCGCCCTCGAGGCGGCCCTCGCGCTCGCCGGCCGCATCAGCGCCAACGCGCCCGTGGCCGTCCAGAAGACCCGGGCCCTCATGATCGAGCTCAAGGACGCGGACGATGCGCACGGCATCCAGCGCTCGAACGAGGTCATGATGGAGCTCATGAGCACCGAGGACTTCGGCGAAGGCCTCACCGCGTTCATCGAGAAGCGCCCGGCGGCCTGGAAGGGTCGCTGACCCCGGACACCACCTCGATCCGACGGGAGAGGGCCTCGGGTCCTCTCCCCCGGTCGGGTCACACGATGGTGTCGATCACGCCGTTCTCGTGCAGGAACTCCGCGAGACCCTCCACGAGGTTGCGCTCGGCCACGTCGCCCAGCGGGACCCACGCCACCTCCGCTGCGTCGCTGCCGGCGCGCGCGTCGGCGTCGTCGAGCACCGTCACCTCGAAGTCGAGGATCACGTAGTGCCCCTCGTCATCGATCCGCTCCACCCAGCCCACGAGCTCGCCGCACACGCACTCGAGCCCGGTCTCCTCGAGCATCTCGCGCACGACCGCTTCGATGAGCATCTCGCCGAGCTCGACCCGACCCCCGGGGACCGACCACTGACCCGCCGCCGGGCCGTGCCCCCGGCGGATCAACAAGAGCTCTCCGTCGTGGACGGCGATGGCGCCCACACACAACTGCGGCTTCATCCCCCGATCTTGGCGGGCTGGGCGCAGCGGGCGGCGGATGGTCCTCGGCGGGCGGCGCCGCCGGTACGAGCGGGCCGAGGGTCAGCCCGGCGCGTGCTCGCCAAGCGGGCGATGCACCAGGATCGCCCGGGCGACCATGCCGAAGGTCTCGAAGAAGTTCTTGGTGGCGCGGTTGCCGGGCAGCGCCACCGCGTCGACCCCGATGCAGCCTCGCGCGTTGCAGTGCACGATCAGCTCGTCCATCATGGCCTCGCCGACGCCCACCCCGCGGGCGTCGGGTAGCACGAAGAGGGCCTCCACGAGCCCGAGCCGCTCTCCCGTCGCGAGCTGCTCGATGCGCAGCTCCCCGAAACCGACGGTGGCACCGTCGTAGGAGCCGATCACCACGTATCGGTCGGGGTCCGCCAGCGCGGCGGTCCAGTGGTCGTTCCGATCGGCCCCGGTGGCGCCCTCGCGGGCGTAGAACAACCGCCCTCCCCGCGTCGGCAACAGTTCGTCCCGGGCCGCCTCAGCGAGAGCCGCGAGATCGGCTCCGTCGGCGGGTACGGCCGGCCGGACCGCCTCGTGGGCCATCGGTGCTCAGCTCGCCTGCAGCTGAGCGATCTTGCTCAAGATCGTCTTGCGGCCGCGTTGGCCGAGCTCGTACTGCCGGACGAGCTCGAGCTCGTCGAGCGCCAGGCTGTCGAGGCGCGGCACGACCTGGGAGGCCGACAGGCTGTCGTAGTCGGGGATCGCCAAGGTGGCGACGTCGACCGTCGGCCCGGGGGGTGCCGCCGCCTCGTGGCCCTCCAGGGTGCCCGTGACGCCGCTGGCGCCGTCGGAGGCGGTCATGGCAGGCCCCGGGGCCCCACGGCCGCCGGAAGCCGGAGTGGCCGATCCTGGACGGCGTCCGTCGCCGTTCGTCGCGCCGTTGTCGCCGGCGGGGGCCACGCCGAGCGCGCGCAGCGTCTGGCGGGTCTGGGCCTGCAGCCGATCGAGGTGCCGGCCGGCATCACCGGGGCGGCTGACGGCTTCGCGGCCGACCTGCTTGGCCACGTGGAGCTGACGCCGACCCCGCTCGATGTAGCGCGGCACCGAGGACGGGAAATCGAGCACGAACCCGAGGGGCAGGAAGACGAGCACATCGATCGCCTGATCGAGTGGTGTCTTGGGATCCCCAGCGTTGGTCACGGCGTCGATGATGGCGCACAGAGGGACGAAAGGAAAATCTCGACCCCGGGAGCCAGGCCGGCTCACTTCTTCTTCGCGGTGGCCTTGCTGGCGGCTTTGGCCGGGGCCTTGGCCGTGGCCTTCACCGGCTTGGCGGGACGGCGGAGCTCGTCGATCGCGGGGCACACGCTCTCCCCCACCGGGCACTGCATGTTGTCCTCGGGACCGAACTGACCCCGGTTGACCAGCAAGAAGCAGCCGGTGCACGTGAACTCGTTCGCCCGCTTGGGAATGACGCCGTCGGGGCCCTCCGCCGGACGCTGGGGCTCGACGAGCTCGTCCTCGTCGTCCTCCTCCTCGTCCGCAGCGGCGATCCGGTCCTTGAGGATGGTGTCGAGATCGGCCTCGACGTCGTCGGGGTCGGCCTCTTCCTCGTCGTCCTCGTCGTCATCGCGGCGCTTCTTGGCCCGGGCGCTGATCTCCTCGGCAGTCTCTTCTTCTTCCTCGTCCTCCACCACCACGACGAGCACGTCGTCCTCGACAAGATCCTCGTCGATGGCGTCGTCTTCCTCGAGGGCGTCTTCGTCGAGGTCCTCCTCGATCTCATCGGGGTCGAATTCTTCGTCGAGATCGTCGTCTGCCATGTCTTCCTTGCTGGTTGTTGCCCTCAGGCCGGAATTCCCGCGGCGGGATGATACACACCGGCGCGCCATGTGCCACACCGACACCCGAGATTCGTGACCGTGTGCACCAGCAGTCCCCGGCGGTGGCGCCGGTGGGGGGCGACGGCGACGCCGCGGGTGGTGATCAGGGTCGGGTGCGGCGCTTGGCCTCGGCTCGGCGTTCGCTCTCGATGCGCTCGAGCTCGGGCTCGGAGTAGTCCACGTAGCGCATCGACTCGGCCACGGCGTGATGCCCGGCCTTCTCGGCGATGAGCCGGTGCATCTCCTGGCCGACCAGCCGGTAGGCCGGGTGACCCTGGGGGCCGGTGCGCAGCTCGATGAGGTGCATCGCCTCCCGGGCGTTCATCTGCATCACATAGCGGACCCGGTACGCCAACGACACGGCGTAGGACGCTTGCTGGGGATAGCGGTCGGCCAGGGCGTCGTAGAGGTTCGCCGACCGGTCCATCGCCTCGTCGAAGGCGCCCTTCTCGCCCGCCAGCTCGACGGCCTCGGGCCGTGCGTACCCGTGGTGGGGGGTGAGGCGTTGCCATTCGATGGTCAGCATCCGGTGGCGTTGCAGGTCGCGAAAGGCCCCGTAGTCGCTCAGGACGTCGAAGCGGTAGAAGGTCCGCTCGAGCCCGCGGCCGGGCTTGTGGCGGCGGTTGGTGCGATCGCCGGTGTAGGTCCGCACGACCTCGAGGCGCTCCTCGGTGGTCATGGTGCGGACCCGCTGCTCGATCTGGGCTTCGGGCAGGTTGGTGGAGGGGTACAGCATCGACGTGACGAGCTTGATCTCCCCGTCAGGATCGAAGTCGACCAGCTCGACGGTGGGGGCGTCGTCGACGGCGGTGGCGGCCACCGGGAAGAGCCGCTCGCTCAACTCGTCCATCGCCGACTGGTTGGTCTCGAGGTACGTGCTCCACGCGACGCCCCGATCCTCGAGGTCGACTCGCTTCAGGAAGGAGGGGATCACCTTGCGCAGCTCGGTGAGCATCAGATCGGCGTAGGCCCGCGCCTCGGGCAGCGGGTGGGCCCGCATGCGCAGCAGCAGCATCTCGTAGGCCTGGCCCGTGCCGTAGATGCCCACGTTGGACAGCGCGGCAGCCGGCAGGATGCCGCGCAGCGCGTCGAAGGCCTTGGCCCGGATGGCCTGGCGGTAGACGAAATCGGAGTCGGCCTCGGACTTGGGGTGGACCTCGCGGAAGTGGTCCTGGAGACGGGGCAGGAGCTCGGCGTACGTGTCGAAAAGGCGGTCCATGTCGCCCACATAGCGGGTGCCGAGGTTCGACATCAGCACCTCGGGATCGCGGTGGTAGCGGTAGCGGCCGCCGATGCGGGCGTCGTAGGCGATGTAGCGGGTGGACTGCTCGAGGTAGGCCATCAGCCGCCCCCACTCGAGCACCTTGGTCAGGAGGTTCGACGCCTGCTCGCACGCCAGGTGCACGCCGCCGAGCTGGGCCACCGAGTCGTCCCCGTACTCGAAGAAGACCTTGTCGTAGAGCTCTTCGGCCCGGCGCAGTCCGATGGTGGCGTCGATCCCGTCGTCGCCGGAGATGTCCAACTCGTTGACGAACTCGTCGAGGAAGAGGCGGCGCAAGCTCTTGGACGAGCGCGAGTACCGGGCGAACAGCGCCCCCTTCACCACCTCCGGCAGGTTGACCAGGGCGAACACGGGCCCGTCGAGGTTCGTGAAGTACCGCCGCAGGACGTCGGCTTCCTCGTTGGAGAACTCTTCAGCGACGTAGACGGTCACGGTCGGCGAGCGTAGGACTTGGCGGGGCCCGAACCGCGGATTTCGCCGGAAAAGCCCCGGATCGTTGCGCGGGTCACTGCCCGGATCGCGGCTCGGAGGCCGTCACGAACGCGGCTTTGACGTCGGCGAGCGCGTCGGGACGGGTCCACAGATCCGCGATCGTCATCGCCATGGCCTTCGCCCCGTCGATCACCGCGGCATCGCCCTGGGGCCCGACGGCGTAGGTGGCGAACTCGGGTGTGTGGATGCTGATGTTGGGCGGCGACACCCGGATCATCGGGTGGATGCTCGGCACCGCGTAGCTCACGTTGCCCATGTCGGTGCTGCCGACCACCCCAGGCGTGTCCTTCGGGTCATGGACCGTGCGACCGAGCGCCGACACGTTGGCGGCGTAGAGGTCGATCATCGGGTCGTTGTCGCGCAAGTCGGCGTACACCGGCTGCTTCCACTCGTGCTCCATGCGCACGCCGGCCGCGTCAGCCCCGGCCTGGAGACAGGCGAACACGCGGGGCTTGAGCTGCTCGAGGTGGACGAGGTCCCGGGCCCGCACGTACCACTGGGCGGCCGCGTGGGCGGGCACGATGTTGGGCTTGTCGCCCCCGTCGGTGATCACGCCGTGGATCCGCTCGGTGCCCCGGATGTGCTGGCGCAACGCCGCGATGTTGTTGTAGCCGAGGATCGCGCCGTCGAGCGCGTTGCGGCCCTTGTGGGGTGCCGCCGCGGCGTGCGATGCCTGGCCGACGTACTCGACCCAGATCTGCTGGATGGCGATCGCGTTCATCGACCGCAGGTCTGCGCCTGCGGGATGCACCATCATCGCGGCGTCGACGCCCGCGAAGGCCCCGTTGTCGATCATCGCCACCTTGCCGCCCCCGCCTTCCTCGGCGGGCGTGCCGAGGATCAGGACCTGTCCGCCCAGTTCCTCGGCGAGCGCCGCCGCAGCCAGCCCGGCGCCGAGTCCCGCCGTGGCGATGATGTTGTGGCCGCAGGCGTGGCCCAGGCCCGGGAGGGCGTCGTACTCGCACAGCACTGCGATCGTGGGGCCCTCGTGGCCGGCCCGCGCCGCGAAGGCGGTCTCGAGCCCGAACGCGGACCGCTCGACGGCGAGGCCCTCCGCTTCGAGCAGGTCGGTGAGCAGGGCGTGCGCGAAGACCTCTTCGAACCCGAGCTCGGGATGGGCGTGGATCTGGTGCGAGGCCTCGATGAGCGAGTCCGCCCGCTGATCGACCTCGGCGGCCAACCGGGACTTGACGGGTGCGAGCAGCGCAGGATCCATGGGCCGCACCCTACCGACTCCGCCGACCGCCCGGCCCGGTCCGCCGGGCGACCCTAGATGCCGAAGGGCGCGTTCTCGGATCGGTGGTGGCCCCTCGGTGGCCCCTTGGCGGCGGGGTGGCTGGTGCTGGAGGGGTCGCAGCGGAGCCGAAAGGCGGAAGGGCGCGTTCTCGGATCGGTGGTGGCCCCTTGGCGGCCGGGCGGCTGGGTGGCTGGGCGGCTGGGCGGACTCAGACCACGATCGTGAGGGCGTCGGGTTCGATGCGCACGGAGAGGTGGGTGGCCCGGCCGACCGGCTCGCCGTCGAGGTGGACCGTGAGCGCCGGGTCGAGGTCGAACTGGGCGGCGGCCACCCGGCTCGTGTCGAGCGCGGGGTGCGGGACATGGGTTCCGAGCGGGAGCCGGGAGCGGGCCTTGAGCCGGTCGCCGAACGGCAGGTTCCCGTCGGTGATGTCGAGGAGGCCGTCGTCGGGGTGCGACCGCGGGCCCAGGTCCCAGGCGCCGAGCCACTGCGCGTTCATCGCCGCGATGACCCGGCCCCGCCACCACGACCGGCGGGCGATGAGGTGCGCCACGAACCAGTGCAGGCGCCCGTCGATGAGCACGGCGCCGAGGTCGGCGGGGAAGGTGATCGCCTGCTCGGAGCGGAGCCGGGCGACGTCACCGGTCCCGCCCAGGGTGCGGCACAGATCGCCGCCGACCAGTCCCAGGGGCGGGATCGGCTCGCCGGCCCGACGGGCGCGCTCGACCACGGCTCGGGCCTCGGCGTCGCTGGCGACGATGATCCCCTCCGGGCCGAGGGGCGCGGCCCTCCCCCAGTCGACGCCCTTGTGGATCGTCACCGCCGGGCGCGGTCCCCGGCGTGACCCGGCTCGGTGCCGACGGGATCGTCCGACCCGACCTCCCCGACGCTCGGCTCGCCATCCGCATCCGCGTCGCCATCCGCATCCGCGTCGGCATCCGCATCCGCATCCGCATCCGCGTCGGCCTCGGCCATGGATCCGACGGCGGACGACACCGCCACGATGCCGCGGAAGATCCGATCGGCCGCCGTGCGGGCGGCCGCGGCGGTCGCCGGGTCGCGCGCGGCGTCGCCGATCTGGCGGAGCAGATCGATGAGCTGCTTGATGTTGCGGACGAAGTCGCCGCCGGAGAGATCTTCGTCGTCGAGCACGTGCTCGAGGGTCTCTCCCGCAGCCCAGGCGTGGGCCAGCGCGAAGAACGTGGGGTCCGGCAGCCGGGTCAACGGCAACCGGCTGTGCTTCTCATCGGCGTTGAGCTCCGCGGCGAGGGTCAGCACCTGGTCGACCCGGTGGCGGATCTGGGCATTGGGGAACCACGGCGGCGGTGCGGGCACCGGGCTGCGGTGCTCGTAGGTGAAGCACGACACCATGCCGGCCAGCGCGGCCGGTTCGAGCCCGTCGAGCAGGCCGGACTCGAGTGCTTCGGCGATCAACAGGTCGCACTCGTGGAAGATCCGCACGAGTTGCTCGCCGCGCCCGGTGAGCGTCCAGCCGTCCAGGAACCCCCACGCTTCGAGCAGTTGCAGGACCCGATCGAACGTGCGGGCCAGCGACTCGGTGTGCGCCTCGACCTGGCGCGTGAGGTCGGCGACCTCGCGTTCGCCACGCTGGGCCTGGCGGGCCGCCCGGAGGTGCAGCTCGTGGTCGGGGCAATCGGCCACGGGGTGCAGCGCGGCCCGCGAACCTGGGCTGGGTGAGGATCGATCGGCGCGGCGGCCACCGGTCGCGGCCTTGTTGCGGGAGCCCGTGCGCGATGGGAGGCGATGCAGCGCGTCGGCCACCTGGCGCTGGAAGGCGGTGCTGCTCGGCGCGAACGGGGACGGCAAGGTGATCGACCCCACGGCCCCGGGCGGTTCATCGAAGTCGTCGGGCCCCAGCGAGATGACCCGGCGGGCCTCGGTGATGGCCTTGAGGCGCACCGTGCCGCCCTTGCGGTGCGAGACCGAGAGCACGGCCACCCGTCCGGCGTTCTTGCCCCCGTGGACGGCGATCACGTCGCCGGGGCGCAACGCCGCCATGGCGCTGAAGCGCTCGGTGTTGGACGACTGCCGGCGGTAGACCTGCTCGTCGCGCTCGGCGTCGACGATCGCCCGGTACTCCTCGACATCGCCCCGCGAGCACACGGCTTCGCGTCGCAGGTCGACGAGCGCCGCTTCGCGCTTGGCCAGGCGGGTCTCGAGCCGGACGACCGCCCGGTCGGCCTGGTACTGCGCGAACGACAGGTTGAGGAGGTGGTGGGCGGTCTCGGCGGGGTACCGGCGCACCAGGTTGGTCGCCATGTTGTAGGTGGGCCGGAAGGCCGAGGTCAGCACGAAGGTCTTGCTGGCCGCGAGCGCGGCGACATCGCCGAACGGCACGAACGGCGACCAGAGCACCACGGCGTGGCCGATCTCGTCGATCCCCCGGCGTCCAGCCCGGCCGGTCAGCTGCGTGTACTGGCCCGGGGTGAGGAACTCGTGGCGCTCGCCCGTGAACTTCGTCAGCTTCTCGATCACCACCGTGCGCGCCGGCATGTTGATGCCGAGCGCCAGGGTCTCGGTGGCGAACACGACCTTCACGAGTCCCTGGACGAAGCACTCCTCGACGGCCTCCTTGAACGGCGGGACCATCCCGGCGTGGTGGGCGGCCACCCCCGCCTCGAGTCCGGTCGACCAGGAGGCGTACCCGAGGATGTCCAGATCGCTGTCGGTGAGGCCGCGCACGTGCTTGTCGATGATCGCCCGGATCCGAGCCCGCGCATCGCTGTCGGTGAGGCGCAGGCCTGCGCTCACGACCGCGCGCATCGCGTCGTCGCAGGCCGCCCGGCTGAAGATGAAGTAGATCGCCGGCAGCAGGTCGCGCTCGGCCAGCGTCTCCACGACCTCGAGGCGTCGCGGCGTGGCGAAGCGCCGTCGGGTCCGCGACCGTGGATCGCGGGGGCCGGCCAGGTCGAACCGGTCCCCCTCGCGGTTGGGACGACCGTCGAGCAGGGTGGGGATGAGGTGGAGCTGATCGCTCGTCTTGTCCTCCACGCAGAACAGGTTCACCAGCTCGATGGGTCGCTGCTCCTCGACGACGGTCGCAGTCGGTCCCCGCACCGTCGAGATCCAGTCCGCGAGCTCGACGGCGTTGGACACGGTGGCCGAGAGGCAGACGAGGCGCACCGCGGGCGGCAGGTGGATCATCACCTCTTCCCACACCGGGCCGCGGTAGGCGTCCTGCAGGAAGTGCACCTCGTCGAGCACGACGAACGCGAGGTCCTCGAGGGCGCGGGACTGCGCGTAGATCATGTTGCGCAGCACCTCGGTGGTCATCACCACGATGGCGGCGTCGCCGTTGATGGCGTTGTCGCCGGTGAGCAGGCCGACCCGGTCCTGCCCGTGGAGCTGCACGAGATCGTGGAACTTCTGGTTCGACAGCGCCTTGATGGGCGTCGTGTAGAAGAGCTTGTGCCCGCTCTGCAGCGCGAGGCGCACCGCGTGCTCGGCGACGACGGTCTTGCCCGCCCCGGTGGGCGCGGCCACGAGCACCGACTCCCCCGCGTCGAGCGCGGCGATGGCCCGCAGCTGGAAGTCGTCCAGCGCGAAGTCGCGCACCGGGGGGGCCACGGTCGCCTCGGCGGGCGGTTCGTCGGGGTCGACCGCCGCAGGCAGGGAAGTCACCCCGTCAGGGTAGTGACTCAACGGGGTTCGGCGATCATGCTGCCGCGTCGGTGGGTTCCTTCTCGGCCTTCTTGCGCTTCCGGCGCACGAACACCATCCCGATGCCGATCGACATCCCGTAGAAGATGAACATCGGGATGGCCAGCGCCATCATGCTGATCGGATCGCCGCTCGGCGTGATCACCGCGGCGACGATCACGATCGTCACCAGCGCCTGGCGCCACCAACCGGCCAACTTGCGGGGCGTCAACACCCCGGCGATCTGCAGCGCCACCAGCAGGACGGGGAACTGGAAGCCCAGGCCGAACGCCAACATCATGTACATGATGAGCGTGATGTAGGCGTCGGGTGTGTAGAACGGGTCGACGTTGGCGCCGGACACGCTGATGAGGAACTGCAGGGCCGGGTTGAGCGTGTAGAACGCGATCGCCGCACCGAGCAGGAACAGCAGGATCGACGACGCGATGAACGGGATCGCGTAGCGCTTCTCCTTCGGGTACAGGCCGGGGGTCACGAACCGCCAGAGCTGCCAGAGCCACACGGGCATCGCGAACACGAAGCCGAGGTACGCCGACACCTTGATGCGGATGGCGAAGCCCTCGAGCGGGTCGGTCACGATCAGGTTCCGGCCCGGCACGAGCTCGTGGAACGGGATGAGCAGGACCTCGAGGACGTACGGGTAGATGATCCAGCCGAGGACCATGCCGAGCAGCACGGCGATCACGCACCGGATGAGCCGGGTGCGAAGCTCGCCGATGTGCTCCCAGATCGTCATGCGGCCGGCCGCGAGATGATCGTGCTCGTCGCTTACATCGGTCATGGGTGTGGGCGTTGCCTCAGCTGAAGGATCCGGAGGGACCATCGATGATCATCGGCCCGGTGCTCGGGATGGCCGCGGCGCCGGTTGCGGGGGGCGCGACGTGAGGCTCGTCGGCGCGGTTCGAGCCTGTTCCGGCCGTGTCGGTCGCCGGTGCGGGCGTCGACTCGTCGCGATCGGGGGTGGCCGGGCTGGCCGTGGCGTCGTCGGTCGATGCCGGGGACGGCACCTCGGTCACGTCGGCCACGACGGTGGTCGGCCCGCCGGGCGACTGGGCCTTGGTCGGGCTGGTCGACGTGAGGTTCGTGAGGTCCATGGCGTCACGCAGCTCCTGTTGGAACCCGCTGGACATTCGCCGGAACTCGCTCATGTACTTGCCCGCCTGGCGGGCGGCGCCGGGCAGCTTGTCGGGGCCGAGGACGATGAGTGCGATCAGGAAGATCACGATGATCTCGCCGCCACCAACATTGAACATGGCGCGCAGTCTACCGATGGTGCCGTCGATCGGGGATTCGGGGTCGCGCTCTGGGCCTGGACGGTGCGGCGCCGCTCGGTCTGCTCGGTGGCCCGGTGGAGCTCGTCGAGGACCGCCCCCAACGGTTGCAGTTGCGCGACGGACCGCACCAGGGCCTGGTGCTCGACCCGGACCCGGGTCAACGCCCGGCCCGTGCACGCGGCAACGACGGCGAGCACCGCCGTCGTTGCGAAGATCGTGATCGGCATGCGCCCGACCCTACCGGGGTCCCCCGGCGGGCGGACGGCTCACCTGTCGGCGAGCGTGGCCAGGGCCTCGGTGAGCAGCGCGTCATCCGCGAGGAAGCTGTGGAAGTCCAGCAGCTCGTCGTGGCTGATCGGCTCGCCGAAGTTCCGGGGCTCGGAGAGCTCCAGGGGTGGGCTCCAGGTGGAGTACGCCACGCCCGACGCGACGAGCAGGTCGACCGTGCGGGGTTCCGCCGGCTTCACCACCGTCATCGTGCACATCGGGCAGCGGAACGAGTACGTCCCCTGGTTGTCGAGCGTGCACACACGGACATGCACATCGCCCGTCGTGAGCTCCACATCTCCACAATCGAAACAACTCGCACGAATGGTCGCCATTGCACCCTCTCCTGTCCCAGCCCAGCCTCGCTCTTGGTTTCGGCAGCGCTCTCGCGGGCCTTGAGAGCACGGCCGTAGGCCATTCGGACCATTTCGACCCGCGGCGCCGCCAACCACCACGCAGGGTCGACCGCAATCGGGTCGCCCACCACCACAGGTGACCCCGACGGGGGCGGGACCGGTCGGTCCGACGGCTGGCCGGGACCGGCAGCATCCGTCAGGATGGCCCCGATGCCTCCCCGACTCCCCTCCCGGCGCGTCCCCCCGATCGGCTTCGCCCACCGCGGCGCGCGGGCCCACGCCCCCGAGAACACCCTCGAGGCGTTCGCCCTCGCCCGCCGGTTGGGGGCCACGGGCCTCGAGAGCGACGTCTGGCTCACCGCGGACGGCCAGGCCGTGCTCGATCACGACGGCCTGGTGGGCGGCCGGCTCCGGCGCCGCCCGA
>JBBQHT010000111.1:0-14384 GCA_038324235.1 Acidimicrobiales bacterium
CCGTGCGGATGGAGCCCGACGGCACGGTGCGGGTGATCGTCGGTGTCAGCCCGCACGGCCAGGGCCACGAGACCACCTTCGCCCAGCTCGTGGCGGATCGGCTCGGGATCGCGCTGGATCGGATCGAGCTCGTGCACAGCGATACCGACCACACGCCGTACTCGGCCTACGGAACCGCGGCCTCGCGATCGATCGCGGTCGGCGGTGGTGCCACCGTGCGCGCCGCCGACCAGCTGGCCGCGCGCATCCGCGTCATCGCCGGTGACCTGCTCGAAGCTGATGCCGACGACATCGTCCTGGCCGAGGGCCGGGCGACGGTGCGCGGCACGCAGGTGGGCGTGACGATGGCCCAGGTCGCCAAGCGGGCCTGGCAGGGGTGGGCCATGCCCGAGGGCCTCGAACCCGGGCTGGTCGAATCCGCGACCTATGACCCCGAGCAGTTCACGTTCTCGTTCGGCACGCACGTGTGCCGCGCCGCGGTCGACCCCGATACCGGGGCGGTCGAGATCGAGCGCTACGCGGTCGTGCACGACTGCGGCACGATGGTGAACCCGAACATCGTCGAAGGCCAGATCCACGGCGGCATCGCGCAGGGTCTCGGCGCGGCGCTGCTCGAAGCCGTGCAGTTCAACGAGCAGGGCGAGCCGCTCACCGCAAGCTTCCTCGACTACGTGGTGCCGGGCACGGTCACCATGCCGGCGATCGAGATCGAGCACACGATCACGCCATCGCCCTTCACCCCCGGCGGCATGAAGGGCATGGGCGAGGGCGGCACCAATGGGTCGTTCGCGTGCGTCGTGAACGCCGTGGCGGCCGCGGTCCCCGCCGTCGCCCGCCAGATCACCGAGACCCCGATCACGCCTGAGGCGCTCTGGCGGGCCCTCACCGCGCCGCCGGCCTCGTAGCCAGGCTCGCGATCGCGCTCGCCGGCGGCCGCGCGACCGCGTCCCGACCGCGGTGCCGTCCGCTGTCCCGAGCCCGTTGTGACCAGAGTCGCGAGCAGGCCTGGTCGGCCGCCGCCCTGGTGCTCGGCCTCGTGAACGGCATGTGAAATGGAGGCCCCGGCCCTGGCTATCGAGGTGACGGTTCAACAAACTGTCAACATGGCTGAGATCGACCTTCCCGCGCCCACCGCCGTCACGCCCGACCTGATCCTGCGAGGCGGTCGCGTCGTGGATCCGGCCCGCGGCGTCGACGAGATCGCCGACGTGGCGGTGGCCGGGGAGACCATCCTGGCGATCGGTCCCGATCTCGTCACGACCGCGGATGCGCGCGTCGAGATCGTCGATGCATCCGGCCTGATCGTCACGCCCGGCCTCATCGACGTGCACGCGCACGTGTACCCCGGCCTCGGCAACTTCTGTGTGACGCCCGATGAAGCCGGCGTGGATCGGGGCGTGCCCATCGTCGTGGACGGGGGCACCAGTGGCACGGCCACGATCAACCTGGCGCACGACTGGCTCGAAGCGGCGAAGCCTCGCACGAAGGTGCTCGCGTTCCTCGATCCCAACGTGTTGTACCTGGCCACGCACGACTTCATCTGCCACAAGCTCGAGATCGCCAACGACCTGCGCAACCTCGACAAGGACGCCGCGCTCGCGGCGTTCGCCGCGCACGGCGACTTCCTGGTCGGCTGCAAGGTGCGCGCCTGCCACGTCGGGGACCCCCACGTGTCACCCTTCCTGCTCGCGGCCCAGGAGGTGGCCGGCGAACGGCCCGTGATGGTGCACCTCGGCCGCTTCCCGCACACACCGACGATGGACACGCCGGCGCTGCTCGAGGCGCTGCGCCCCGGCGACATCATCACGCACGCGTTTCGCGGAGCTTCGGGCGTGTTCGACGCCGCCACCGGGGCTCCGACCCCGCAGTTCGAGGCCGCGGTCGCGCGGGGCGTCCGCCTCGACATCGGGCACTCGGCCACGGACTTCCGGTTCCGCGACGCCCGCCGGCTCGTCGAAGCGGGCTACCGCCCCGACACGATCTCGACGGACCTCAACATCTTCAACATCGGCGGGCCGGTGTACTCACTGCCCGAGACGATGAGCAAGATCTGGGCGCTCGGCTTCGACCTCGCCGACGTGGTCGCGATGACGACGATCAACAGCGCCCGGGCGATCCGCCGCGAGCACCTCTATGGCACCCTCGAGCCGGGCCGTCCCGCCGAGATCTCGGTGCTGCGCATCGACGAGGGACCGGCCGAGCTCAGCGACGGCTTCGAGACGATCATCGCCGATCGCCGCCTCACCCCTATCGGCTGCGTGCGAGGCGGCGAGTGGATCCCCGCGCGCTCCCCCGTGGCCGTCGCCGCCTGATCACGCACTGCCCCCGAGATCCAGGTTCTCGGCTATCTGGGCGCCCCTATGCTCGCGTTCTCGGCCACCCAGACGCCCCTACACCGGCGTTCTCGGCCACCCGGGCGCCCCTGTGCTCGCGTTCTCGGCTACTTGGGGCGCCCCTACCCAGGTTCTCGGCTACCTGGGCGCCCGTGTTCTGGCGTTCTCGGCTGCACCGGGCCTGTCTCGCCGTGCTCGGTTCCATCGCGGCCCCCGGTCTCCGTTCGTTCGGTCAGAACGTCGGGGTCGATCCTCACCGACGTCACCCCGGCGGCGGCCGTTGTAGTTGGATGCACGTGGTCGCCTGGCGGCGATGAGATCGGACGCCGCGCACCGTCTGCTGGCTGACCGCATCCTGAGTCCCCATGCCGTGCATCGGCCGCCGGGCGGGGACCGACCGCAAGGGAGCCCGTGTGCCCCAGCCAACCGCCCTGCTGACCGACATCGTGCTGGGTGAGTCGCCGCGCTGGCACGACGACCGGCTCTGGTTCTGTGACTGGGGGGGCCACGAGGTGGTGGCAGTCGACGTCGAGGGCCGGCGCGAGGTGATCCTCCCCGTCGACTCGCTGCCGTTCTCCATCGATTGGCAACCCGATGGTCGCCTGCTCGTCCTGTCGGCCGATGACCGGCGTCTGCGGCGTCGAGAGCTCGACGGATCCTTGACCGTGCTCGCCGAGCTCCGGGACCTGTCGGACCATCCGTGGAACGAGATCGTCGTCGACGGACGCGGCAACTCGTACGTCAACGGCATCGGCTTCGACCTGATGGGTGGGCAGGAGGCCAGCCCGGGCATCATCGCCGTCGTCACGCCCGATGGCGCCGCCCGTACGGTCGGCGATGGCTTGTTGTTCCCCAACGGGATGGCTGTCACGCCGGACAACTCGACGCTCATCGTCGCGGAGTCCTATGGTCAGCGGCTCACGGCGTTCACGATCGATGCGGACGGGAGCCTGTCCGAGCGGCGGCTCTGGGCCGACCTCGGCGACGGCGTGCCTGACGGGATCTGCCTCGATGCCGACGGCGCGATCTGGTACGCCGACGTCCCCAACGCGCGGTGCGTCCGCGTGCGAGAAGGAGGCGACGTCCTCCAGACCGTCGAGGTTGACCGCGGGTGCTTCGCGTGCATGCTCGGCGGGGCGGACGGAACCATGCTGTTCATCCTGGCGGCGACGTGGCGAGGTCCGCAGTCCGCGACCAGCGGCCCGCGAGCGGGGCAACTGCTGACCATCCCGGCGCCGGCTCCGCACGCCGGACGACCGTAGCGGCGCAGAGAACGCGAGATCATGGGCGCTCAGGTGGCCGAGAACGCGGGTGGAGGGGCGCTCAGGTGGCCGAGAACGCGGGACGTGACAACAGGGACCGTCATGAGCCCGGGAACGGGTTTCACGGTCGAGGGCTGATGGGGTCGTGGACGGTGGGGCGGGTGGACGGGAGGCGCAGGCCGGCGTGCGCGGCGGCGAGGCCGGCGATGGACGTCACGACGAACGAGGCACCGATCGCCCAACGCAGGTCGGTCGCGAACCACGCCAGGGCGACGGCCGTGAGTCCCGTGCCGGCGGCGCCGCCGAGCAGGTTGGCCAACTGCACCGCCCCGCTGGCCTCGCCCTCGCGGCCATGACGGGCCCACTCGACGGCGACGGCCTGATCGATGGTGAAACCCAGCCCCATCCCGAACGACGACAGCGCGGCGGCAGGGTACGCGATCCAGAACGGCACGGCATCGATCAGCAAGGTCAGGGCGAGGGCGATCCCCACGGCCTCGAGCAGCCCGCCGATCATCGCGGCGCGAGGACGTCGGCGCGGTGGGATCCGGGCCTGCACCCACGCGCCGGTCGTCCAACAGAAGGCGGCGACGGTCAGGGGGAAGCTTGCGAGCAGCAGCGGTTCGCCGCGGACCGTCGTGAGCGCCAGCGGGAGGAAGGCCTCGAACGTGAGGTACGCCAGCGCGGCGAAGAGCGCCGATCGAACTGCTGCCGGCACAGGTGGTGGTGCCGCGCCCAACGTCCCCGGAGGCAGGGTGACCCGCATGCCGATGATGGCCACGACGGCGGCGACGAGCGCGACGGGCACCCAGGCGACCTGGGCGGTGCTGCCCGCCGCGATCGCCACGGCGAGTCCGAGGCTCAGCGCGACCGGACCCCACCACCGCACCGGTCGGTCCCCCACCGCGCCGGTGTCGGCCGCGACATCGCTCGGTCGGTGCGCGTCCGACGGGGCCGCGGCGACGGCGGCCGCGGCGCGTTCGCGGCGGGCCACGGTCGGGACGAGGAGGACGACCGCGACGAGCAGGAGCGGCAGCAACCCGCCGAACACCCAACGCCAGCCCGGGCCCGCGGCGATCGCCGCGGCGATGGACGGACCGACGATGCCCGGCACGATGAACGCCGACGACATGACCGCCAGCATCTTGGGGCGCAGCGTCAGCTCGTAGTACCGCGCCACGATGACCAGCTGCAGCGTCGTCAGCGCGCCGGCGCCGAGCCCTTGCACGAACCGGCCCGCCGCCACGGTCGGCATCGATGTCGCCATCGCCGCGCCCGCGAGGCCGAGGGCGAACAGGGCGAACGCCCCCAGCAGCGGGCGCAGCGCCCCGAAGCGGTCGGCCAGGCGTCCACCGAACGGCGCCGCGAGGAGGCTGGCGACCAACGGCGCCGCCGCGGCGGCGCCGTAGAAGGCCACCCCGCCGACGTCGGCGAGCACGGCGGGCATGGCCGTTGCGGCCCCGATGATCTCGAACGCGTTGAGGCCCATCGACAGCGTCAGGCCCACGGTCAGCGCCAGGTAGCGGCGCCCCACCAGCGCCCGGAACCCGCCATCAGGGCGCGCCGGCAGGCGCGGGGCGGGGGACGGCGTCATGGTCACAGGGCATGCTCCGCGAGCGGTGCTACGGCGGCTGGTCGGGTGTGTGTCCGCCTCGTGAACTCTTCAACAAACTGTTGACGCCACCAGCGGCGGCCCCGAAGCTGGCGCCGTGACGAACGAGATGAACGATTCCGCCCTACCCATCGACCCCGCCGGCTCCCCCGTCGATCTGCTGCTCAGGAACGCGACGATGGTCGCCACGGGCGATCCGGACCTCGGTGAGATCGCCGGGGGCTGGCTGGCCATCACCGATGGCGTCGTGGTCGACGCCGGGCCGACCGGGACCGAACCACCGGCGGCTCGCACCGTCGATGTGTCGGGTTGCCTCGTGACGCCGGGGCTCATCAACACCCACCACCACATCTACCAGAACCTCACGCGGTCGTTCCGGCCCGCCACCGACAAGAACCTGTTCGGCTGGCTCACCACGCTGTATCCGATCTGGGCGGGGCTCGACGAGGAGGCGGCGTACCTGTCGGCCTGGATCGGCCTGGCTGAGCTGGCGTTGGGCGGGTGCACCACCTCGATGGATCACCTCTACGTGCACCCGACCGGCGGCGGCGATCTGATCACCGCCGAGATCACCGCGGCGCGCGAGCTCGGCATGCGCTTCCACGCGACGCGCGGCTCGATGAGCCGGTCGCAGAAGGACGGTGGCCTGCCTCCCGACTCGGTGGTGCAGGATGACGACACGATCCTGGCCGAGAGCGAGCGGTTGGTGAAGGCGCACCATGAGCGCGGGCCTCAGGCGATGATCCAGGTGGCGCTGGCCCCGTGCTCGCCGTTCTCGGTCACGCCCGGGCTCATGCGCAAGACCGCGGAGCTCGCCGAGACCCTCGACGTGCGCCTGCACACGCACCTCGCCGAGGACAAGGACGAGGACACGTACTGCCTGGACGTGTACGGCTGCCGCCCGGTGGAGTACTTCGAGGACGTCGGCTGGGGTTCGGACCGCGCGTGGGTCGCGCACTGCGTGTACCCGAACCAGCACGAGATCGAGAAGCTGGCGGCGTGGGGCACCGGCGTCGCCCACTGCCCGAGCTCCAACCAGATGATCGGCGCCGGCCTCGCCCCGGTCCGCGAGTTCCGGGACGCGGGCGTGACCGTCGGCATCGGGTGTGACGGCTCGTCCTCGACCGATGCCGCGAACCTCTGGATGGAGACCCGCAACGCGCTCATGCTCGCCCGCCTGCGTGGCGGCCCTGAGGCGATGCAGGCCCGAGAGGCGCTCGAGATCGCGACCGTCGGCTCGGCCCGCTGCCTCGGCCGCGCCGGCGAGCTCGGCGTGCTCCGCCCCGGCGCTGCGGGTGACGTCGCGGTGTGGCCGCTCGAAGGCATCCGCTTCGCCGGCGCGCTCAGCGATCCGATCGAGGCGCTGCTGCGCTGCGGCCCGGTGTCCCCCCGGCACACGATCGTGGCCGGCCGCTTCGTCGTGGAGGACGGCCACCTCGCCGATCCCCGCGTCGAGGAGATGCTCGGCCGCCACCACGCCGTCGCCGCCCGCCTCCAGGGGCTCAGCCTCTGAGCCCGGGCTGCCGCGGCGGTCGTCGACCCGACACCCCTACGCCACCGACCACTCACGGCTGAGGACTCGGATGTGACGCGCTGCGTAGGATGACGCTCGTGCTGGACCGAACGGCAGCCGGGCCATTGCCCGGCGGAGGCGCTGACTTGGTTGGACGCTCGGAGACGCGGTCACGCATCAGTCGCGCCCTGGCCGAGTCAGCAGGCGCCCTAGTCTGCGGGCCGGCGGGCGTGGGCGTCTCGGCGCTGCTCGCGGCCGTGGTCCGACAAGGCCGTGATGGCAACCGTTCGATCCGCCACTCGGTGGCCGGGGCTGCCCAGTTCGCGGGCGCGCTGGCACTCGACGACGGCAACCCGGACGCCTCGAGCGAACCCCACCACATCCTGGTGCTCGATGACGCCCACCTGCTCGACGACGACATGGCGGCCGCCCTGATGCAACGGGTGCTCGACGGTCGCCTGCGCTGCGTGCTCGGTTCGACGTCACCCGACGAACTGCCCGAGCCGCTTGGATGGCTGTGGCGATCGGGCCAGCTGGCACGGATCGACCTCGAACCGCTCGCGGCCGACGACGTGGCGAGCTGGATCGCCTCGTTGCTCGGCGCGCCGCCCGATGCCCCGACGTTGGACGCGCTCATCGCCGACAGCGCGGGTCTGCCCGGGTTGCTGGTCGACACCCTCGCGTCACTCGTGGCGGTGACCCGCCCATCGCCGCGGGCGGGATCGGACGAACCCGGCCGGTTGGCGGTCCGATCTGGTTTCAGCCGCCTGTCGGGACTTCTGCCCTGTCCCCCGGCCCTACGCGATCGGGTCGCCGCCCGGCTGGTGGGGATGGACGCGCAGACCCTCCGCGCGCTCGACCGCATCTGCGTGACAAGGCGAATGGACGAAGGATCGACGATGACCATGTCGTTGTCGAGCCTTCGCGAGCTCCAACGGCGCCAGCTCGTGGTCGCGGCAACGCACCGGGGTCGCGCCGGTGTGGTCCCGGCAGCCGGGGCGATCCGTCGGGCCGTGCTCGCCGAGCTCGGCCCGATCGGCGTGTCCGTCGTCGCGGCGCAGCTGCTCGCAGACACTCCCGGCGCCCTGCCGCTCGATCGCGAGCTCTGGATGGCCCTGTCGGCCACCGCCGACAGAACCGCACCCACCGAGGCCGCGATCCGCCAGCTGATCGCGGACAAGCGGCTGGACGAGGCCGAGATGCTGGCCCGGTCGGCCGCGCGGTGCGGCGATCCGGCGGCGGGGGTCACGGTCGCCCAGCTCCTGGCCGAGCGTGGGGATCGGGCCGGGGCGGCGGGAATGCTCGGGGACCTGCTCGACCGGGACGACATCGACGTCCGCGTCATGCTGGAGGCGACCGCCGAACTCGTGCAGATCCTCTTGTGGGACCTCGATCAGACCGACCGGGCGATCGCCCTGACCGAAAGCGCCGTGGCTGCCACCGGGGGCCTCGATGGTCCGGCCGCGCCGATCCTCTTGGCCGTCCTGACCCACGCCGGCCGCATCGACGCGGCGACCGAGCTATGGGACGTGCTCGACCGGGCCGGGCGACCACTCGATGGCCTCGTGTCGGGGGCCGGTGCGACGGCGCTGGCCCTCTCCGGCCGGTTGGACGAGGCGATCGCGCTGGCCGAGGAGGGCCTGGCGCGAGCCCTGGGCCCCGACCCGACCGATCCGGTGGCCGACCCCGAGAGCCAGATCCTGGCCCTGTCGGTGGCGCTCACCGAGTCGGGACGTGTCCAGGACGCCGACGAGTTCACTGCGAGGTGGTACGGCCTGGCCCGCCGTCATCCACCCGAGCTGGCTTGGATGGCTCTCGCCCGCAGCCGGGTGGCGCTGGCCCTCGGCGCCTTGATCCGGGCCGAGGCGCACGGTCGCGAGGCGGAGGGCATCTTCGCCCAGTTCGACCTCGCCGCCCCTCTGCGCTGGTCGATCGCGACCCAGCTGTTGGTTGCCGGGCTCCGCGGCGATGCCGAGGCGTGCACCGCGCACGGGGCACGCCTCGACCGAGTCCCGCAAACGGGCGCCGCCTTCCTCGAGACCGATGTGAAACGGGCGCGTGCGTGGGCACGACACGCCGCCGGTGACACCGTCGGGGCCCGCCAGGCGCTGGTCAACGCAGCCGGGGCGGCCGAGTGCGACGGCAACCTCGTCCTCGCTCTGAACGCGTGGCACGATGCACTGCGGCTGGGTGATCGCCAACTCGCTCCTCGCGCCATCGAACGCGTGGCCGGTGCCGTCTCAGGGAGTTGGGGGTGCGCGGTGGTGGCCCACGCCGCCGCCCTGATGGCCGACGACCCAGCTGCGCTGCTCGAAGCAGGCCGCGACCTCGCGACGGCGGGACGTCATCTCGAAGCGGCCGAGGCCGCGGCCGAGGCCCTCGACCGGGCCAGCCGCAAGGACCGTCGAGCCCTGGTGCGACTGGCCGGCGGCGCCCTGGCCAGATGGCAGATCGTGTGTCCCGATGCGATGACGCCGCCGTTGCAGACCATCCGCCAGGTCGAGCTCACGGGCCGCGAGCGCGAGGTCGCCGCGCTGGCCGCCGGCGGCACGTCGAGTCGCCGGATCGCCGAGGATCTCGGAATCTCGGTGCGCACCGTCGACAACTTCCTCAGCCGGGCCTACACGAAGCTTGGTATTCGGAGCCGCGCCGAGCTGACGCAGGCTCTGACCCGTCCGTCCGTCCACGTGCGTGATGACCGCCGGGAGAGCCTCCCACGGACGTGAGCAATCGATGGCGGTCGTGAGTAGCCCTACTCACGACACCGATGCGGACGCATGCGAACGTGAACGCGATGGACTCCCGTCGACAAGGCCTCCCAGGAGAATCGATGTTGCTCTCGTCTGCGTCCCGCCGAGCTCGCCGCGCGCTCGGCGCCGGAATCGTCGCCATCGTCGTCGGATCCGCCGTCGCCTATGTGGCCGGAATGCCGCTCGCGGGCATGACGGCGCCCGCCAGCGCGGCGCCCGCACTCCCTGTGTTCTCGATCAGCCCGACCACCGGCAGTCCCGGCAACGGGATCACGACCTCGGGCACCATGGTCACGGTCTCGGGCACCCTCTGCGAGGGCGTCGTCGTCGGCGCAGTCCACGTGCACCTGTACCAAGGGGTCAAGACGGTGCCACAGACGCCGCCCGCGGTCCCCCCGACGGCCGATGCGTTGGCCGAGTTCGTCACCGGCTCGGCGGCTGACGGGAGCTGGAGCGGCGCCGTGGAAATCCCCATGAATGCCGTGGTGGGCGACATCACGTTCCTCGCCAGCTGCACCTCCCAGTCCCCCTTCTGGTACAGCCAGGTCGGGGCCTTCACCGTCGTGGACGCGCAGACCACAACCACCGTGGCGCCAACCACGACCAGCAGCGTGGCTCCGACCACGACCAGCACGATGACGCCAACGACGACCAGCACCGTGGCCCCAACCACGACCACCGTCGGGTCGACGACGACAACCGCCGGCAACCCCACGACCACTGCACCAGCCGTCGCGGCCCGAGCCGTCGCCGCCGCCCCGACCTTCACCGGCTGAGCGGCTCCCCGCAGGGTCGGTCAGACGACCAGCGCCGGGCAGCCGAGCGGCTTCAATCACAACGATTGGTGGTGGTCGTGCTGGTGCGGTGGGGTCGCCGGGGTGGAGGCGGCGTCGCGGCGGTCGCCGATGGTGTCGGCGGCGGCGTGGAGCGGGTCGACCGACAGGGTGCGGCCGCCGAGCACCTTGGCGGCGAGGTGCTCGCCGGCGAGGATCGGGGCATACCGGGCCGGTCGGTCCGCCGAGGTGCACGTGGGCAGGCACTCGATGCGCGCGTCGTGGTTGCCGTCGAGGAAGAACGCCAGCGACCGCCGCCGCGCCGGGCCCGCACTCGTGGCGGGCGGAGGCACGACACGGTGCAACGACGAGCGCCAGCGGTCGTTGGTCCACTGCGCCAACAGATCACCCAGGTTCACGATGAACGCGCCGGGCGCCGGGACCACGCCATGCCACCGGCCGTCGCGATCGAGCAGTTCGAGTCCCGGTACCGGATCGGCGTACAGCACCGTGAGCACGCCGTAGTCGGTGTGCGCGCCCAGACGGCTCTGGTCCGGGAGGGGCGCCGGTGCACCCGCCGCCCGCTCGTAGAAGTTGAGCCGCATCGTCTCGGTCGAATGCGTGAGGAACGGGTCGAAGTAGCTCGGATCCAGGCCGAGGGCCACCGCCGCGATCTCGGCCAGGTCGTGGGCGAGCGCGCTCGCCGCGTCGAAGTACGCAGCGATCGGCTCGCGGAACCCGGCCAGGCCCGTGGGCCACAGGTTGGGGGCGAACACGCCGTCGCGCTCGCCGGCCACGGCGGGATCGTCGAGGTCGGGGTGGTCGGGCCCGACGATGAACGCCTCGAGCAGATCGGGCGGCGTGTCGAGGCCGAGGGTGTAGCTCAATCCCTCCGAGCCGCTCGGCGCGTAGCCCCGGTTGATCTCGGGGCCCGGCGGCAGGCACGCATCCTTGGCCGGCCGATCGAGCGCGAAGAAGGAATCCATCGCGGCGAGCGCCGCGTCGATCGTGGCCGAGTCGATGGCGTGACCCGAGACCTGGAAGAACCCGATCTCACGGCAGGCTCGGTCGACCTCGATGGCAATGGCGGCGCGCTCGGCCGGATCGCCCGTCCGCCAACCGCCGATGTCCACGACGGGCACCGCGAACGCACTCGGGCGCGGACCGCCCGCTGGGTCGGCGAACGCCGCCTTGCCGGTGTCGTCCTCCGGCACGGGCGCGGCGGCGGCCCCGCTCATGGCAGCGGTGGGGTGGGATCGTCGATGTCGGCCAGGCCGAGGGCCGCCATGCGCCGGTTGTAGGCCACCCGGCCTGCTTGTTCGAGCTCGAACGTGTGCCACACCCGCGCCTCGACCCGAGCGCGCTGATCCTCGGTGACGCAGTACTTTTCGATGATCTGGCGCCCGAGCCTCATGTGGAACTGCTCGTCGGGGATGATCCGCTCGAACGTCTTCTGCACATCCGCGGGCAGGCGCGGCTTGATCTCGACGAACGCCTGGCATGCGCCCAGCTCACCGGTGAGGTTGTGCGCCGCGACCCGCTCGAGCGTGTCGACGCCCGACGGGTACCAGTCGTCGATCCACGCCTCCCACTCCGGTTCGGGCTTCCACCGGTCGAGCGAGGTCACGCCCCGACGCGCCAGCGCGCGCATGCAGTACTCGTAGTGGTTCGCCTCGTCCTCGACCTGTTGGGCGAGCAGCACGAACGCGTCGGACTCGGGCGTGTCGCTCAGCCAGCGGCCGATGAACTGCGCGGCGCGCTTCTCGTAGTACGCCTGGAACGACAGGTACTCGATCAGCTCGGGCTCGGTCATGGGCCGGTTGAAGAAGCTCGCCGACTCCGGGTCGAGCGCGGCGCGGCGGGCGTCGAGGCCCGCCACGAGGGTCTCGTAGAAGGTCGGTTCGGCATCGGCGGTGGTCATGCCGCGCTCCCTTCCGGCAGCGCCCGGCGCCGCTCGAACAGCTCCTCGGCCGCCGCCTGGGCCCGGAGCCGGACCACCTCGGCATCGACCGACACCACCTCGCCACCGACCACGACCGCTCGCCCGTCGACCCACACGCCGCGAACATCCGCGCCGCCGGCCGAGAACACGAGGTGGGCCGGTGCGTTGAAGTCGGACCCGTGGAACAACGGGGTCGTGTGCAGTTGGCGCAGGTCGACCGTGACGATGTCGGCCCGCTTGCCGACCTCGAGCGTGCCCGTGATGTCGCCGAGGCCGAGCGCGACCGCCCCCGAGCGCGTGGCCAGATCCAGGATGTCCCACGGATCGCCGACGGTCGGGTCGAGGGTGGAGACCTTCTGCAGGAGCGAGGCGAACTTCATCTCCTCGAGCAGGTCGAGGTTGTTGTTCTCCTTCTCGCCGTCGCTGCCGAGCCCGACGTCGATCCCGGCGCGGCGGAAGTCGCCGATGCGGGCGGGCCCCGACGCCAGCTTCATGTTCGAGCACGGGCAGTGGGCCACGCTCGTGCCCGTCTGCGCCAGCAGCTCGATCTCGCGATCGTCGAGCCACACGCAGTGCGCGACCACCGTGCGCTCGCCGAGGATGCCCCGGTTGTAGAACTCCTCGATCGGCCGCCGGCCGAACTGCTTGAGTGACTCCTGCACCTCCCAGATGGTCTCGCTCGAATGGGTGTGGATGCCGGTGTCGTACTCCTCGGCCAGCTTCGCGGCGGTGCGGAACGCGTCGGGCGAGCAGTAGAAGAGGTGCTCGAGCCCGACCCACGTGCGCACACGGCCCTCGGACGCGGTGCGGTGTGATTGGAGCAGCGCGATGTTGGACTCGATCGTCTCGAAGTAGTCGTACTCGGGCAGGTCGGCGACGTACGGCACCAGCGTCGCCCGGATGCCGATGGCGTCGGCGGCGGTGGCCGACCCCTCCATGAAGCGCCACATGTCCATCACCGACACGGTGCCGGCGCGCACGCTCTCGGTGTAGGCGAGGAAGCTGGCGGCTTCGGCGATCTCGGGCGTCAGGGCCTTGTGCGCCGGGTCGACGTAGGCCTGCAGCCAGTCCCACAGCGACATCGACTCGGCCGTGCCCCGCAGCAGCCCGGAGTGCAGGTGGCAGTTGTGCAGACCCGGGATCACGGCGTGGCCCGCCAGGTCGAGCACCTCGGCGCCCTCGACCCGCGGATCGTGGTCGACCTCGTCGGTCGGGCCGACGGCCAGGATCGTGTCGCCCTCGATGAGCACCGAGCCCGGGTCGAACACCACCTTGCGACCTTCGAGCGGGAGGACGATGCCGCCCCGCAGCAGGGTGCGGACGGGTGGGGTGCCGGGCATACCGCCGAACTTCGCCGACGCAGCGCGCCGCGTCAACATTCTGTTGAACGTGTTCACGCGCCCTTCACATGCCGAGCATCAATGCGACGGCTGCCCATCGGGGCCGATCGCGTCGCCCGCCCTGTCCGCGTTGGCACGGTGGATCGCCTGGACGAGGGCCGCGAGCTTCGTGGCGTCGAGGGCGCCGTCAGTGCGCACACCGCTGCACAGGTCCAGGCCGTAGGGGTCCACCTCGGCGATCGCCTGGGCGATGTTGGCCGGGCCGAGTCCGCCGGCGAGGAACACCGGCACGGGAGACGCCTCGACGATCCGCCGGCTGAGCGCCCAGTCATGAACCCGACCAGTCCCACCCAACTCGCGCACCGCGGCGTTGGGTCGGCCCGAGTCGAGCAGCAGGGCATCCGCCGTGGCTGCCGCGGCCTGGGCCTGCTCGAGCACGGCGTCGTCCTCGACGTGCAGCACCTGCACCACCTTCACGCCGGGGAGCTGGCGGCGGATCGCCGCGTGGTCCGCGGGCTCGACCCAGTCGACCAGCTGGAGCGTCGAGGTGTGCGTGCGCCGGGCGTGATCGACGATGGCGTCGACCTCGGTCTGCGAGGTGAGCAGGAAGGTCGCGACCGGCGGCGGGACCGCCCGCGCGATCTCGGCGATCATGTCGTCGGCGATCGGCCCGGGGCCGCTCGGCATCGCCCCGACCAGGCCGAGCGCGTCGGCCCCCATGGCGATGGCCAACCGAGCCTCCTCGATCGAGGCGATGCAACAGACCTTCAGCCGGACATGACGACGATGAGCCATGTCTCAGTCTGGTCGAACGTTGCCGTGCCGGTGGTTCGTGATGCTGACCGACTGCTCGCGGCTC
>JBBQHT010000112.1:0-14382 GCA_038324235.1 Acidimicrobiales bacterium
GGGTCCTCGGCCATGTTGCCGCGGGACCAGTCGGCATCCGTGCCGGTCTTGCGGGTGGCATGCGCCTCGAGAAAGGCGCGGACCTCGGCGCGGAACGCCGCTTCGTCACCACTGTCCTCGAAGTCCATCCGGCCGCTCCCGTCGATCACCCTGGCTTGCGCGTCCCGCAATTCTAGAACAGGTTCTACTTCGGGACGAATGTCCTCGCCTGACACCGCCGGCCGATCATGGGCCCGCCGCGACGGATCCCCGCTCGCGCTTGTACGGTTTCGGCCCACGAACCGACCCGGAGGTCCCCACCCGATGCTGCCTGCCCGCATCCTCGCTGTTGTCGCCGGCGTGGTGCTCATCGTCTGGGTGCTCGACGCCGCGATCCGCAACTTCATGCTGCCCCGTTCGACCAGCGTGCGGCTCACGCAGGTCATCGCGTCCAACGTCGCCCGGCTCTTCGCGATGGCGGCGCCACCCACCCGGTCCTACGAGTGGCGGGACAAGGTCCTGGCGCTGCGACCGCCGATCACGCTCCTGGCCTTCCAGGCGGTGTGGTTCTTCCTGGTGTTCATCGGCTTCACCGCCATCTACTGGGGCATCAACGACATGACGGTCGTCGACGCGAGCCACTACAGCGGCTCGGCGCTGTTCACGCTCGGCTTCGCCAGCCCGACGGGTGAGTCACCGCTGTTCGTGGTGTACGCCGAGGCCCTGATCGGGCTCACCCTGCTCGCGCTGCTCATCTCCTACCTCCCCACGATCTACGCGGCGTTCCAGAAGCGGGAGTTCACCGTCGCCAAGTTCGCGGTGCGCGGCGGTTCGCCGGCCCGGCCGTGGCACGCGTTGAGCGTGGCGCACCAGACGAACTCGCTGGACGAGTTGGACAAGGGCATGTGGGCCGAGTGGGAGGACTGGTTCATCGACATCTCCGAGAGCCACACCTCGCTGACGATCTTGAACTTCTACCGATCCCCGAACCCTGAGAACCACTGGATCTCCACCGCCCGCGCCGTCCTGGATCTCGCCGCGCTTCGCATCGCCGTGGTCGACCTCGAGGGATCCGTGGGTCCGCACATCACCATCCGGTCCGGCGTCGTCGCGTTGCGCACCCTCGCCGACCACTTCCGTTTTCCCTATCCCGCCGATCCGGCGCCCGACGATCCGATCACCATCACCCGTGAGCAGTTCGACGCCGCGGTGGCGTACCTCGAAGCCAGCCGCGTGCCGATCAAGGCCGATCGTGACCAGGCGTGGCGTGACTTCGCCGGCTGGCGCGTCAACTACGACGCCATCATCGAGCAGGCCGCGATCCGGCTCAACGCCCCGCCCAGTCCGTGGGACGAGGTGACCCAGTCGGTCTCCCCCTTCGCCGCCCAGGACTGATCCCGCCCTGATCCCGCCCGCCAGACGCGACCCCGCGTTCTCGGCCACCTCAGCGCCCCTCCCCACCGATTCTCGGCCACCTCAGCGCCCATCCCCACCCTTCTCGGCCACCTCAGCGCCCCTTTCCTCCGCTTCTCGGCCACCTCAGCGCCCCTCCCCACCCTTCTCGGCTCCCCGCCGGCCCCTCCCGCGTGTGTCTCGGTCCCCCACCGTGCACGAGATCTTCACGACATCTCGACTGGAGCTGTGCCTATGCCCGCCCGAGGTCGGGGAAGATCACGACATCGCCACACCGGCCGCGCGCCGGGCGGGCCCGGGTTCGTCGAAAGCAGGAGGGATGCGGTGACCCACAGGACGAAGCTTCGATGGCAGCCGATCGTCGTGCGACTGGTCGTCGTGCTCACCGCCTGCACGCTGGTGCCGGTCGTGCTCCTCTACCTCTTCCAGGACCGCTTCCTGTTCGTCACCGACGACGCCGTGCTGCCCGCGGCGGCGGTCCTCCCCGATGCGCGCGATGTCAGCTACACGACCGCTGACGGCGTCACCCTGACCGGATGGTTCGTGGCGAGCCGGCGCCCATCCCCGACGTGTGGTCCCGCGCCGGCGCTCATCTTGTTCCACGGCCAGGGCGGCAACCACTCGGGCGAGTACCCGCTCGCGACGGCCCTCGCCGATCGCGGCATCGGCGTGTTCCTCGCCGAGTACCGCGGCTTCGCCGGAGCCTCAGGAACGCCCTCGGAGGAGGCGATGGCGGTCGATGCCCAGGCCGCCTTCGACGCGGTCGCGGCTCGCGACGACGTCGACCCGGCCAGGATCATCGACGCCGGGTTCTCGTTGGGCACCGGCGTGGCCATCCGGCTGGCGGCCACGCGGCCGGTCGCCGGCGTCGTGCTGCTGGCGCCCTACACGTCACTGCCCGACATCGCGTGGACGCGGCTGCCCGGCTTGCCCTACCGCCTGCTCATGCGCAACCAGTTCGACTCCCGCACCCGGATCGCCTCGGTACGTGCGCCGGTGTTCGTCGTCGTCGGTGCCGCCGACGAGGTCGTGCCCAACGAGCAGAGCGCCGAGCTCTACGCCCTTGCCCCGCGACCTGACGGGTACGTCGTGCTCGACGGGCGCGACCACCTCGCGGTCGACCGTGAGGCGGGCACCGCTGCGGGACCAGCGCTGGAGACGTTCATCACCGACCACGCCGCCTGCTCGTCGAGTTGATCGTCTGCCACCGAGGGGGGCGGCCACCGCCGAGCGGAGAACACCTCACCAGGGGCCCGCCACCGAGCCGAGATCGGGGTTATCAGGGGCCACCACTTGTCAGGGGCCACCACGTAGCCGAGAACGCGTTGTCAGGGGCCACCACGTAGCCGAGAACGCGTTGCCAGGGGCCACCACGTAGCCGAGAACGCGCTGTCAGGGGCCACCACGTAGCCGAGAACGCGTGTTGGGGCGGATGTCAGGGTCGGCGGGCGCGATGTGCGCCGCGACTCAGTCTTCGTCGTCGAGGAGCTGTTGCAGGTAGGCGCCGTAGCCGTTCTTGTTCATCGCCAGCGCGACCCGGGCGAGGGCTTCGCGGCTGAGGAACCCCTGGCGGTAGGCGATCTCCTCGAGACACGCGACCTTGAGGCCCTGGCGCTCCTGGATCGTCTCGATGAAGTTGGCGGCGTGGAGCAACGACTCGTGGGTGCCGGTGTCCAGCCACGCCGTGCCGCGGCCGAGGACCTCGACGTGCAGGGCGCCCCGCTTGAGGTACTCGACGTTGAGGTCGGTGATCTCGAGCTCACCACGAGGGGAGCGCTCGAGGCCCTTCGCGATCTCGACCGCTTGGTCGTCGTAGAAGTACAGGCCGGTGACCGCGTAGTTCGACCGGGGCTTGACCGGCTTCTCCTCGATGCCGATCGCCGTGCCGTCGGTGTCGAACTCGACCACGCCGTAGCGCTCGGGATCCGCGACGCGATAGCCGAACACCGTTGCCCCATCGGGGCGGGCAGCCGCCCGGGCGAGGGACTCGGCCAGGCCGTGGCCGTGGAAGATGTTGTCGCCGAGCGCGAGCGCCACGCGCTCGCCGGCCACGAAGTCCTCGCCGATCAGGAGGGCCTCGGCGATGCCGCCCGGGTTGGGCTGGATCGCGTACTGCAGGTGCAACCCGAGGTCGGACCCATCGCCGAGCAACCGCTGGAACAACGACTGCTCGTCCGGCGTCGTGATGACCAGGATCTCCCGGATGCCGGCCAACAAGAGGCTCGACAGCGGGTAGTAGATCATCGGCTTGTCGTAGATCGGCAGCAACTGCTTGCTGACGCCACGAGTGATCGGATAGAGCCGGGTCCCACTGCCACCCGCGAGCACGATTCCCTTCATCCGCCCATCATTGTCCATCGGGACGACCGCTGCGCCCGCCCGTGGTGTGGCCCATGCCACTGACCGGGATTCGGCCACCGTCCGCCGGCCGACAGCCACGGATCGCGGTGGTTTCGCGCCGGGCCACGCGAACCGCGACCGTCGGCGCGGTGGCGTCAGCGGGGCCCGAGCTGCTCGCCCGCACTGAACGGGCGCAACCGCGCGCGTTGCGTTGCGTAGCCCACCAACCGACGGTGCTCGTCCCAGAGCTCGGTGGTGCCGTAGGCGTACCCGTGGCCCGCGTCCTGGGAGTGCACGTGTTGGAGGATCCAGCTCGAGTCGGTCGTCGCGAAGAACTGCAGGTTGATCTCGAGCGACAGGATCAGGAAGGGGCGTTCCTGGGTGATGGGACCCAGGGCCCGGCCGATCGCCGGACCCAACATGTCGGCCGGCACGCAGTACGACACCGGATCGATCAGGCCGTCGGCCAAGCGCGGCTCTTTGTGCAGCCGGAACCACGACGCGAACCGGGCGTCGTGCGGGCCCTGCGCACCCCAGCTCTCCTCCCACGTGAACCCGGCGAGCGCCGGGCGCCAGTCGTTCTGCTCGTGGAAGTTGATCGCCGGAAACGGGTTGCGGGCCTCGGAGAACTCGGCGGGATCGGGGCGCGTCGGGCACTCGTCGGGCGGGCGCACGTCTTGGGGGAACTCGATGCCCCGATACGTCAGGTCGGTCTCGTGATGCTGACCGAACGTGGCCAGCAGGCGCATGTCCGTGCCCTCGTGGCCGGTCTGGCGCAGATCCGCGCTGACGTTGGCCGCGGTGCGCCCGTTGCGCACGATGTCCACGTCGATCTCGACGGGACCAGCGGCCACCGGCGAGCAGAACACGGCGTGTGCCGAGAGGGGATGCAGGTCGTCGCGTGCGACCTCCCGCTCGGCGGCTCGCAACGCCGCGGCCATGGTCACCCCACCGAAGGTGTAGAAGACGTTCCAGGCGGGCGAGAACTCGATGTTGTACCTGCCCGGACGCGTCGGATCGGGCTGCACGTCGATGTCGGCGAGCAGGTCCCCGGCTGGCACCGCGCGGCCCCCCACGGCGGCCTGCGAGGTCGTGGCGTCGGCGGCGATCGGGGCGTCGGGGTCGTGAGACATGGGCAGTACCTACCGGCCTGGCCACCCGAATTGCAACTCGTTCCACCGCCGCGGCCGCTGTCCCGCGTCCCTTCGGTCCCGACCGGTACCGCTTTCGTCTAGGGTGAGCACCAGTTCGTCAATCTGAACCGTCGTTCAGATTTCTGCCCGGGAGACCCCATGACCGACGCGACGATGCTCGACGCCGCCCCGCTCTCGTACAACCCGTACGCCACGGAGGTGAACCGGGATCCGTTCCCGATCTACGCCCGTCTGCGTGAGGAGGCGCCGGTGTACCACAACGCCGAGATGGGCTTCTACGCGCTGTCGCGCTACGACGATGTGCTCGCTGCGCTGCACGACACCGACACCTACTGCAACCGCCACGGCATCACGCTCGAGGCCAAGAGCCCGTTGCCGATGATGCTGACCATGGACCCGCCGGACCACACGACCATGCGGCGACTCGTCAGCCGCGTCTTCACCCCTCGCCGCATCCAAGAGCTCGAGCCCCGCATCCGCGACCTGTCGGCCAAGTACCTCGACCGCTTCCGCCATGATGGTGAGGCCGACCTGATCCGCGACTACTCGGCCAAGCTCCCGATGGACGTCATCTCCACGATGCTCGGCGTGCCCGACGAGGATCAGGACCAGCTCCGAGAGTGGACCGACGCCATGATCGATCGCGAGGACGGCAACCCCGAGATCCTCCCCCACGGCATCGAGGGCGCGACCCGGATCTACTCGTACTTCCTGGCCGACGTGAAGGCCAAGCGCGCGAGGCCGGGCGACGACCTCACCAGTGGCCTGCTCGAGGCCGAGGTGGATGGGGTGCGACTGACCGACGACGAGATCGTCGGCTTCTGCTTCCTGCTGATCATCGCGGGCAACGAGACCACGACCAAGCTCATCGGCAACGCCGTCTCGTGGCTGGCCCGAGAGCCGGCCCAGCGCCAGATCCTGCTGGCCGACCCGAGCCGCATCGCCGACGCGGTGGAGGAGACGCTGCGCATCGAGGGCTCGACCCAGCTCATGGCGCGCACGCTCACCCGGGACACGCAGCTGCACGGCGTCACGATGACCGACGGCGCGAAGGTCCTCGTCCTGCTCGGGGCCGCGAACCACGATCCCGCGATGTTCGAGAACCCGGACACGTTCGACCTGGATCGCCCCACGCGCAACCACGTCGGGTTCGGTCACGGCATCCACGTCTGCCTGGGCGCGGCGCTGGCCCGCCTCGAGACGCGCATCGCCCTCGAGGACATCCACGCCCACCTGCTCGACTACGAGGTCGACGTCGCCGGGCTCCGCCGCATCAACTCGGGCAACGTCCGCGGGTACTCCGCGATGCCGATCACGTTCCACCCCGCCTGAACCGAGCGAGCCGCCCCAAGAGATCTAGCTCCCCAAGAGACCTCGCAAACTACGCGCAGTTCTTCTCCACGTAGGGAACGAGCAGCTGCTGCGCGGCGATCCACTTCTTGACCGAGTCGGCGTCCGCCGCGGCCAGCCAGGCCTTGTACGAGGCCAGGTCGTGGACGTCGCCCGCCTTGACCTTCTTGTTCAACTCGATCACGAGCGGTTGCATGTCGGTGACGGCGGCGCCGATGTCGGCGGGGGCCACCTTCGCCATGTGCGCGAAGCCGAGCACGAGCTTGCCCGAACCCTTGGCGTCGAACTGGGCGAACGAGTCCAGACTCGTGATCTTCAATGTCTTGGCGGTGCCACAGAAGTCCTTGAGGTCCGGCGCCGACGGCACCGTGGCGGTGGACCCGCCGCTGCCCGCATTCCCCTTGGGTGCGGTACCCGGCGTCTTCTTGGCACCCGCCCCCGGGTTCTTCGCCGGCATGCTGGTCACCGGCCGGGGCGGGGTGGTGGAGGGCGGGCTCGTCGGCGTGGTGGTCGTGGCATCGGCCGCCACGGTGGCGGTCGAGTCCGAGGGCGAACCACACCCGGCGAGCAAGAACACCAACGGCACCCCCACGAACAACAGCACCCGACGCATGGGCCGAGACTGTACAGGGGCTGACATGGCGCCCGGCATTCGCCCCCGGGTAATTGCAGCCCCGCTGTCGTCAGGCCGGCGACGACCCGCGGCGCTCGTCCTCGAGTTGCTCGAGGTCCGCGGCGAGCTCCCACTGGGGATCGACACCCTCACCGAACTCGAGCGGCTTCATGGCCAGGTCGATGGCGACCCAGATCGTCCGCGAGTACGGGAAGAAGAAGACCGGGAACAGCACCATCACCGCCACGCCGGTCGCGCCCAGCGCCAGCGAGGGTGGGCGGGGGAACGCGGCGATCACGCCACCGATCAGGATGCCCACCGCCAACACCTGGGAGAGACAGACGTTGAGGAACCAGGACCCGAGCCACTGACCGGGGGCACGCTGGAACCGGAACCCACAGCGCGGGCACTGCTCGGCCATGACCAACCAGCGCCGGAAGAGCTTGCCCTGACCGCAGACCGCGCACCGACGCAGCAAACCTCGGCGCAACACGGTGCCGGTCGAAAGGGCCACGCCGGCCATTGTGGCGCGGTCGGCCGACCCGTGCGACCACGAGCCGGCAGTTGCTGCGGTCCCGCGGCTGAACGGGCCTACGCGCTCGTTGCGGCGAGGAGGTCGGCCATCGCCTCGGCGTGCTCGTCCCGGCTGCCGAACGTGGGCTCGAGGGCGTAAGCGCGCTTGAGGTGCAGATGGGCATCGATCTCCCACGTGTACCCCATGCCCCCGTGGACCTGCACGCTGGTCTTGCCGTTCTCGATCGCCGCCTCGGCCGCGGTGAACTTCGCCGCCGCAACCGCACGCGGGATCGAGCCGACGATCGGATCATCGAGGGTGACGCCGGCCGCGTACACGCCACCGCGCGCGACCTCGGCCCGCACGAGCATGTCGGCCATCAGGTGCTTGAGCGACTGGAACGTGCCGATGGGCCGGTCGAACTGCACCCGCTCCTTGGAGAACGCGACGGCCAGATCCGTGGCCGCCTCGGCGATCCCGAGCAGCAGCGCGCTGACGAGGGTGGCGCCTTGCAGGCGCCACGCCGCCGCGCCGGCCGCGTCGAGCACCCGCGCCCCCTGGGGCAGGTCGCCGACGACGCGGGCCACCGGCGTCCACGAATCCAGCGGCGTCTCGATCGGTGCGAGCTCGAGGGTCGCCGGATCGACCGACCACACGCCGTCGTCGTCCACCACGAGCACCACATCGAGCGCATCGGGATGCTCGAGCACGAGCGCCACGTCATGGCGTTCGAGACCGCCCACGATCGCGTCGCCCGTGGCCGCGCCGGGCACCACGCCCGCGGCGAGGTGGGTCCACACGAGCGGGCCGGGCACGACCGCCCGACCGAGCTCCTCGAACACCAGCACGGCATCGGCCCAGCCCATGCCCACTCCCCCGTCGGCCTCGGGCAGGCGCAGGGCGAACACGCCCATGTCCGCCAGCTCCCGCCAGCGGTCACGGTCGATCCCGCCGGTGGTCTCGAGCCCGCGCACGACATCGATCGGGAAGCGCCCGGCGAGGAAGCTGCGCATGCCCTCCTGCAACGACACCTGGTCGTCGGACAGTTCGAAGTCCATGTCAGCGAGCCTCCTTGGGCAGTCCGAGGATCCGCTCGGCGATGATGTTGCGCTGTATCTGGCTGGTGCCGGCCGCGATCGAGAACGAGGTGGAGCGCAGGCGCTCCTCGACGAAGGACCCCGACCGCAGATCCCCCAGGTCGTCCCGGGAGAGCCCGGCCCGGCCGACGAGCTTCATCGCCACGTCGGTCATCTCCTGGAACAGCTCGGAGTAGTACACCTTCACGACGGAGCCGCCGACCCCGGGGATGCCGTTGCGCTCGGCCTGCGCGAGGTTGCGCTTGGTCATCGCCCACAGCGCATCCATGCGGGCCTGCAGCCGACCGACCTGGCGGCGCAGCTCGACGTCTTCCCACGCCGAGCCGGACTTGCGGGTGATGTGACGGGCGAGCTCGACCAGTTCGCCGATCATCTTGTCGGTCTCGACCAGATCGGAGATGAAGCCGGTCCCCCGTTCGAAGGAGAAGGTCACCATGGCGACGCGCCAACCGTCGTTCTCCAAGCCGACGCGGTTGGCCACCGGCACGCGCGCCTCGTCGAAGAAGACCTCGCTGAACTCGCTGGACCCGACGATCGTCTTGATCTCGCGGATCTCCACGCCAGGCGTGTCCATCGGAAACATCACCCAGGTGATGCCCTTGTGCTTGGGGGCATCGCTGTCGGTGCGGATCAGCAGCTCGCACCAGTCGGCGATCTGGGCGAACGAGGTCCAGATCTTCTGCCCGGTGATCACGTACTCGTCACCGTCGCGCACGCCCTTGCACGACAGCGACGCAAGGTCCGAGCCGGCGCCGGGCTCGGAGAACCCCTGGCACCAGACCTCGTCGCCGCGCAGGATCTTGGGCAGGTGATCCGCCTTCTGCTCCTCGGTTGCCTCGGCCATGATCGTCGGCCCCGCGTGGAGCATGCCGACGAAGTTGACGCCGATGTACGGCGCCCCCGCCCGCGTGGTCTCCTCGAGGTAGATGAGCTGCTCGGTCAGCGTCGCCCCACGGCCGCCGAACTCGGTGGGCCAGTTGATGCCGGCGTAGCCCGACTCGAACAGCTGGCGCTGCCAGCCGGTGTCCCAGACGCGACGGGCCTCCCAGTCGTGGGGCCCGGGCTTGGCCGGCAGGTCCGGCAGGACCTGGGCGAGCCACTCGCGCAGCTCCTTGCGGAACTGCTGATCCGATTCGGAATAGCGGAGGTCCACGGCGTTCGTTCTCCTGGCGGTGCGGCCCGAGCGGCAGTCGGGAAAGGCTCGCCGACGGTCGGTCGGACGCCCGGTCGCACCTTACCTGATGGGTCGTCAGATATGAGAAGTCCGACGCCCAGGGCAGCGCCTCGCGCCGGTCAGCCGTGCCCGTTCCAACTCCCACCGCCGCAAGCGCGGAGATCGACCGTCCCCGTCGTCGTGCTCGATGTCGAAGCGCTGGACGTCATCGCCGTCCCCAAGGAACTCGGCTCGGCGCCCCGGCGAGCGCAAGCCGTCCTCGACGCCGCCGCCCACCGCCGCGCTCGGTGCGGGTCGTCAGCGAGCAGCGATCAGAACGGGCGGGGCTCGTTACCCGCCTCGTCCTCGCCGTCCTCGACGTTGAACACCTTGTCGAGGAAGCTCGGACGGCGGTTGAGACGCTCGTCGCGCATCGCCTTGGCGGCGGCTGCTTCGATCTCGGCGCTGCTGGCCCCGTCGGGGACCTCGATCTGCCAGAGCGGATCGGGTCCGTCGTCGACGGGCGGTGGTAGGCGCAGCTCGTCGGGGGGCGGTGGGGGCGGCGGGAGCGGGGCCCGGCCCATGTCGCGGAAGAGCGCATCCGGGTCGAACTTCTCGAACGCCTCGTCGGCCACCGGCGGTGGCTCGACGTCGGCGACGTGGCGCGGTGGCGCCTCGATGATGATCTCGTCGCCCGGGGGCGGTGGAGCCCAGCCGGGGACCTCGCCCGCGGCGCCCCCGGCCACATGCGCCTGCGGATCGACCGAGGCGCCGGGTGGAGGGGGTGCGGGCGTCGCCCAGGCGGGCGGCGGAGGCGGTGCTCCCGGCGGCGGTGGCGCCGAGGCGGGCGTGGCCCAGGAGGGAGGCGGGGGCGGTGCGGTCGCTCCGGGCGGCGGGGCCGCCCACGCGGGCGGCGCCGGGGCAGCCCACGCGTCAGGGGGTGGCGGCGGCCCGAAACCGGAGCCGGCGGGCTCGGCCGAGCCAAAGCCGTCAGGGGCGCCCGGCGATGCACCGAAACCGCCGGAGCCGGCCGCGGGTGTCACCCCCGGGATGAAGGTGTCCGTGCCGATCTGTTGTTCCAGCTCGGCGTCCACGCGTCGCTGGATGTGATCCGGCAGGCCCTTCGGCCTGTGCTCCACTTCCGGCGCGGCCAGGTTCAACAGGTTGGCGCACACCCGGCAACGCCGGGCATCGGTGGCGTTCTTCGCCCCGCACTGGGGACACTTGGTCTTGGCGGCCATCACCATCCTCCGAAGGGTCGGTTCTCCTGTCGGCAGCAGCGCACGAGCCATGAGCCGAACGGCCTAGAGGTGACTGGCGATGGTCAGGACCCACCGACCGCGGCGATGGCGCAGATCAGCCCGTGGCGACCGCCCGGTCTCGCAGTTCGTACTTCAGCACCTTCCCCGTCGCGTTGAGCGGTAGATCCTCGACCAGGACGATCCGGCTCGGCGCCTTGTAGTTCGCCATGTGCGCCCGGCTCCACGCCACCAGCTCCTCGGCGGTGACCGTCGTCCCCGGTCGCAGCACCACGAACGCCACGCCGACCTCGCCCATGCGGGGGTCGGGGACGCCGACGACGGCGACCTGGGCGATCGAGGCGTGGCCGAGCATGAGGTTCTCGATCTCGGCCGGGTAGGCGTTGAACCCACCGCAGATGAACATGTCCTTCATGCGATCCGTGATCTTGATGTAGCCCCGCTCGTCCATCGTGGCGATGTCGCCGGTGTGCAGCCAGCCGGCCTCGTCGATGGTGGCGGCGGTCTCGGCGGCATCGTCGAAGTAGCCGTGCATGACGTTGTACCCGCGCACGACGAGCTCGCCGGGTTCGCCGCGGCGCACCTCGGTGCCGGTCTCGTCGACGCACAGCACCTCGACGTCGGGAATCGCCCGCCCCGATGTCGTGGCGATCGTCTCGGGGTCGTCGTCGTAGCGGCACATGGTGGCGATGCCGCACGCCTCGGTCAGCCCGTAGCCGGTGATGATCGTCTCGAAGGTCAGCTCGGCCCGCATGCGCAGGATGAGCTCGACCGGGATCGCCGCGGCACCCGTCACGGCCAACCGCAGCGAGCTCATGTCGAACTTCGCGATATCCGGATGGTCGAGGATCGTGTGGTAGAGCGTCGGGGGCCCAGGGAGCATCGTGATGCGGTCCTCGGCCACCCGCTGCATCACCTGGGGCACGTCGAACACGAGCTGGGGATAGATCGTGGCACCGGTCATCAGCGATGCGAGGATGCCGGCCTTGTAGCCGAACGCGTGGAAGAACGGGTTCACGATCAGGTACCGGTCGCCCTCGCGCAGGCCGACGACATCGGCCCAGTCGCGAAAGCCGCGCAGGTTCTGCCCGTGGGCGGTCATGACGCCCTTCGGTGCGCCGGTGGTGCCCGACGTGAAGAGGATGTCGGACAGGTCGGTGGGGGCCACCGCCGCCATGCGCTCGTGCGCCTCCTCGGCCGGGACGGCACCCCCCGCCTCGAGGAACTCGGACCAGCTGATCGCCCCGGCGGGCACGGGGCCGCGCAGCACGACGATCTGCTCCAGCACCGCCAGCTCGTCGGCGGGAACCGCGTCGCGCAGCACCGAGACGTAGTCGGTGCCGAGGAAGTCGGTCACCGTGAACAGCAACCGGGCCCCGCTCTTGCCCAACACGTAGGCGGCCTCGGCGCCCTTGAAGCGGGTGTTCAGCGGCACGAGGACCCCACCGGCAGCGTGGAGTCCGAGCGCGGCGACGATCCACTCGTGGATGTTGGGCGCCCAGATCGACGCGCGATCCCCCGGCTCGAGGCCCGCGGCGATGAACGCCCGCGCCGCGTGTTCGACCCGCGTGGCCAGATCCGCGTAGGTGATCAGGACGTCGCCATCGATCACGGCGGGGTGCTCGCCGAGGCGGGCGGCGGCCGCCAGCACCAGCCGCGGGGTCGTCCCCCACTCCAGATCGCCCCGGGTCCCACCCTCGTTCGTGTCGTTCGCATCACGCATGCGGCGAGCCTAACCCTCCACCTGACGGGTCGTCAGATATCTGCGGTCGTCGGCGGCCTCCTGATCGGCGGGCCGCCGGGGGCCACGCCGCCGGCGCGCGTCCGCGGTGTCCGCCCATGGTCGGCACGCTCGATATTCTGCGATGGTGACGGCAACCGTGAGCCAGCGCGAGACCGATCGGTGGATGGATGGACGGCGCTGAGAACGAGTTCACCCGTGGCCCCGGACCGGAGCCGGCGTCCGACGCCGACCTCGTCGAGTTGGCGGACTTCTACCGTTACCTCGCCGACGCGGAGTTCGACGGCTACTGCGACCTCTACGCGTCGCTCGCCCGCCACACCGCCGACGACATGGAGTTGCTGACCACGATCGGCTCGTTCGGCTTGCGGGCCAAGATCCTGCCGGTGCTCGTCAACGCCGCCGTCCACGACCTGGTCCTCGCCGAGCCCGACCTGCCGCTCGCCGCGATCTATCGCGGGGAGGAGCCGATGGCCGAGGCGTGGCCGAGGTTCCGAACCCTGGTGCTGGAGCGGGCCGAGCACCTGGCCCGGGTGGTCGCGACGCGTTCGATCCAGACCAACGAGGTCGGGCGGTCGTCGCTGCTGCTTCCCGCGCTCGCCGCGGTGCACAGCCGGTTCGGCCGGCCCCTCGCCCTGATCGAGCTGGGTCCGAGCGCGGGGCTGAACCTGACCCTCGACCGCTACGGCTACCGCTACAGCGACGGTTCGGTGCTCGGCGACCCCGCCGCCACCGTGCAGCTCACGTGCGAGGTGCGCGGCCCGAACCGTCCACCCGTCCCGGCGACGATGCCGCCGATCGCGAGCCGGGTCGGGATCGACATCGCCCCCATCGACGTCCACGACCAGGTCGCCTGCCGTTGGCTCGAGGCCTGCATCTGGCCGCTCGTACCCGACCGAGCGGCCCGGCTGCGGGCTGCGATCCGCGTCGCCCGCCAGGATCCGCCCGACCTGCGCCAGGGCCACGCGCTCGAGCTGCTACCGCGGGTCATCGACGAGGTGCCCCCCGGAGTCATCCCGGTGATCTTCTCCACGTGGGTGCTGGCCTACTTCACCAAGGACGAACGCCGTGAGCTCGGCGCGCGGCTCGATGCCATCGGCGCTCGTCGTGACCTGGCCTGCATCACCGGCGAGTACCCGAGCGTGGCCCCGTGGATCGATCGCCCCGCTCGCGACGCGGCCGGCAACGACGGCCGGGCGGCATCGCTGCTCGGGCTGCGGTGCTGGTGCGACGGCGTCGCCGAGAGCACCGCCCTGGCCTGGACCCACGCCCACGGCCAGTGGATCGACTGGCTCGCCCCCACCCACCCCTGAGGCGACGCGGCCCCTGGCCCTGGCCCTGGCCCTGGGCGTTCGCCCACGGTGTCGGGGCGGGGCGCCGCCGCCCGCGGCGCCCGGCGGCGAGCCCCGCACCCGAAGATGTAACCCGGGGTCCGTGGTGATCGTCTGAACGGTTCGTAGACTGCCAGTCCCGAGCGGTGGCACCACCACCGATCGGGGGCAGACAGGCGAGATGCGCCTCCAGGACGAGGTTTCTTCGAGAAATCGTGAAGATCCCGTCATTTCTGGTCGAAGTGACTGGATCGGGAGCATCTCGTGCTTTACGGTTACATGACAATTGACCGGCCGACCGACTCAACGAGGAGACGGACTCGCCATGCGCACATCCACCCCCAGTTCCACGAACGCCGCCAGCGACTCGGATACACCCCGACGACTGCTGTGCGCCTACTCCCCGCTGTGGCTCAGCGGCCCCACCCCGGGGTACAA
>JBBQHT010000113.1:0-14381 GCA_038324235.1 Acidimicrobiales bacterium
AAGCGACTGATGAGATCGGTGAAGGCGGACTCGGCGACTCCCCGCAGCAGATCCCGCTTGTCCTTCACGTAGGCGTACAGCGCCGGGGCGGTGACCCCGAGGGCGGCGCCGACGCGCCGCAGGGAGACGCCGTCGAGGCCCTCGTCGACGATGAGCACGCGGGTCGCGGCGATGATCGCCTCGCGGGTGAGGGTCTCACGGGCGGGCCCGGGTGACAGCGGATCGGACTCGGCGGCGGAGGACATCGTGATGCCAGTGTCGCACGTGTTCTGGCTGCACCGCTTCTTTGCACCGGGCGCCGGCGTGGAAGCGGAGCCGGGAGCAATGAACGGATTCGCGGGCTGGTTGAGCTCCGGGCTGACCGGTGCCGGGATGCGACGGTGAGGCGCTTGCCCGCTCCGAATCCGGCGGCTAGGTTAACGGTGTTCACTCCGGGTCCCGGGGGGCTCGCCCGGCTGCGCAGGCGCCGGTGGGGATCGGGGCCCGGAACTCACGACCGGGAGGTCGCCATGCCCATCCCACGTTCCGTGCTCGCCCGCGACGGGTTCCGCGACCTCGATCTGACCTTGCAGTCCGGCACCTGGCCGGCCGACCTGCACGGCGAGATCCTGCTCAGCACCTCGGATCTGCGGGGTCTGCACGGCCACGCGTTCTTCTGCGACGGCGCCCTGTTGCGCCTGTCGTTGGCCCCCGGGAGCCACGGGGCGGATCCGGACTCGTGGGCGTGGCGCCAGTCGATGATCGACTCGCCGTCGCGACGCCTGCACACAAAGCGGCCCGACGTGTTCGAGGAGACCGTCATCGGCCTGCGGTCGCCGTTCGGCTCGTCCAACTCGGCCAACACCGCGCCGCTGCCGTGGGGGGACCGCCTGTTCGCCACCTGGGACGCCGGCCGGCCCGTCGAGGTGGACCCGCTGAGCCTGCGCTTCCTCGCCGACGTCGGCCATCGTGACGACTGGGCGCCGGCCATCGACGCGCCGGTGCTGCCGTTGATCGCCAGCACGGCGCATCCGGTCATCGACCCCGACCGCAACTGCATGTGGACCGTGTCGCTCAACCCGATGCTCGGCGAGGTGCACTTGATCCGCTACGACGGCGACGGCACCCATGTGCAGCGGTGGCCGGTGGCCGACGCGCCGATCCCGCAGTCGATGCACACGATCACCCAGACCCGGGACTGGCTGATCCTCGCCGACTGCGCGTTCCGCGCCGACCCGAACGAGATCTTCGGGCTCGGCGAGCGCTCGGTCACGAACTTCACGGACGAGCCCATCTACCTGATCCGCAAGGACGCCGTCGACGCCACGACCCCCGGATCACCGGTGGCGGCGACGTCGTTCCGCATCGGCCCGGAGGTCATGCACTACTACGCCGAGTACGACGACACCGACGGCGTCACCGTGCTGTTCGAGCACACCCACAACTCCGAGCTGGCGATCTCGATGCGCGCGGATGACGTCGATGCGTGGGGCCGCCCCGTGGATCCGGCGCTGGCGGGCATGTACAACCACCCGATGAACCCGGCCGAAGTATCCGTCATGCGGTTCGATCCCGAGACGGGGACGGTCACCGAGCGCGCCCGGCTCTGGGACCCCGAGCGCTTGTACGCCATGCAGCTGTCGGGCATGGACTGGAGCACCGAGGGCATCACGAAGCCGACCGTGCACCACCTGCTCTGCAACGGCTTCCGTCCCGAGGCCATCGTCGGGCGTGCCGTCGACCTGTACCGCGATCGCCTGTTGCCGTTCCCCGACGAGGAGATCCCACCGGTGCTCGTCACGACCGATCGCGAGTCGCTGAAGCCGACTGGCGATCACACGTTCTCCGTCGAGGACTACCCGACCTCGCCGTGCTTCGTGCCGCGCGACGCGGGGACCGCCGCGGCGAGCGGAGCCGGTCGCAGCCGCTACGCCGGCAGCGAACCGGGTGGGTACGACGGGTACGTCGTCGTACCGGTGCTCGCCGACTCCGGGTTCCGCGTCGAGGTGTTCGACGCCGCCGACGTCGGTGGGGGACCGGTGGCGACGCTCGCCAGCCCGCACGGCGAGACGGTGCCGTTCCTGCTGCACTCGGCGTGGATGCCCCGCGTCGTCGCCGCCTCGACCGACGTCGAGCGGCTGTCGTTCTCGGACGAGATCGACGGAGACCGTCTCGCCGGCCTCCCCGACGATCTCGCGGCCCTCGCCCGCGAGGTCGCCGCCGACCTCCGCGACGCCACCTCGTAGTCGCGACCGTCAGCCGGTGCGGGCGGGATCGACCCGGACGAGGATCTCGGGCAGGCGGTCGCGTCCTACGGCGGTCGCGATGTGCACCCCGGCGAACCACATGCCCGCGCCGTAGGCGGCGGCGAGCGGCACCACGAGCAAGAGCCAGACCGGGCCCACGAACATGGCGATGGCCACGGCGATGCCGACGGGGGCCAGGAGCAGGTTCTGCACCAAGGCGCACGCGAGGAGGATCGCGCTGGTCGCGCAGCCCTGGCCGCCACCGCTGCCGGCGAACGGGCTGCGGTTCTCGGGGAGCCGGATCGGGAACCGCACCGAGATCACGTTCGCGGTCGCGAGGCCGACGCCGAGGCCGGCTGCGGCGAGGAGCACGGCCGCAGGCAGGTAGATCCACCCGCCGGTCACCGCGGCGAGGCCGAGTCCGACGAGGGCGACGAGCGGGAGCACCTCGAGGGCCACGGCGACGTTCTTGCCGACCAGCACCGAGCGCATCGTGTCCCCGGCCACCATGTCGAGCCACACCGCCGGTCCATCGAGGCCGAACTGGTTGCTGCTGCCGATGACGGCGATGTAGCCGGCCACCGTGGCGAGCAGCACCGCTCGGGACCCGGTGTCACCGCCGGAGCGCAGCGCCACCCACACGGGCAGGCCCACCCCGATCAGCACGCTGTTGACCAGGGTGACCTTGCGGCGCGGCTCGCGCACGACGTAGCGCAGCTCCTTCGCCGTGACCGCACCCCACGGCCGGCGGTCGAGGAAGCCGAGCCCGGTGAAGAGCAACGGGAGGCCATCGCGGGCGACGCGCTGGCGATGCGGCGACTGGCCCCCGGCGACGACGGTCATCGAGCGGTCGAGCGCACCGGCCCACCAGCGCAGCAGGAGCGGGATCAGCACAGCCGCCGGCACCAGCTCGAGCACCGCCCGACCGAGCTCGCCCGCGCGGGCGTCGATGATGGCCTCGCCCAGCATGCCCGGAGGCAACCAGCGGATCACGGCGACCAGGCGATCGGCGAAGTCCACCGAGTAGTGCACGAAGCGCAGCACCTGGATCGAGAGCGCGAGCAACGAGACGATGACGATCATGGCGTCACGGCCTCGCCGCGAGCTCAGGCCGGCGGCAAGGAACGTGGTCAGCGTCCGGGCGGTCGCCGCGGAGAGCCCCAGGAGGAGCCCGGCGGCCACGATGACCACGGCGGCCACAGCCAGGTTGGTCCCGGTTGCGTACCCGAGGACGGCGCCGAAGACGACCAGGATCACCGCCGACGGAGCGGGACCGACGAACGCGGTGGCCAGCAGGCCGCGCATCAACGGACCGCGCGCCAACGGGAACAGCACGAGCCGGGCGGGGTCGAGCGATTCGTCCGAGCCGAAGCTGATCAGGGGGAGCACCGCCCACCCGAGGGCGATCGCGGTGGCGCCGATCACGATGACGTCCCGATTGACCCGCACATCGTGGACGACCCCGGCGGTGAACGCGAGCAGCGCGCCGAAGCCACCGACGACGAGCGCGAGCAGGCAGGCCACCACCACCTGGGCCACGCCGCCCTTCGAGCTGCGCGCGCGGTTGACGATCAGGCGCACCTTGAGTCGCACCAGCGTCTCAGCCACGGTGCGGCCCGATCCGGTCGCCGCCGATGCGGCCGGGGCGGCGGCATCCCCACCGGAGGGTTCCCGACCGGATGTGGCCTGATCCGCCGCGCTCATGCGGAGCGCCCCGGGCCGGGGGCGGTGGCCTCGTCGGCAGCGCGTGGCTCGGGACCATCGAGCCACGCCAGGGCGCCCGGGCCGGCGTCGCGGGCCCCGACGAGCTCGACGAACACGTCCTCGAGGCGGCGGCCGGCCCGCAGCTCGTCGATGGCCCCTTCGGCGATGACCCGACCGTGGTTGACGATCGCCACTCGGTCGCAGATGCGCTCGACCACCTCCATCACGTGGCTGGAGAACACCACGGTGTTGCCCGCATCGGTGAACCGTTCGAGGACCGAGCGGATGGCACGGGTCGAGACCGGGTCGACCGCCTCGAAGGGCTCGTCGAGGAACAGGACCGACGGGGCATGCAGGATCGCCGCCGCGAGCGCGACCTTCTTGCGCATGCCGGTGCTGTAGTCGACGATCAGGGTGTCGGCCGCGCCCTGCAGGTCGAGCACGTCGAGCAGCTCACGGGTCCGGTCGGCGACCAGATCGCCGGGCAGGTCGCGGAGCAGCCCGCAGTAGTTGAGCAGCTCGGCTCCGGTGAGGCGATCGAAGAGCTTGAACTCGTCGGGGAGCACCCCGATCCGGGCCTTCACCACGAGCGGTTCGGCCCACACGTCGTGGCCCTCGATCCACACCTGGCCGGCGTCGGGCCGGAGCAGCGCGGTCATCATGCGGATCGAGGTGGTCTTGCCGGCGCCGTTCGGGCCGACCAGCCCGTAGAAGCACCCGCGCGGCACATCGAGGTCGATGCGGTCCACGGCCACCTTCGCATCGAACCGCTTCATCAGCCCTCGCGCCACGACGGCGGGCCACTCGGGGGTGCGATCGGGGGCGCGATCGGGGCCTGGGGGGTCGACCATCGTCCCATCATGGTCGGCCCGCGGCCCGATCCGTCGCCAGATCCGCTTATCCGGTCTTTCGGCCCTGCTCCGTATGCTCGGGAACCGGAGAGGATGTCTGGGCGACCAATCTGTCGGGCCACAGCCTGTGGATCCTGTCCGACCGTGTCCCCACCTCATGTCGACCACCACCGCCTCCCTCTTCTTCGCGATCCTCGCTCTGGCCACCGTGGCCGGCACTGTCGCGCTGGCGGCGTTCCTGGTCGTGGGGCGGTTCTCGGGCGATCCGGCCCGCCTCGACCCGATCCGCGTGGACCTGGCACGGGCGGCGTTGCCGGTGGCCTGGGTGGTCGCCCTGGTCACCACACTCGGGAGCCTGTACTTCTCCGAGGTGGCCCACTTCGTGCCCTGCAAGCTGTGCTGGTACCAGCGCATCGCGATGTACCCCCTGGCGTTGCTGCTCGCCATCGCCGCGTGGCGCCGGGATCTGGGCATCCGCGTCTACGTGATCGCCCAGTGCGCCGTCGGCGTCGTGATCGCCGCGTACCACTCGTTCATCCAGGCGTTCCCACCGGACTCGGGCACGTCGTTCTGCACGGTCGACGCGCCGTGCACCGAGCGCTACGTCTGGCAGTTCGGGTTCGTGTCGCTGCCGTTCATGGCGCTGTGCGCCTTCGTCTTCATCATCATGTTGATGCTCGTCGCCGGCCCCCGCCGAGGTGCATCCGCATCAGCCCCCACCGGAGCAAATTCATGAGCAACCGCCCGAGCAAACCCAAGAGCCCGAGCCCGTCGGCCCGGGTCGCCGAAGCCAAGAAGGCCGCCGGGGGCAACAGCAGGCGAACCCTCTGGTGGGTCGGCGGCGCCGTCGCCATCGTCATCGTCGGCGCGCTCATCGTCGCGATCGTCGCCACGGGCAAGTCGGATACGGCGAGCGGCGTGGTCATCAAGGGCGGCGGGACGGTCGTACCCGCCGGCCAGCTCGCGTTCGGCGACGTGATCGTCACGGGCCCGCCCCTCGCCCCGCAGCCCGAGAACGGCGGGACGGATCCGGCGATCGGTCAGACCGTGCCGAGCGTCCAGGGAGAGCAGTTCAACGGTGCCGCGCTGACCATCCCGGCCACGGGCAAGCCCAAGGTCGTGATGTTCGTGGCCCACTGGTGCCCGCACTGCCAGAAGGAAGTCCCGATCGTCGCGCAGGATCTCGCCGCCAACGGGCTGCCGACCGACGTCGATCTCTTCGCCGTCGCCACCAGCACGACCGACACGCGGCCCAACTACCCCCCGGCGAACTGGCTGCACGGGGAGAACTGGCCGGTGCCGACCATCGCTGACAACAACAAGAACGCGGCGGCCGCCGCCTACGGTGTGGGCGGCTTCCCGTTCTTCGTCGCCGTCGATGCGAACGGCAAGGTGGTCGACCGCACGAGCGGCGAGATCACCCTCGACCAGTTCCACCAGCTGGTCGAGTCCGCCCGGACCGGTCAGAAGGCGGCGACGGGGACGGCCGGCTGACCCACCCGGCGGCGGTTCCCGCCGCGGATCGCTACCAGGTCGGGCGCTTGGCGAGGAGCTCGCCGATGTCGTGACCGGTACCCGGTCGGGCCATCAAGAACCCTTGGGCCATGTCGCACCCGAGGCGCCGCAGCTCGTCGAGCTGGGTCGTGGTCTCGACCCCCTCGGCAATCGCGGAGAGCCCGAGCGTGTGGGCGAGGGTCACGATCGCGGTGACGATGGCGGAGTCGCTCGGATCGCTGCCCAGACCATCCACGAACGACCGGTCGACCTTCAACACGTCGACCGGGAAGCGCCGCAGGTAGCTGAGCGACGAGTAGCCGGTGCCGAAGTCATCGACCACGAGCTTCACGCCGAGCCGCTTGAGCTGGCCGAGGGTGTCCTCGCTCATCTCGACATCGTCCATCAGCACCGACTCGGTGATCTCGAGCTCGACCTGCGACGGGTTGATGTGGGTCTCGGTGATGATCGCGCGCACATCGGCGACGAGGTTCGGGTGCCCGAGCTGGCGGCTCGAGAGGTTGACCGACAGACGCAGTGGACCGAATCCCGGCAGGGAGGCGTGCCAGCGCATGACCTGGCGGCACGCCTGTTCGAGGACCCAGGCCCCCATGGGCACGATGAGCCCGGTCTCCTCGGCGACATGGATGAACTCGCCCGGCAGCAGCAGCCCCCGTTCGGGGTGCTCCCAGCGGATCAGCGCCTCCACGCCTTCGATGTGGCCGCCCTCGAGCGAGATGATGGGCTGGTAGAAGACGCGCAGCTCGCGGCGCTCCTGCGCCCGCCGCAGGGCGTTCTCGATGTCGAGGCGGTCGACCGCGCTGGCTCGCATCGCGTTGTCGAAGATCTACCAACGGGCCCGGCCCTTCTCCTTGGCCCGGTACATGGCGGCGTCAGCATCGCGGATGAGGGTGCCCGGCTCGGCGTCGGGATCGTCGGGGAAGGCGATGCCGATGCTGACGCCGACGAACACCTCGGCATCATCGACGGTGAACGGGCCGCTGATCACGCTGTTGACCCGATCGGCGACCGCGACGGCATCGGCCTGCGTCTCGAGGTCCTCGCACAGCACCACGAACTCGTCGCCGCCGAAGCGGGCGATCGTGTCGCCCGGACGCACGACGGTCTTGAGCCGATCCGCGATCGACATGAGCAGCCGATCACCCACGCCGTGGCCGAGGCTGTCGTTCACGACCTTGAAGTGGTCGAGATCGAGGAACAGCACCGCCACCCGCTTGTTGAGGCGCCGGGCCCGATCGATGGCGTGCTGGAGCCGTTCGAGCAGGAGCACGCGGTTGGGCAAGCTGGTCAGGGGATCGTGGGTGGCCTGGTGCTCGAGCTGGGATTCGAAGGCCTTGCGCTCGGAGATGTCGTGCATCACGCCGGAGAAGAACTCGAAGTCACCGTGCTCGTCGGTGTGGGTGAGCAGCTGCGCCAGCACGGGCACGACCGTGCCGTCGCCGCGGGTGATCGTCAGCTCGCCGTACCACATGCCGTCGCGCTCGAGCTCGGGCTGGATCTCGTTGACGATGCGGTCGGCGATGCCGGGGGTGAACCGGGTCATGAGCGACTCGTTCTCGAGGTCGCCGTGGGCGGGGATGCCGAAGAACTCGCGCGCGGATGCGTTGAAGTAGAGGACTTTGCCATCTCGGTCGGCGATCCCGACCAGGTCGTGGGTGGCTTCGAAGATGTCGGTCAGGCGCTGCGTGTCGCGTCGGGCCTCCATGCGATCGGTGATGTCGGCGATGGTGCCGACCCGGCCGGTCGTCGTGCCGTCTTCGTCGGTCAGCGGCGAGGATCGAGCGACCACCCACCGGACCATGCCGTCAGGCCGGACGAGGCGGAACTCGGAGAACAGCGCGTCGCGGTCGACCTCGGGGATCGTGCCGTCGGCGCCCTTCACGTCAGGTCGGTCGTCGGGGTGGATCATCCGTTGCCAGCCCTGGCCGATCGCTTCGGCGAAGCGCAGCCCGGTGATCTCCTGCCACCGCTCGTTGACGTAGACGCAGTTGTTGTTCACATCGAGCTGATAGATGCCGCTGGGGGAGGACTCGGCGAGCGACCGGAACAGCCGTTCGCTGTCACGCAGATCCTGCTCGGCCTTGACGCGCCCGCTGATGTCCCGGAAGTTCCCGATGATGCCGAGTACGTCGGGATCCTCGAGCCGGTTCGTGAACGTGCACTCGTGCCACTTCCACGAGCCGTCCTTGCAACGCACCCGTGCCCGGCCCCGGGCCGCGGTGCCAAGCGGGCCCGCCAGCACCTCGAGGAACACCAACGCCACGTCGCCGACGTCGTCGGGGTGCACCAGGTCCGCCGCCTGGTGGCTGGTCAGGTCGGTGACGTCCCAGCCCACCACCCACTCGCTCGCGGGGCTGGCCCAGATGATCTTGGCGTTCTTGTCGAGGATCTCGACGATGTTGTCGGAGTACTGGACCAGGGCGAGGAGCCGCTGCTCGCTGGCCTCCCGAGCGGCTTGTGCGTCGCGCGTCTCGGTGATGTCCCGCACGTGCACCACGATGCCGCCGACCCCGGGGTCGTCCACGAGGTTGAGATACGTGATCTCGACCCAGCGCCACGCGCCATCTGCGTGTTGCACCCGGGCCTCGACCGCGGCCGATTGGCCCGGTGTTGCGTAGACCTCCCGGGTCTGCTCGCGGAGCCTGGGCAGGTCGTCGGGATGGACCAGGCCACGGTGCCCACCGTCGAGCAGATCTTCGGGTGCGCGCCCGAACAAGTTGGTGATGGCGGGGCTGATGTAGCTGATGGTGCCATCCGGGCTCACGACCAGCACGGCGTCCGTGCTGTGCTCGAGGAGCGAGCGGTAGCGCTCCTCGCTGGCGGTGAGCGCGTCCTGCGCGTGATGGCGGGCGGTGACGTCGCGGATGTGGATCACGATCCCCGCGACCGCTTCGTTGTCGAGGAGGTTGACCGCGTTGGCTTCGATCCACCGCATGTCGTCGGGCTTGGTCGTGTGGGCCCGGAACTCGTGGTCGGCGTGGGCACCGGGTGTCGCCGCCACCTCGATCAACGCCTCGACGACGCCGGTGCGGTCGTCGGGGTGGATGAAGTCGGGACCCTCGGCGCCGAGGATGGCGTCGAGCGGCTGACCGAAGACGCGCTCGACGGCCGGGCTCGCGTACGTGACCCGCCAGTCGGACCCGATCACGACGGTGGCATCCGCGCTGTCCTGGGCGAGCGCCCGGAAGCGCTCCTCGCTGCGGCGCTGGGCCTCCTCGACCTCGCGACGCTCGGTGATGTTGCGCACGTTGGCGACGATCGCCTCGACGTTCGGGTTGTCGAGCAGGTTCACGCAGGTGGCTTCCACCCAGATCCAGTCGGCGGCCGCGTTGTGGGTGCGGAACTCCGCGACGCAGGTAGCACCGGGCTTGTCGAAGATCGGCAGGAAGGCTTCGGCGACGAGCTCCTGGTCGCCAGGGTGCACGAGGTCCATCGCGTTCATGCCCACGGCCTCGTCGTCGCGGAAGCCGGACCGGTACACGAACGACGGGCTGGCGTAGGTGATATCGAGGTTCTGATCGAGCAGGAGCACGACATCGAAGCTGTGCTGAACCACCGCCCGGAACCGCTCCTCGCTGGCCCGCAACTCTTCTTCTGCGAGCTTTCGCTCCGTGATATCTCGGTAGTTCGTGACCACCGCCGCCACATCCGGGTCATCGAGCAGGTTCCGGGTGATGATCTCGATCCACCGCCAGGAGCCGTCGGCATGGCTGGACCGCAGCTCGTAGGTGACCTCTTGCTGGGGATCCGCAGTGACCTTCTCCCACGCGTCGAAGGCGATCTGGCGGTCGTCAGGATGGACGAGATCCATACCGGATTGGCCGAGGTAGCGCTCACGTGGGTGGCCCATGGTCCGCTCGACGCCGGGGCTGATCGCGAACACGAGGCCGTCGGCGTCGACGAGGGACACCACGTCACCGGGCAGCTGGGACAGCGATTCGAGTCGGTCGAGCGGGTTGATCATCGGGCTCGTTCCGGCGCGACCGGTCGGCACGCGCGCCGGGACCGGCACCGGACCGATCGACGGGATGCGCGCACGATCTCCCTCATCGCCGCCATGGTACGCCCCCGTTCCGGGACGGCGGGCCGATGTCGCTCGCTCGTGGTGAGGGCGGGCCGCGCCCGGCTCAGGGAACGAGGAGATCCGTCGGCACGCCGACGACGCCGGCTGCGGGGCGGCGGTCGGAGCGGGCGATGGTGGTGTCGTCGGTGCCGAGGTACGACGCGACGACCCGATGGTGGGACAGGACCTCGTCGGGAGCGCCTCGCGCGATGACCTGGCCCAACTCGAGCGCCACGAGCTCGTCGCACAGATCGGCCAGCAGGTTCATGTCGTGCTCGATCAGCACGAGGGAGCAGCCGGTGGTGGCCTGCACCTGGCGCAGCAGCGGTCCGAGCGCCTCGGTGTCGCGTTGCGCGACGCCGGCGGTGGGTTCGTCGAGCAGCACCACCGCGGGCTCCTGGGCCAGGATGCAGGCCAGCTCGAGGATGCGCCGGGTGCCGGTCGAGAGCTCGGCGGTGAGGTGGCTGCGGTAGCGCTCGAGCCCGAGCGTGGTGAGGATCTGGTCCACGCGCGCGAACGCCTCCCGCTCGCTGTCGACCGAGACGGGTAGGTGGAGCGCGGCCGCGAGCGGGTCCCGGTTGGCGAGGTGCTGGTCGAGCGCCACGGCGACGGTCTCGGCCACGGTGAGCGATGGATAGAGCCGGGCCTCCTGGAAGGACCGGCCCAGCCCGGCGATCGCCCGGCGGTGCGGCGGTGCGTCGGTGACGTCGACGCCGCCGAGCAGGATGCGGCCGCTGTCGGCCGGGCTGAAGCCCGACAGCAGATCGAACAGCGACGTCTTGCCGGCGCCGTTGTGGCCGATCAGCCCGACGATGCGCCCGGGCTCGATCGTCAGCGATACCTGATCGACCGCGGTGATCCCGCCGTAGCGCTTGGTCAGGTCGCGGCACTCGAGGGTCCGGGACCGGTCGCCGCGCGCAACTGGCTGGCGCGGCTCGTGGCGCCCGGGCGCCTCTCCGACGAACACGGCTCGCAGCACCTCGGGCCGTTTGAGCAGGTCCGCGGTGGCCCCCTCGAAGCGAACCTGGCCCTTCTCCAGGAACACCGCCCGCTCGGCGAGCAGCAGCGCCACGTTCACCGATTGCTCGACGACGACCACGGTGGTCCCCGACGCGTGGATCCGCTTCACCAGTTGCACGAGGTCCGCGACGACCGCCGGCGCGAGCCCGAGCGAGAGCTCGTCGATGCAGAGCACCTCGGGTTCGGTCATCGTGGCCATCGCGAGCGACAGCATCTGCTGCTCGCCGCCGCTGAGCTCGCCGGCCTTGAGGTGCGGGCGGTCGCCCAGGACCGGGAACAGTTCGAGCGCGGCGGCGCGGGCAGCGTGGACCGCCGCGTGGTCGTGGCGGATCAGCCAGCCCGCCAGCCGCAGGTTCTCCGCGACGCTGAGCGCGGGAAACAGCCCGCGTCCACCGGGCATCAACGCGATGCCCTGGCGGGCGATGTCCTCGGGCCGGGCCGCGCCCAGGTCCACGGCGACCGCCGGTGTGACCGACCCGCCCCCGCCAGCGAAGCGCAGGGTCCCCGCGTCGGGGCGCAGCAGCCCGGTGAGGCAGCGCAGCACGGTCGACTTCCCGGCTCCGTTCGTGCCGAGCAGCGCGACCATCTCGCCGCGCGCGACCTGGAGATCGATGCCGAACAGGACCTGCATCGCTCCGTACGACGCGGTGAGGTTCCGGCAGTCGAGCGCGGCAGCGCTCGCACGTGCCTGCGGGGCGAGCTCGGCGGGGGGTCCGCGATCCGGGCCGGGCGCATCGAGTGGGGCGGCGAGTGGTTCCGAAACGGGCGTGAGACCCCGGGCGACGGCGAGGCGCTGGGTCGCGCCGATGGCGCAGGACCGGACGATCTCGCCGAGCCCGCGGGGCGCGCCGAGCAGGATCAACAAGAGCCCGGCGCCGGTGATGATCAGTTGGAACTCGGGGAACAGGTAGGCCACGACCTCGACCAGCGCCACGCCGAGCAGCGCCCCGCCGAGCGATTCCAGGCCGCCGATCACGGCCATCGCGAACACCAGGATGCTGAGCGACGGCTCGTAGGTGTGGTACCCGACGCCACCGAGCAGCACGGCGTTGAGCGACCCGGCGGCTCCCGCCATCAGGCCCGCGGTCATGAAGGCACCGAGACGGGCGCGCGTCGGGTTGATGCCGGCGGCGGCCACGGCACGGGCGTTGTCCCGGCTGCCGAGCAGCACGCGACCGGGACGCGCCCAGCGCCAACCCCACACCAGCACGAGGGTGACGACGAGCACGCCGAGGCACAGCTCGTACAGCGTGGACTCCGATGCGAGGTCGAACCGCGACCACAGGACCGGTCGGTCGTAGGCATCGGGGATGAGGTCGGGGAAGTTCACCGGGTTCAACACGAACGAGTCGATGGTGACAGCGAACGCGAGCGTGGTGACCGCGAGGTAGAGCCCGCGCACGCGCAGGGCGGGCAGGCCCAGGATGAGGGCCACCAGCGCACCGGCGAGCGCGGACGCCACGAGCGTGACGAAGAAGTCGACGTCCCAGCGGCTGATCAGGTTGGCGGTGACCAGGCCGCCCGCACCGGCGATCGCGAACTGGCCCAGGCTGACCGAGCCGCCCCAGCCGGTGAGCAGCACGAGCGAGAGCGCGACGATGCCGAACACGATCGCTGAGCTCGTGCGGTTGAGCTGGCTGGGCGAGGCCAGCCGCGGCAGGGCGACGGCCACCGCGAGGGCCAGCCCGAGCAGGCCGAATCGGGCGCGCCGCACCTGGGGAAGGCGAGCGAGCGCATCGGGGAGTCGCACGCGGGGCGTGGATGCCCAGGTGTCCTCGGTTCCCGATCCGCGTCCGCCGACGCGGCGCTTGAGCGCCAGCGCGACGAGGATCACCGCGAGGAAGACGAGGGTGGAGGCGCTCTGCTTGTCCACGTTCCACCGCACAACCTGGTCGACGATGCCGAGGGCGACCCCGGCCAGGAAGGCCTTGCGCAAGTCGTCCAGGCCGGCGACGACGGCCGCGGCCAGCGCCGGCAGCAGTAGCTGCGGACCGGCCGCCGCGTCCAGGACGAGGCCCTCCGACGGCGCCTTCAGCACGACGGTGAGCGCGGCCAGCGCGCCGGCGATGGCCCACACGAGCATGGAGAGGCGATCGGCGGGGATCCCGAGCAGGCGGGCCCGCTCGGTGTTCTCGGCGATGCCGCGCACCGCGATCCCGGCGTCGGTGCGCAGCAGGAACCACGACAGCAGGCCGAGCACGATCGGGACGACGGCGACCAGCAGCAGGTCGTTGCCGGTGATGATGACCGGTGAGACCGAGATCGTGGTGTCGTTGAGGGAGGTCTCGAAGGCGCCGATGATCGTCGGGCCGCCGAGCACCTGCGGGACGAGCAACTCCATGCCGCCGAGCACCTGGGCCAGGCCGATCGTGGCGACGGTGAGGGTCAGTCGGGACGAGTGGCGGAACCGGCGGATGACGATCCACTCAACGCCGATGCCGGTGGCCACCCCGGTCGCGACCGCGGCGGCGACACAGGCCGGCCAGGGCCAGCCCCGACCGAGGTGGAGCGAGATGCCGACCGCGGCGGCGTAGCCGCCCATCGCGCCGTACGCGAAGTTGATGATCCGGGTGCTCCGGTAGACGAGCACGAGACCCACGCCCAGCAGGCCGATGCCGCAGCCGAGCATGGCCCCTTGCAGGATGACGCCCCCGGGGGCGGACAGGCTCACGACCCGCCTCCCGACGTCGGTGCCGACGATGGGACGGGCCCGGCTCCCGCGGTGCCGTTGACGGCCCCGGTCTTCGGATCGACGTCGGTGGGAACGTCGCCGAGGCGGTACCACGTCGGCGCCACGACGTATGCGCCCTTCTTCCCGTCGAGGATCGACACCTTCTCCGGGTCCCAATAGAGCTGACGGGCCTGGTTCTGGGGGGTGTACTTGCCCGGCGCGAACTTCCAGGTGCCCCCCTCGCCCGTGTGCTCGGGGTAGTTGAACATCCCCGCTTCGAACGTGGTCGGGGTGAGGTCCGGGCCGGCCATCTGCAGGCCGATCGCCAGCTG
>JBBQHT010000114.1:0-14360 GCA_038324235.1 Acidimicrobiales bacterium
CGCACGCAGGCCGGCACACTCGATCCGTGGCTCGCCGCCACCTACCGGCGCCGGGCCAGCGAGCTCGAGCTCGAGGCGTTCGTCGCCGAGATCCAGTCGGGCGTCCCGTACGACCACGTGCACCTCCCCGCCTGATCCCCGCCCCACCCACACGACCCGCCTGCGTGCCCCTGATCGGGGCAGCGGGCCCAGGACAACCCTCGGTCGGAGCCGCTGCGCTGGCGGCGCTCCACCGAAAGGTCTTCAGCTGCAGGAGTCAGGTCTCCCCTCCCGCCTTCCTGCACCAGCGCCCGCCCCTTCCCCCAGGGCGGGCGCTGCGCGTTCGGGCCGACCCGACGCGCTCCACCACGACGGGCTACCCGAAAACTAGAACCTGTTCTATACTGGCTGGCGTGAGCATCCCCGCCGGCATCGGCATCATCGACACCATGTTCGGCATCCCGGACGGTCACCGCGAGGACTGGTACGAGTTCCTCAAGCCGCAGCTTCGTGATGCGGAGAGCAAGGACTTCGAGTTCCCCGCGCAGTACATGTTCAAGGACGTGCCCCACGACCCCGAGGGTGACGGCCTGACCTTCGCGCTCGAGCAGATGGACCGCTATGGCATCGCCCAGGCGATGATCGGCACGTCGGGTGCCCAGAGCACCGCGCTGACCGACCACCCTGACCGCTTCTTCTCGGCCGCAGCCGTCGACCCGAACCGCGGCATGGATGCGCTCCGCGACCTCGAAACGGCCGTCCGCGAGCACGGCGCGAAAGCGGCGCAGGTGTTCCCGGCGGGCTGCCTGCCCCAGGTCCCGGTCAACGACAAGCGCATGTACCCCGTCTACGCGAAGTGCATCGAGCTCGACATCCCGATCTTCGTCTGCGTGGGCGTGCCGGGTCCGCGGGTGCCGATGCTCTGCCAGCAGGTCGAACTCATCGACGAGGTCTGCTGGTTCTTCCCGGACCTCCGCTTCGTGATGCGCCACGGGGCCGAGCCCTGGACCGACCTGGCCGTCAAGCTGATGCTCAAGTGGCCCAACCTCTACTACTCCACCTCGGCCTTCGCCCCCAAGCACTACCCGAAGGCGATCATCAACTACGCGAACACGCGCGGCGCCGACAAGATCATCTACGCCGGCTACTTCCCGATGGGCCTCAGCATCGAACGCATCATGACCGAGATGGCCGACGTCCCGTTCAAGGACGAGGTGTGGCCCAAGTTCCTCCGTGACAACGCCCGAAAGGTGCTGAAGCTCGATGACTGACCTGCTCGACCCCACCGCGAGCGCCGGGTCCCCCGGTGCCACCCCGATCCCCGCCGACGATGGCGCGGCTGCTGCGAGCATGTACCCGTTCGGCATCCCGATGGGGTGGTTCCAGGTCGCGTGGTCCGACGAGCTCGCCCCCGGCGACGTGCTCCCCCGCTACTACTTCGGCCGGCACCTGGCGCTGTGGCGCGACGAGCAGGGCGGCGTGCACCTCCAGGACGCGTACTGCCCCCATCTCGGTGCGCACTTCGCCTACGGCGGCAAGGTCAAGGACTGCTCGTTGCAGTGCCCGTTCCACGGCTGGGAGTTCGACGCCGACGGCAACAACACGAACATCCCGTACGGCACCCGCACGAACCTGAAGGCGAAGATCCGCACGTACCCGACCCGCGAGATCGCCGATCACTTCGTCATCGCCTGGTATCACCCGCACGACGCGCCGCCGACCTTCGAGATCGAGACGCCGAGCGAGACCACCGACGCCGACTACGGCGAATGGATGACCAAGCACTTCTCTGTGGACGCCGCGTGCCAGGAACTGGCCGAGAACAGCGTCGACGGCCCGCACTTCCGCTACGTGCACAACACCGAGGTGGTGCCCGAGATCCAGTCGTACGACACCGAAGGGCATCGGGCCCGGTTGCGCTCGGTCCAGCAGTTCCCCACGCCGCGCGGCGTGGTGGACGGTCGCATCGACGTCGACAACAACGGTCCCGGCTTCGGCATCACGCGGTTCAGCGGGATCGTGGACACGTTCCTCGTCGGCGCGGCCACGCCCATCGACGCCAACCGCTGCGAGGTGCGCTTCAGCTTCAAGACGCGCAGCCTCGGCGACGCCGAGACCACCTCCAACGTCGGCAAGGCCTTCGTGAAAGAGGTGTGCAAGCAGTTCGAGGAGGACCGGCCGATCTGGGAGAACAAGGCGCACATCAGCCGCCCCGCACTCGCCGACACCGACCCGCCCTTCATGAAGTTCCGCAAGTGGTACTCGCAGTTCTACGCCGATGGCGTCGAGAAGGACCAGGCCGTCTTCGGCCGCGCGGCACCGGAGCAGGGCGAGGACTTCCAACCCCGCAAGTTCGTGCCGGCGCAGCAGACCGCATCGTCGAAGTACCGCACGGCCGACACCTCCGACTGATCAGCCTCCGGCCGGGATCTGCCGGCGAGCACATCGCGGTTCGGGCCCACCACCGTCAGAACCGCAAGGTTTCGGTAGAGTCTCGGCAGTTCACGCGTGCGTCCCCGCGCGTGGACGTTCTGGGCCGACTTCTACGACGAGGACGAACATGACCGAGATCATCTCCCCTTCCGCGCGCGCCCGCCGGTTGCTCACTCGCGGCGCAGTCGTCGTGGGCCTCCTGGCCGCCGGCGTCGCCCTCACCGCCGCGCCGGGCAGCGCCGCGTTCCCCGGCACCAACGGCCTCATCGCCTACAGCCACTTCGGGGAGAACAGCGCCGACATCTGGACCATGAAGCCTGACGGCTCGGACCCGGTGGATCTGACGCCGCTGTCCAACGGCGACGACAAGCAACCCGACTGGTCGGCCACCGGCCAGAAGATCGTGTTCGCCAGTGACCGAGACGACGGCCAGCTGCAGATCTACGTGATGGACGCCGACGGCACGGACCAGACCCGCGTGCTCATCTCCGAGTTCAACGACGAGCAACCGACGTGGTCCCCGGACGGCACCAAGATCGTCTTCGTGAGCGATCGCTTCGACGGCGAGGACATCCTCGTCATGAACGCCGACGGCACCGGCGTCGTGCGCCTGACGAACGACGGCGAGAACACGGCACCCGAGTGGTCGCCCGACGGCACCAAGATCGCGTTCACGAGCAACCGCGACAACACCGGCGATGTGTTCGTGATGAACGCGGACGGGACCAACCAGATCAACCTCACCGACAACGCCGAGGGCTCCTACGATCCGGACTGGTCTCCCGACGGGGCCCGCCTGGTGTTCCAGCGCAACGATGCCCAGACCACCCACCTCGCGGTGATGAACGCCGACGGCACGAACGTGACGAACCTGGGCACCGCCTCGGGCGCGCATCCGTACTTCTCCCCTGACGCCACGAAGATCGGCTTCTACAGCGATTTCAACGGCCAGGACAACGCGATGGTCATGAACGCCGACGGGAGCGACCCGCTGTCGATCCGCACGAGCGCCGGCTTCTTCAGCGACTGGCAGCCGATCCCCGTCGCACCCCCGACGACCACGACATCCACCTCGACCACCTCGACCACCTCGACCACCACGGCGCCGACCACCACCACGACCGCTCCCCCGGCCGCCGCCGCCGTCACCGTCACCCCCACCTTCACCGGCTGATCTCGCCGGATCTGTCGGCGCCCAGCGGGCGATCCAGCACCAGCGGCCGACAGATCCGTCAGAGGGCGTCGGCCGCCCGGAGGCGGCGGGCGGCGACGAGACCGGGCAGCATCGGGAGCCAGCAGCTCACGAGGCGATACGTGAGGGTCACCAGCACCGCGCTGGCCGGCTCGAGACCGGCCTTGAGCAGCAACAACACGAGCACGCCCTCGATCACACCGACACCGTCGGGCGTGGGGCTGAGCGCACCGGCCACCACGGCCACGAGGTAGGCGAACAGCACGAAGGCGAACGGCTCGCTCGCGCCGAACGCCGCGAGGGCCAGGGCGAGCACCCCCGCGTTGACGAGACTGATCGCCACGGTGCCCCCGACCAGGAACCCCAGCTGCACGGGCGTCGCCGCGACCCGGCCGATGCCGGTGACACCGGCGAGACCGGGCCGCACCGGCAGGGCCCGCCAGCGCCGGGGCGCTCTCGAGACGCCACTCACCAACAGCACCACGATCACCGCCACGAGCACGAGCTCGGGCGCGTCCCAGCGAATGGCCGTGAACGGTTGGGTGCGCGCGACCAGCGCGGCCACGGCGAGCAAGGCCAGGTGGCCGAGCAGGCTCACGGTCTGCAGGACCTGCACGTCGAGCACCGCGTCGGCGCGGGCCGCGCCGGTGCGCCGCAGGTGGTGCACGTCGATCCCGAACGACGTGACCAGCGGGCGCAGGCGCCCCACCCACGACGTCGCCGCCACGACCGCGAGCGTGCGACCCCACGACTCGGTCACCGGGTACAGGGCCTTGCGTTGGAGCGTGGCCGCCGCCGCCACGATGACCATCAGCACCATGGCTGCCAAGACGGGCACGAGGGACAGCCGATCGAGCGTGGCCTGCGTGGCCTCGAGCGGACCGAGGAACGGCAGCGCGACGAAGGTCACGAGGCCGAAGCCGGCCAGGGCCCAGATCTCGGGCGACTCGAGCGGGGGCAACTGGGCGCCGAGGTCGTCGACGTCGACGTTGGGTATCAGCCCGTGGCGAATCCGTGCGTCTGTCGGCATGTCGCGCAGAAGCGACTCGAACCGCGGCGCGCTCCAATAGCCGATGCGGTCGTCGAGCAACCCCACCAGGACGCCCGCCAGGGTGAGCCCCACGAACGCCGCCCCGGCCAGACCGGCCTTCGCCATCGAGGTCTCGGCCAGCTCCCGACACGTCGGCTGCGAACCGAGCGCGACGGCGTTGGGCGGCGCGCCAGGCTCGCCGGGGAACAACACGACGTTCTGGCGATTCGTGAGGAAGAAGCCCATCGGGGACCCGCAGTCCTGGACCTGCGGGTTCACCACCGGCTTCCATGCCACGTAGGACGCGATCCCCAGCGCCACGAACCCGGCGGCCAACAGCAGCTTCGCGGCGATCCACGCCATGGTCCTGTCCGGGCGGGTCTGCGGGCGCACGGCGGTCATCGTGGCAGCCGCGCCGGCGAGGTGGGTCGGGTCCACCCGCTCGCCGTCGTTCGCCACGTCATCGATCGCTCCTTCACTGCCCTCGTGCCCCGCTGCGGGCGGACGAAAACGGTACCACCGCCTTCGGACCGCACCGTGCCACCGCGGTACGGTCTGCCGGACGACCCAGGAGAGAACCGATGAGCGAGACCGCGAGCACGACGTCCAGCCGACCCGGCGCCCGCCCCCCGATCGCGTCGACTGTGCGCTATGCGCGAGCGGAGCCGAGCGAGTTCGGGATGGACCCGGCCCAGCTCGAGCTCCTGCTCACACGGGCCCACCGCGAGGTCGACGAGGGCCTGCTCCCGTCGTGCCAGCTGGCCGTGGCCAAGAACGGCCGCTTGGTGCTGTTCGAGACCATCGGCGACGCGTCACCGGCCAGTCGCTACGTCATCTTCTCGATGACCAAGGGCGTCATCGCCGGCGCGATCTGGCTGCTCGTCGGCGCGGAGCAGCTCCGGTGGGACGACCGGGTCACCGACCTGATCCCCGAGTTCGGGGCGCACGGCAAGCAGGACATCACCGTCGAGCAACTGCTCACGCACACCAGCGGCTTCCCGCACGCGCCGATGCGGCCCCTGGAGGGCGCCACCCGAGCAGGCCGGGTGGCGCGTTTCGAGCAGTGGCGCCTCAACTGGCCACCCGGGGTCCAGTTCGAATACCACCCGACGGCCGCGCACTGGGTGCTGGCCGAGATCATCGAACGAGTCAGCGGCACGGACTACCGCCAGTTCGTCCACGAGCGGATCTTCGCCCCGCTCGCGCTGGACGGGTTCCGCCTCGGCGAGCCGCCTGAGCGCCAGGGCGACATCAACGACCTCGTGGCGGTGGGCGAACCACCGACGGCCGACGAGCTCTCGGCGGTGTTCGGCCGACCCGTCGATCTGGCCCTGCTGCAGGGTGAGGTGACCACCGACGCACTTTTGGAGTTCAACCAACCCGACGTGCGGGCTGTCGGCGTGCCAGGCGCCGGTGGCATCTCCAACGCCGCCGACATCGCGCTCTACTACCAGGCGATCCTGCACAACCGCGACAAGCTGTGGGACCCCGCCGTGATCGCCGCGGGGACCGAGCCGATCGTCGATCTGCCCGACCCGCTCTTCGGCGTGGCCGCCCATCGCAGCCGCGGCCTGATTGTCGCGGGCTCGCCGCCCGACGCGCAACTCCGCGCCTTCGGCCACGGCGTGTCGCCGCGCACGTACGGGCACGACGGCGCCGGCGGACAGATCGCGTGGGCGGATCCCGAATCGGGCATCTCGTTCTGCTACCTGACCAACGGCCTCGATCAGCACGTCCTGCGCCAGGCCCGGCGCACGATCGGGCTCTCGTCCCGCGCGGCAGCGTGCGGGCGGCCCGCGGGTGGAACCGCGGGCTGACCGACGAAGCCGGCGGGCACCGACACGGCCCCCGTCAACGATCGGCCAGGGTCAGCACCCCGATCTGGGGTCGGACCAGCAGGCGGATCTGGGGCGCCTGCCCGCGCTCGACGCCGACCCCGCGGCCCACGAACAGCTGGCGACCATCGAGGTCGTGGAGGCCCCCGGCGGCCACCGACCGAGGCACCCGGCTCAACGTCAGCAGCGGTCCGAACCCGGGAACGGACACCTGGCCGCCATGGGTGTGGCCGGTGACCACGAGATCGGTCCGAGCTGGGATCGGCACGTCCCAGGCGGCATCGGGCCGGTGGGCCAGCAGGATCCGGATGTCGTCGTCGCCCGGTCGCGAGTCGAGGTCGCGCGCGAGTGCACGGGCCCGGTCGCTGCCGTAGTCCAGTTCGATGCCCCCGATCGTCACGGTGCGATCACGGACGCGGGTCTGCACGATCTCGTTGTCGAGCAGCCGCACCGGCGTTCCGGCGGACATCAGCCGAAGGTGCTCGATCGGATCCGTGTCCCCGTCCACCACGAACGCGCCGCCGGGGACGTCGAGGCGCGCGAACTGCGCGCGCAGCGCGGGCAGCTCTCGCTGGAAGGCCGCCTCGTCGTCCTGGAACACGTCGCCCGGCAGCAGGACGATGTCGGGATGAGCGGCGAGCAGCTCGTCGATCGCGTGCACCTCGTAGTCGCCGATGTGACGGACCTGGTAGTCCGTGAGCACCGCGATCCGGATCGGGTCGTGCCCCGCCCGGACCGCCGGGACCGGCACCGGACCGATTGCCTCGACGCTCAGCCAGTAGGGCTCGATGTGGGTCATGTAGAACCCGAGCGGAGCGAAGCCCACCGCCACCACCGTCATGACGACGACCGGACCGGTCAGCCGGATCGACGATCGCGAGGAACCACCGCGATCGACGACCCGCACACCGAGCACCCCGAGCGCGGCGACCGGGACCCCGATGACGACGAACAGGTAGCCGAGGTGCATCAGCCCGAAGGCATCGATGCCGAGCGCCGCCGCCGCGAAGAGGAAGGCCACGAGGAACACGCCGAGGCCCACGAGGCCGGCGCGCAGGACGTCACCGAGGCCCAGGACGGCGGGACCGCTCGGCGTGCGCCGCCGTGCCGATCCGACAGCGACGACCGCGCCGAGGCCGCCGGCGACCAACGCGAAGATCAGACCGAATGTGGCGATCGTCATCGGACGCACACCTCCTGGCGGATCGCGGCGGCCCGGGTCGCCGCGCGATTGGCGGCGAGGCCCTCGCGCGCGGGTGGATCCGACCGGCAGATGCGAGCCCGCACGGCGACCCGCGCGCTCGGCGCCAGCGTCCCCAGGCTCGCGGCCAGGGCGGGGATGGCATCGTCAGAGAGCTCACGCAGGTACCCGGCGTCGAACGAACCGGTGGCGGCGGCGTGGGCCACGTTGTGCTCCACGACGACAGCTTCGGGGTCCATCACGTTGAACACGAGCAACGCCGCGACGCCGGTGACCACGATCGCCCCGAAGATCCACCGCCGCCCGGCGGAGCCGCCGGCGATGGCGAGACCCACGAGCACGAACACGGCCGCGAGCCACCAGGCCACGACCACACAGGCCAACCTGAGCATCGTGAGGCCGTAGGCCTGCTCGTAGAGGCTCAGTCGGTTGAGGGCGGCGACCACGATCACCAGGGTCAGCGCGACCGCAGCCTCACCGAGACCGACCACGAGCCAGCGGGTGCGGCCGGTGACGGGCCCCAGTGCCGCCCGGATGCCGAGGAGCAGGACCAGGGTGATCCCGGCGACGCCGAGCAACTGGAAGAACCCCTGGCGGGCGTTCTCCGCATACGTGAGCCCGGTGGTCGCGAGGACCCGCTCCGCCCCGCCGGCGACGACCACGACCTGGGTCGCCGCGAACCCGGCGAAGAGCAGAACGACCGCCACCAGCACCACGACGGCCTCGGTGGCTCCCAACGGGCGGTGGCTCACCGCGACCTCGGGGACCGGTTCCCCGTCGGCATCGACGAGCAGGACCGCACCGAGGACCAGACCGATGGCGAACAGGACCACGTGGCCGGTGCTACCGGCGAGATCGAGAGGCACGCGGAAGATCGACGCGAAGACCGCGTCGGCCGACGCCAGGAGGAGACCGAGCACCAGCACCACCGGGACGGCGAGGCCGATGCCACGGGCGACAGCCAGCATGCGGCGCCGGCCGTCCTCGCCTCGCCAGGGGACGAGCGCCGCGAGGCCGCCGAGCACGAAGGCCGGCGCCATGGCGATCGCCAGGATCGATCGGCCCAGCCGCACGACCAGACCGGACCAGCTGATGCCGAGCACCCGTCCGCCAGCGGCGTAGCTCGCCCCGAGAGCCAACAGGCCCAGGGCCACGGCCGCGTCGACCGGCACCAGCCAGGCGCTCTCGTGCCAGGCGACCAGGACCGCGAACGGCAACGCGACGAGCGTGACCGCCGCCGCCCCGGCAGTTCGGACCCGTCCGCTCGCGAGCAGGCCACCGACGGCGAGAACGAGTCCAGCGGTCATCGCCCACGAGTCGACGCGGCCGCGGGTGGCGAGGTCGAAGCCGACCGCGATGACCACGAGCGCGATCGCCGCCCGCCGATCCACCGCCGGGCGGCGACGATCGCGAGGACCGCGGGAGGCGGGTCGGACCGGAGGCGATGGGGCGTAGCCGACCCCACCCCGGGCAGCATCAGGCCAGCCGCCGCCGGACCACCCGGATCCGGCCCAACCAGGTCCGGTCCACCCCGGTTCGGTCCACCCCGGTCCGGCCCAACCTGGTCCGGGCCCGCCCGGTCCCGTCTCGCCCGGTCCCGTCTCGCCCGGTCCCGTCTCGCCTGGTCCCGTCTCGCTTGGCCCCCATCCTGACCCTGGGCGGTCCGGCTCGTGTCCGGTGCCCGTGGGTCCCATCGTTCCAGCCATACGGGCTCCTTCGGTCGTCGGGACGCGCGCGTCTCACACCTCGTCCCACGGTCTCTTCACCCACCGGGGGCCCGTCTCCGCGGGCCCCGCCGTCACACCGGCAACTCCACCACCATCCGACAGCCGGTCGGTTCTCGTTGCTCGGCGCGAATGTCCCCACCGTGCAGATCCACGATCCACCGGGCGATGGCCAAGCCCAGACCAGCGCCGCCACGGTCGGCGGCCCGCGCGCTGTCGGTCCGGTAGAAGCGCTCGAACACCCGAGCTGCCTCCTCGGGCGCGATGCCCGGCCCGCGGTCGGCCACCTCGATCACGATGCGATCGCCTCGGGCCCGGCCCGAGATGTCGATGGGTTCGTCGACCGGTGAGTACCGCGCGGCGTTCTCCAGCAGGTTGGCCACCACCTGGTGCACGCGCTCGGGATCGCCGTCGACGCTGAGGTCCGCCGGTTCCACCGCCACGCGGACGTCCAGGTCCGGGCGGTGCAACCTGCTCTCGAGCGCCGCCTGCTCGAGCAGCGGGCCCACGCCGAACCGCCGGTTGTGCAACGGCGAACCGCCCGATTCGAGTCGGCTGAGATCGAGGAGCTGCGCCACCATCCGACCGAGGCGCTCGGTCTGGGCGAGCATCGTGCGCAGCACCGCCGGATCGGCCGGCTCGACCCCGTCCACGATGTTCTCGAGGTGGGCCTGCAGCGCCGAGATCGGCGTCCGGAGCTCGTGGGAGACGTTCGCCACGAGGTCCCGCCGCATGCGGTCCACCTCCTGGAGCTCCGCGGCCATCGCGTTGAACTCCGTGGCCAACCGCCCGACCTCGTCGTGCGAGGTCACCTGCACGCGTCGGCTGTAGTCCCCCTTGGCGATCTCGGCGGCCGCCCGCTCGATGTCGCGCAACGGCGACGTGGTGCCCCGCGCCAGGATGCGCACGATGATCAACGAGATCACCATCGCGATCGGCGGGCGGAGCATGACCGAGATGCCGAGCACCAGGCCGATCTGGCTCACCAGGGCGCTCACGCCCACGGCGATCACGATGATGAACGCGAACTTGGTCTTGATCGAGGTGATGCGGTCGAGCGGCCGCACGTCGAACCACGATCGAGGTTCGTGCGGTCGGGGTTCGCCAACGCGTTCGGTCATCCAGGTCCCCCGAGCGACGACCCGCCGTCGGTCGGACCGGCCGGCGCCAACGGGTCGACGGCATACCCGACCGAGTGCACGGTGCGGATCACGTCGTTGCCCAGCTTGCGGCGGATCGCCCGCACATGGGAATCGACCGTGCGCGCGCCCGAGCCGTCCCGGTAGCCCCAGACGTCCGCGAGCAACTTCTCGCTGCTCATGACGGTTCCGGGTTGCTGGGCGAGGCAGGCCAGCAGGTCGAACTCGGTGGCGGTCAGGTACACCTCGTCGCCATGGCGCCGCACGCGCCGCGTGTCCATCTCGATCTCGAGGTCGGCGACGAGCAGCACCCGTGCGCGCGCCGGCGCCCCCGCCTCTTCGGCCCGCCGGATGATGGCCTGTACCCGAGCGACGAGCTCGCGCGGGCTGAAGGGCTTGGTCAGGTAGTCGTCCGCGCCCACGCCGAGCCCGACGAGCAGGTCGGTCTCGTTGTCCCGTGCGGTCAGCATCAACACCGGCACCCGCCGGTCGCGTTGGATCCGGCGACAGACCTCGAGGCCGTCGAGGCCGGGCAGCATCAGATCGAGCACCACCAGCGACGGCGCGAGGGCCTTGACGACCTCGACCCCGCTCGGTCCGTCCATCGCGATCGTGACCTCGTAGCCCGCGCTCTCGAGGCGCGCCGCGACAGCCGACGCGATCGCCTCCTCGTCCTCGATCACCACGATCGTGTGTCCCACCCAGCACACAGTAGGGAAGCGGCCGTGCAGAAGTCCCCCGTACGATGTGGAAATCCCGTGCAGGCACCCCGATGCCGACGAATCCAGGTCGCCGGGTCGCAGGCCTGACGCCCACTAGAACACGTTCTAGACTGTGGCCATGACGCTTCCCGAGGGCATCGGCATCATCGACACCATGGTGGGGTTCCCCAAGCGGGACCGCCGCGAGGTCTACAAGTTCCTCGCCCCGCACCTGCGCGACAAGGAGAGCAAAGAGGAGTTCACCTTCCCGGCGCAGTACATGTTCAAGGACATCCCCGAGGACGTGGACGACAACGTGGACCCGGTGGCGATCGTGCTCGACAACATGGATCGCTTCGGCGTCGAACGGGCGATGGTCGGCGTGCGCAAGGAGCGCGAGGAGTCGGTGCGGGCCCTCAAGGATCACCCGGACCGCTTCGTCGGCTCCGTCGAGATCGACCCGAACGGCGGGATGGAGTCGGTGCGGTACCTCGTCGAGATGTACGAGACCTACGGCGTGCGGGCGGCCACGACGTTCCCGGCGGGTGTGCAGGTGCCGATCAACGACAAGCGGTACTACCCGATCTACGCCAAGTGCATCGAGCTCGACATCCCCATCTTCGTGTGCGCCGGCATCCCCGGGCCCCGGGTGCCGATGGCTCCCCAACGCGTCGAGCTCATCGACGAGGTGTGCTGGTTCTTCCCCGAGCTCACCTTCGTGATGCGCCACGGCGCCGAGCCGTGGACCGACCTCGCGGTGAAGCTGATGCTCAAGTGGCCGAACCTCTACTACTCGACGAGCGCGTTCGCCCCCAAGCACTACCCCAAGGCGATCATCGACTACGCGAACACGCGCGGCGCCGACAAGATCATCTACGCGGGCTACTTCCCGGCGGGGCTGACCTACGACCGCATCTGGGGCGACATGCCCGCGGTGGCCTTCAAGGACGAGGTGTGGCCCAAGTTCCTCCGTGACAACGCCAGGAAGATCCTCAAGCTGACCTGACCTGACCGTGACCTGATCCGGACCTGACCTGATCCGGACCTGACCACAGCCCGGCGGGTCAGGGGATCGCGCAGGTGCCGGTCTGCTCGCTCGTCGCGAGCGTCTTGCCGGCCAGGTTCTTGACCGTCACCGTCGCGCCCGCCTGCCGGGGCCCGAGGTAGTCCGCCAACGCCTTGCACGCGGTCAGCGCGTCGGCGGGCGTGAGGGTCGGGGTGCCACCCGCGGCGTCGGAGAGCTGGACGTCCCAGTCGAACGAGTTGCCGTTGGCCTTGTACTGCCACGTTGCCGAGTCCGCCAGGGTCGTGACCCACGGCGCGCTCCCGCCCTGGGCCTTGACGTAGTCCTGGGCCGCGGTGATCGACACCTGGTCGCCACCGTTGCCCCCGGCATCGGAGGGTCCGTTGCCGCCACCCGGGTTGCCGCCTGCCCCGGCACCCCCTTCGGTGCCTCCGCTGGTCCCGGCCTCCACCCCGCAGGTGGTCCGCGCGTACTCGGTGATGACCGTGCTCGCCGCGCTGACCTTGGGGTCGGTCCCGACCTTGGCGAACTTGTCGAACGGCACCGGATCCTCGCCCGCTTGCACGAGGGGTTCGAGGGCCTGCACGATCGTGTCGGTCGCCGCCGCGACGTCAGGGGGCACCGAGTCGCGGATCTGCTTGAGACCGAGGATCTGGGTCCGCAGCTCGTCGAGCTTGAGCGAGGTGTTGGGTGAGCCACCTGCGCCCACGGCGTCGAGCCGCCGAATCGCATCGCACGGCGCGATCGGCGCCGTCGTCGTCGTCGGAGGCGCGCTCTCGGTGCTCGATGAGCACCCGGCGAGCCCTGTTGCGGCGAGCACCGCGGCCATCACGCCCATGATCATCCAACGACGCATGCCCGATCCCTCCCCCGTTGCCACCACCACCGGTGGCTCATCAGAAGCGGCGACCTTATCCGAGCGGCGCGACCCCGTCTGCGCGCCGACGGGCGGTTCAGCTGAGCGTGAGGTCGCCGGCGGTCTGGCCACCATCCACGACGAACTCGGCGCCGGTGCAGTACGAGCTCTCGTCCGACGCCAGGAACACGACGAGGTGCGCGACGTCGTCAGGGGTGCCCAATCGTGCGACCGGCAGGCGGCCGTAGAAGGGCTTGAAGTCCTCGGTCTCGAGGCCGTCCATGCGGATCATCGGGGTGTCGATGCTGCCGGGGTGGACCGAGTTGACCCGGATGCCGAGCTTGCCGAGGTCGATCGCGCCGGAGCGGGTCAGGCCCCGGACCCCCCACTTGCTCGCGGAGTACGCGGCCACGGCCGGGAACCCAGTGATCCCGGAGGTGGACGAGATGTTGACGATGGAGCCACCCTCGGTCCGGGCCATCGCCGCGGACGCCGCCTTCATCCCGAGGAAGACCCCCAGCAGGTTGACGTCCATCACCATGCGGAACTCGTCCGCGCTGGTGTCCTGCAGCTTGTTGAACTTCAAGACACCGGCGTTGTTCACCAACACGTCGAGCCGCCCGAAGTAGGTCAGCGTGGCGGCGACGACGGCATCCCACCCCTGTTCGTCGGTGACGTCGAGGTGCTCGAACCGCGCCGCGTCGCCCAGGTCGACGACCAGCGCCTCGCCGAGGTCATCGAGCACATCGGTGACCACGACCAGCGCGCCCTCCTCGACGAACCGCCGCGCCTCCGCCGCCCCCTGGCCGCGGGCCGCCCCGGTGATGATGGCGACCTTGCCGGCGAGCCGACCAGCCGTCATGGCTTGTCCGCGCCGACGACCCACATCGCGAAGAACTGCGACCCACCGCCGTAGGCGTGACCCAGCGCGGTGCGGGCCCCGTCGATCTGGTGCTCGCCGGCCTGCCCCCGGACCTGCATGGCCGCCTCCCCGAAGCGGATCATGCCGGATGCGCCGATCGGGTTGGTCGAGAGCACGCCACCCGAGCAGTTGACCGGCAGATCGCCGTCCATCTGCGTCACGCCGTCCTCGACGAGCTTCCAGCCCTCGCCGACCTCGCAGAACCCGAGGTTCTCGAGCCACATGGGCTCGAACCACGAGAAGGGCACGTAGATCTCCGCGCAGTCCACGTCTTTGCGCGGGTCGATGCGCGCCTGGTCGTACACGTCCTTGGCGCACATCTGA
>JBBQHT010000115.1:0-14353 GCA_038324235.1 Acidimicrobiales bacterium
ATGGCGATCCTCGGCATCGGCATGGGTCTCATCGCCTCGCAGCTCGGCAACGTCGTGCAGTCCTCCGTCGACGCATCCGGACGCGGGGAGGCCGGGGGGTTGCAGTACACGGGCCAGCAGCTCGGCTCGGCGCTGGGCGTCGCGCTCATCGGTGCGATCGTGCTGGCCGGGTTGACCGGGGTCGTCCTGCACGACGAGATCGCCACCCAGGTCAGCACCGCCGCCGAGCCGGGTGTCGACTTCGTGTCCTCGGACCAGATCGGTGCGGCAGCGCACGCCGCCGGTCTCGATGACGCCAGCACCGCGGCGATCGTGGACGACTACGAGCAGGCGCAACTCCAATCGCTCAAGGCCGGCCTGTTGGCGGCGGCGTTCCTGGCGCTGCTCTCGCTCGCCTTCACGGGCGATCTCCCGCACGACGACCCGACCGCCGCCGACGTGTCGTCGGCCGGTGCCGAGGTCACACCGTGACGGTGATCGTCGTGCTCGCGCTGGCTGCGAAGTTGCCGCCGCCGATGTAGCGAGCCAGCAGCGTGTGCGAGCCGCGGGCCAACGTGAGGGTCAGCGTGGCCTTGCCCGATCCGGGCACGACGGCGCCGACCACGGTCGTGCCGTCGACGAACTCGATCGGGGCCCCGGGCACCCCGACGCCGGGCGCGATCGCGGCGACCGTGGCGGTGAGGGTGACCGGCTGGCCGACGGCGGGTGCCCCGGGCGTGACGGTCAGTCCCGTGATCGTGGCGGCCCGGCCGACCGTCACCGCGAGCGGGGCGCTCGTGCTACCGAAGAACTTCCCGCCCTCCTGGTAGGTGGCGGTGAGTTGGTGGGTCCCGACCCCGAGCCCCGTCGTGGTGAACGTGGCCCTCCCGTTGCTGCTCGCGACCGAGCCGATCGTGGTCGCCCCGTCCGAGAAGACGACGCCGGAGCCCGGCGCGCCCGAGCCGGGCGCGGGCACCGTGATGACCGCGGTCAACGTGACGCTCTGACCGAAGACCGGGGCGGTCACGCTGGACGCGAGCGCCATCGCCGTCTGGGCTTTGGCGACGCTCACCACCGCCGCGACGCTCGTGCTGCCCAGCAGACCGCTGTCTTCACGGAAGGCTGCGGTGATGGTGTGGTTGCCCACCGCGAGCGTGGACGAGGTGAGGGCGGCTTGCCCGTTCACCAACCCGGCCGATCCGAGCAGGGTCGAACTGTCGTAGAACTGGACGCTGCCGCTCGGTGAGCCTCGGCCCGGCGCGAGCACGGCGACGGCGGCGCTCAGGACCACGGGTTGACCGGCGACGGCGCTCAGGGGCGCCACGGTCAACGTCGTGGTCGTGATCGGCCGGCTGATCGTGAGCGTGCCACCGATGTAGGTGTACGTGTAGAACGCATCGTTCGCCACGCCTGTGCACGCCGTTTGGTAGATGCCGAATGCGGTCGCCGCCGGAACCGAGCAGACGACCGGCGCGGCGGGTGTGCCACTGGCGGTGCCGGTGATCGATGCGGTGATGGCCGGCACGACGTCGCCCAGGACGATGGTCGCGCTCGACGCGGTGATCTGCACCGGCGCCCGGCCGACCGTGACGGTCCCCGCCACGTACGTGTAGCGGTAGGTCGCATCGGTCGCGGGGCCGGTGCAGGTCGCCGGGTAGGTCCCGGGCGGGGTGGCGGCGGTGACCGTGGTGGCGCAGGTGACGGCCGCGGGGGGCGTGCCGTCCAGCGTTCCCTGGAGGATGGGGATGATCGGAGCCGGGGCGGTGCCGAAGCTGGACACGGCACTGGTGGCGGTGACGGTGACCGGGGCGGGCCGGACCGTCACGATGCCGTCGACGTAGGTGTAGGCGTAGTACGGGTCGGTCGCCGGGCCGGTACAGGTCGTCGGGTGGTCACCGACGCTCGCCGTGTCGACGCCGCTGCAGGTCGGCACCGTGATCGGTGTACCGGGGATCTCCTGGCCGTCGGTGAGGTAGCCGATCGGCGGGAGCGGGGCGCCCAGATCGAAGGCGAGGGTGCTCGCGGTGATCTGCACCGGTCGGGGGCTCACGATCACCGTCCCGGGGTTGTACGTGTAGGTGTAGTTCGCGTCGGTGGCCGGGCCCGTGCACGAGGCCGGGTAGGTGCCGGCCTGGGTGAGGGCCGCGGTGGTGCAGGACGGCGGGGTGATCGCCACGCCCGCGACGGCGCCGGAGGGGGTGAAGCCGACGACCGGTGCCGGGTCGCCGAAGACCGTCGTGGTGCTCGTGGCCTCGAAGGTGACGGTGGCCTTGCCGACCGAGAGCGATCCGTCGAGGTACCGGTAGTCGTAGCTTCCGTCCGAGGCGGGACCGGTGCAGCGGGTCGCGACGACACCGGAGCCGACCACCGGGTCGGCGGCGCAGCTCGGTGGGGTGATGGCGATGCCGGCCACCGTGCCGGTGAAGGTCGGCGCGATGGTCGGGACCGGATCACCCAGCGTCAGCGACGCGCTCGGGGCCTGCACGTCGACCGGTGCGGGCGTGACCGTGAAGGTGCCGTCGATGTAGCGGTAGTCGTACGCCGCATCGGAGGCGGGACCCGTGCACTGGGTCGGGTAGGCGCCGACGGCGGGAGCGTCGGGGGCCGCCGTCGCGCAGGTCGGTGGCGTGATCGGCACGTCGGGGTCCGCGCCGGTGACCGAGAAGGTCGCGCCGGGGGTGGCGTCGCCGAGGCGGGCGGCCCCGCCGGCGGCCGTGATCGTCACGGATCCGATGTCGAGGGTGCCGTCGATGTAGGTGTACTCATAGACGCCATCGGCGCTGGGGCCGGTGCAGTGCGTCGGGAAGGTGCCGCGCCCCGGCGCGTCGGGGAGGACCACCGCGCACGTCGGGGTGACCGGAGCCCCGCTCGCGACCACGGTGCCGACGGGGTGGAAGCCGATCGTGGGGATGCTGGCGCCGGCGGTGATCGACCCGCTGTCGGCGACGAACGCGAGATGCGCGCCGCCGACGGTGAGGGTGCCGGGCACGTACCCGTAGTCGTAGTTGCTGTCCGCCGCCGGACCCGTGCAGATCGTCGGATAGACGCCCGGATCGGTCACCGGATCGGTACCGCACGAGGGCGTCGTGATGGGCACCCCGGGAACGGCGCCCGCGACCGCGAAGGCGATCGACGGCACGGTCGTGCCGAAGGCCATGGTCGGGCTGGCGGCCGTGACGACGACCGGTGCCCGGTCGACCGTGAGCGCGCCGTCGCGGTAGTCGTAGCGGTAGTTGGTGTCCGAGGCGGGCCCGGCGCACCGGGTGGCGACCGTTCCGGCGCCGGTGACGACGTCGGTGCTGCACACGGGCGGGGCCGAATCGATGCCCGCGATCGAACCGGTCACGGTGGGCACCGCGTCCGGCACGGGTTCGCCGAGGGTGATCGTGGCGCTCGACGCCTGCACGGTGACCGTCGTGCGGTCCACGGTCAGGGTCCCGTCGAGGTAGAGGTACGCGTAGTTCGCATCGGCCGCAGGCCCGGTGCAATGCGTCGGGACGGTGCCGGCTCCGGTGATGGCCGGTGCCGGGCACACGGGCGTGGCGGGGGCGATGCCGGGGACGGACCCGGTGAACGTCGCGGTGATGGCGGGCTCCGAGTCGCCGAGGACGATCGTCGGGCTGGCGGCCTGCACCGTCACGGCCGCCGGGGCCACGGTGTGCGTGCCGTCGACGTAGCGATACGTGTAGGTGCCGTCCACGGCCAGACCCGAGCAGCGAGTGGGGTACGTGCCGACGGGCGATGGGTCCGCTGATCCGTCAGGGACGACGACCGTGCACGTCGGTTCGGTGATGGGGAAGCCCGCCACGGCGCCAGCCGTGTCGTAGCCGGGCGCCGCCACGGGTTGACCCAGCACCGACCCGGTGTCCTGGGCCGTGATGACCACGGGCGTGGGGTCGACCGTGAGGATCCCGTTGCTGTAGGAGTACGTGTAGTTCGCGTCGGCCGCCGGGCCGGTGCAGGTGGTGGTGGACAGCCCGGCCGCCGTGGGCGTCGAGGCGGAACAGGTCGGGGGGGTGATCGGGTACGCGGCGAGCGCGCCCGTCGCCGTGGCGGTGACGGCGGGCAGCGACGCACCGAAGGTCATGCGGGCGTTGCCCGCCCGGATCGTGACCGGCCGCGGCGTGACCGAGACGGCGGCCGTCGGGCTGTTGCTGGCGGCGAAGTTGCCGCCCCCGATGAACGAGGCGGTGTAGATGTGTGCCCCGCCGCTCAGGCCCGCCGTGGTCATCGTGGCTCGGCCACCCACGGGCAGGACGGCGCCGATCTGGGTGAACCAGTCGTAGAACACCACGTAGGCGCCGGGGGAGCCCGAGCCGGGGGCAAGGGTCACGGTGTTCGCGGTGAGCGTGACGGTGTCGCCCAGCCCGGCGGTGGCCGAGCTGAGGGCCAACGTGGTCGCCGTGGCGGCCTTGGTGAGGGTGAGGACGCCGGGCACGTACGTGTAGCGGTAGGTCCCGTCGGTCGCCGGGCCGGTGCACGTGGTCGGGTAGGTCCCCGGGAGCGACGACGCGGTCGCCGACGTCTTGCAGGTGGGCGTGACGGGCGGTGCTGACGCGACGCTCCCGGTCGTGGTGAACCCGATGGCGGGCACCGCCTGGCCGAAGGCCTTCGACGCGCTGCCGGCGGTGACGGTGACCGGGGCGAGCGCCCCGGGCGCGATGACCGTGTAGGACACCGCGTCGGAGCCCTTGAGCCCGGTCGCGTCGGTCACGGTGGCCGTGAAGGTCAAGGTGGCCGGGCCGGTCGGCGCCACGAAGGACGTCGTCGCGCTGGTGGGGCTGGCGATGGTCGCGGCCGGACCGGCGCTCTGGGTCCACACGTAGCTCACCGGTGTCCCGCTCTCCGACGAGCCGGTCGCGCTGAGCGGCGCGGTGCCGTTGGACAGCACCACCTGGTCCGCGCCGGCGTTCGTGATCGGATGGTGGTACGGGTACCCGATGTCGACGGCCACCTCGCTGCTCGCGCTCAGCCCGGTCTGATCGGTCACGGTGAGGCGGTAGACGAGGTGCCCGAAGGTCCACGGCGCGCCGGAGATGGCGATGACCTGGTCCGAGGCGAGCACGCCGGAGCTGCCCTGCGCGACCGTCCACTTGTAGGTCAGCGGGCCACCGTCGGGGTCGAAGGAGTCCTGGCCGATCAGGTAGATCGCCTGCCCGGGCGCGCTCATGAACGGGGCCCCGGCATCGGCGACCGGCGGCGTGTGGCCGGTGGGGGTCAGCGGGGGATCGAGGCACGCCGCCCCTTTGCAGGCGCGCAGGCCGAGCAGCATGTTGCGCAGCTTCAACTGGTCGGCGGCCACACTCGGCTGGTCGGCCTGGTTGGACAGCTCGTAGGGGTCGTTCACGAAGTCGTAGAGCTCGCGCTCTCCGGTCGAGTACTCGATGTACTTCCAGCGGGTGGTGCGCACGGCGCGGTAGTAGCGCCGGCCCCAGAGCGGTCCTGTCTCGAGCAGGATCGGCCGGTCCACGCCCAGGTTCGGATCGTTCACGAGCTGCTGGAGCGGCCGGCCGTCGGCGGCACGTCCTGCAGTCGCGCCTGCCGCGGCCACGATGGTCGGGTTGATGTCGACGTTCACCACCGGCCGGTGCTCGACGATGCCGACCGGGAAGCCGGGACCGCCCACGACCAGCGGCACGCGCACCGACGGCTCGAACGGGTCGTCCTTGCCGGACGCGATCCGGTGCTCACCGAAGAACACGCCGTTGTCCGAGGTGAACATCAACACGGTGTTGTCGAGCACGCCCTTGGCCTCGAGCTCGTCGATGATCGTGGCGATGTTGTCATCGAGCGCCATGACGGTCTCGGTGGACTTGCGGTACCAGTTGTCGACCCCGGCCACCTGCGTCGCGGTCAGAGGTGGCAGCTGACGGAAGGCCGGCTTGTCCGAGATGTCGGCCTCGTTGTAGTCCGGCGTGTGGGGCACCGTGTAGTTCGAGAGCGCACCGTTGGTGGACGCCGGCGGGTAGTAGCCGACGCCGCCGGTCTGGCCCGGCGAGGTGGGCTCGAGCGCCTGACCGGTGTACGCGGCGGCGTTGGGGTAGCCGATGTGGGGGGCCGACGGGTTGAAGTCCAAGAAGAACGGCTGGCTCTGCCCGGCGAGCCGGTCGATCGTCTGCACCGCCCGGTTGGTCTCGACGGTCTCGCGGTAGTCGGCCTGGCTGGTTCCGAAGTGCCGCATCGTGCCGTTGTCGTTGACCGTGTAGTCCCAGTAGAACTGCGTCGACGGGTCGGTCAGCGTGAACCAGTCGTTCCACCCGGGCGGGATCATGGTGGGCGGCGTGTCGACGCCGTAGCCGTTCATGTACTTGCCGATCTGCGCGGTGTAGTAGCCCGAGGATTGCAGCCACACCGGCAGCGCGTTGGTCGCGTCCAGCTTCGAGGCGCCGCCGGTGGGCAGGTAGCCGGACTGGACGCCGTGGTTGTGCGCGTACTGCCCGGTGAGGAACGTGGCCCGCGACGGGCAGCACTCCGAGAAGCTGACGAGGCTGTTGTCGTAGGTCACGCCGCGGTGCTCGAGCCGGGCCCGGGTCTTGGGCATGAAGTGCTGGTACTGCTCGAGGGTGAGGTCGTCGGCCATCAACATCACGATGTTGGGCCGGGCGGGCGTCTCGGTCGTCGAGGCGGCGGAGGCCGCTCCGGCGTTGGCCGCGCCCAGGGGCACGACGACGAACGCGGCGGCGAGGACCGTCAACCAGGCCAGGGGGCGAGCGCGGCGAACGCGCGAGTTGCGCCGTTGCCGCCGATTGGAAACGCGCAAGGAACCCACCGATCCTCCAACACCACAAAAGAGGCCGGGCGCGCCGGTTCATCGCCAACCGACCGCACCCGCACACCGCAACTGACATTCCGCACCCCGACGACCTCGACCCGGGTCACCGTGCCTTGCACCCTAGACGCCGCAAGCTGCTTGGGGAAGGGGCTTTCTTCATATCGGCGGAATACTTTTGCTCAGTGCAGGAGGGCTCTGAGCAGGTCTTTTGCCGTTCTTTCAAGAATTCTCACGGTACGTGTCGGACGCGGCTCGCACAGTGTGGGCTGCCGAACACGCCCGGACTCAGGCGTGGCGATCGCGGCGGACCTTGGCCCGCTTGCCCTTGATGGTGGTCTGCTTCATCGCATCGATCACGCTGTCGACCGCGTCGCTGGGCACGCCCACGGTCGAGAAGTTCTCGGTGATCGAGATCGGGCCGATCTGCCGACCGCTCAGGTGGGTCTCGTTGGCGATGGCGCCGACGAGGTCCTTCGGACGCACGCCGTCGGCGTGGCCCAGGCCGACGTACAGCTTCGTCGTCGACCCCGAGAAGTCGGATGTGGTCCCCTGCTTCTTGAAACCGTCCTTCTTCCCGTGCGCCTTCGTCTCGCCGTCCTTCTTGAACGACGACTTCTTGCGGCTGGCGACCTCCGGGATGTCCTGCTCGTCGGTGTTGACCCCGCTGGCCTCGTGCAGCAACTTCACCGCCGCGAGCGCGATGTCACCGACGTCGTGCTCTTCGGCCAGCGTGTCCACGAGCGACCGGAAACCGTCGAGGTCGGCGCCGGTGATGGCCTCGCGCAGCGCCGCTTCGGTCTGGGCCATCTGGCGGCTCCGGAGATCCGCCACCGACGGGACCTTCGCGATGGAGATCTTCTGTTTGGTGAGGCGCTCGATGTTGCCGAGCAATCGCTGCTCGCGGGGTTCGGCGAGGGTGATGGCCACGCCCTCGCGGCCCGCCCGGCCCACGCGCCCGATCCGGTGGACGTAGGACTCGGGCGCCGACGGCACGTCGTAGTTGATGACGTGGGTGAGCTGATCGATGTCGAGACCGCGGGCGGCCACATCGGTGGCCACGAGCAGGTCCGCGGTCCCCGTGCGCAGCCGGCCCATGACCCGATCACGCTGTTCCTGGCTCATGCCGCCGTGGAGGGCCTCGGCGCGGTAGCCACGGCCGTTGAGCGTCTCGGTCACCTGGTCGACCTCGATGCGGGTGCGGCAGAACACGATCGCGGACCCCGGCGCCTCGACGTCGAGGATGCGGGCGAGCGCCGCGGGCTTGTGGGCGCGGGCGACGACGTAGGCGGTCTGGCTGACGAGCGGACCCTCTCCCACCTCGGGCTGGGCCCGCGCGATCTCGATGCGCGCCGGGTGCTCGAGGTGATGGCGGATCAGCCGGTCGATGCGCGGAGGCATCGTGGCCGAGAACAGGACGGTCTGGCGGTGGTCGGGCGTCGCCTCGAAGATCGTCTCGATGTCCTCGGCGAAGCCCATGTCGAGCATCTCGTCGGCCTCGTCCAGCACGACGACCTCGACGGCGCCCAGCGGCAGCGTCCCGCGACCGATGTGGTCCACCGCCCGACCCGGCGTCGCGACGACGACGTGGACCCCACGGCGCAGCGCCTGCAGCTGGCGGGTGATCGGCTGGCCGCCGTAGATCGGCAGCACCTGGACGCCGAGGTCGCGGCCGTAGCGGTAGATCGCCTCGGACACCTGCACGGCCAGCTCGCGGGTCGGCACGAGGACCAGGGCGAACGGTTCGATGCGGCGCCCGTCGAGTGGCACGCGTTGCAGGATCGGCAGGGCGAAGGCGGCGGTCTTGCCGGTGCCGGTGGCGGCCTGGCCGAGCAGGTCACGGCCCGAGAGCATGACGGGGATCGTCTCGCGCTGGATCGGGGTGGGTTCCTCGTAGCCGAGACGGGTCACCGTGGCGAGCAGTTCCGCCCGCAAACCCAAGTCGGCGAAACCGGTCACGACCTCGCGTTCGGGTTCGGGGTCGTCGGGGCGGGGCTCGGTCGTGGTCATGAGGGTAGCGACGATACCGGCTGGGCACCCCTGACCGCCCACCCCGGTCCCGCGGGCGGTCGCCGTCCTATCCTGGGCAGGTGACCCGATCGCGGTGCGGACGCAGGGTGGGGGTTGGTGGTGCGCTGGGCGGGGCGGCCGTCCTGGTGCTGCTCGGGGCCTGTGCGGGTGTCTCCGGGTCAGACACCGGTGCGCACACGGACACGACAGCGCCAACCGCCTCGACCGCGGGGCCGGCGCCGACCGGCGCGAGCGCCGTGGTCACGTCGTCGGTGCCGCCGGATCCGGCCGACCTGGCGTCGTTGGAACGCGCCCCGGTGCTCGATGCGCTCGGCGTGGCCCCGTGGTCGGCGACGCGGACGGAGCTGGTCTGGCGCACCAGTTTCGAGGGCGACGATGACCTCGCGGGCTCGTATGACTCCCCGCAGTCGGTCCTCACGAGGCACGACCGCTGGCAGCAGGTGGTCCACGGCGGCTCCTGGGCGGCCACCGGCTGGCTCACCGGCCAGGTTCCGGCGACACCCGAGGTCGACGGGCCCAACCACCGCGGGTACCCGACCGTGCAGCTCACGAGGATGGGTCGCCAGCCGTGCACCACGCCGTGCCTGATCGACCTGTGGGTCTGGCTGGACGTTACCCTGGCGCCGGGGGAGTGGTTCAGCCTCGCCACCTTCGCGCTCGAGCCGTCAGATCGGTGGGCCCGCGTGGTCACCGTCAACGTGTCCGATCGAGGCTTGCTCGAGCTGTTCCACGTGCCGACCCACGGCGTCGGCGAGCGGATGTTCGCCACGTCGATCGCCTTCCCGATGCGCCAGTGGGTACGGGTGACGACGTATCTGGACGCCACGCCGGCCGGGGGCGCCGCGGTCGTCTGGCAGGACGGGCGGCTCGCGTCGGCGGCCCGGGTCGACGGCGGCACCGGCGTCGTCTCCCAGGCGCACTTCGGGCTGTATGCGCCACCTACCGTCATGCACGGGCGGGTCGTCAACGACGACCTCGCCATCTGGCGGCTGATCCCGTCGAGTTGACCGGCCCCGCCACGACGGGTGGCGGCCCCGGGTTACCGTGGGTCCCATGCCGACCGACCCGACCGACGAGCTCGTGTACTGGGAGAACCGCGCCGCGGCGTGGGACCGCGACATCGAGGTGATCGAGGCGTTCTCGGGTGCGTTCGGGGAGCCTGCGTTGGATGCGCTCGAGTTGCAGCCCGGCGAGCGCGTCGTCGACATCGGATGCGGCCCCGGCACCACCGCGGTCGAGCTCGCGGCGCGGGTCGGGCCGACCGGCGCCGTCATCGCCCTCGACCTGGCCGAGGCCATGATCAACGCGGCGCGCCGACGGGCGGAGGCGGTCGGGGCCACCAACATCCGTGGCGTCGTCCACGACCTCGAGACGGGGCCGATCGACGAGGCCCTCGACGCCGGGTTCTCGCGCTTCGGCGTGATGTTCTTCCCCGCCCCGGAGCTGGCCTTCGCGAACATCGCCCGGTCGCTGCGGACCGGGGGCCGCTTCGCGTGCTGCGTGTGGGGCCCGCTCGGGGACAACCCGTGGATGTTCGTCCCTACCCTGGCGGCGGCGGGCGAGCTGGGTGCAGAGCTCGGGCTGCCCGAGCCGGGCGAGCCCGGTCCGTTCTCGCTCGCGGACCCTGCTCGGCTCGAATCCCTCCTAGCGGGGGCCGGGTTCGGTGACATCGTCGTGACCCCGGTGGACAGCAGCCGGTTCGTGTCCCGGACCACCGCCCCCACCGAGATCGCGGCGATGCTCGAGATCGGGCCGGTGGGAGGCGCCTTCGAAGCCGCCGATGCGCCGACCCGGCAACGCGCGGTCAACGCCGTGATCGAGGCGTTCGCGCCGTTCGAGGAGCCCGGGGACAGCCCCGACCTCAGCACCACCGGTGACGGCTGGCGACTGGCGGGGTCGGCGCTCGTGGTCAGCGCCGTCGTGCGGGGCTGAGCCCGGCACGGGTCGACGCGGGTACGGGTCGACGTAGGTGCGGGACGACGTTCGGACGGTCGACCCAGGTACTGGTCGGGTCAGGTGCGCACCACGCCGGCATCGGTGGCACGCAAGGTGCGACCGGGGCGGGCATCGGTCACCTGACCGTCGACGAACGTTGTCTCGCCGGCCTTGATCGTGACGCGGTAGCCCTCGACATCTTGGAGCAGGCGCTTGCCGCCGGCGGGGAGGTCGTAGACCAGGCGGGGCCGATGCAGGGTCAGCGCGTCGTGGTCGATCACGTTGATGTCCGCGAGCATGCCAGGCGCGAGCACCCCTCGATCGAAGATGCCGTACGCGGCGGCGGTGGCCTGGGTCTGCTTGTGCACCACGAGCTCGATCGGGATGAGCTCGCCGCGGGTGCGATCGCGGGTCCAGTGCGTCAGCAGGTAGGTGGGGAAGCTGGCGTCGCAGATGAGGCCGCAGTGCGCGCCGCCATCGCTGAGCCCGAGGATGGAGGCCGGGTGCATGATCATCTCGCGGATCGCCTCATGATCGTGGTCCACGTAGCTGCCGAGCGGTGAGAAGAGGAGCGCGTTCCCGTCGTCTTCGAGCAGCCAGTCGAGCACGACCGCCTGGGGCTCGCGACCCTCGCGCGTGGCGGTGGCGAGGGCACTGGACTCCTCCGTGGGCTCGTAGTCGGGCTCGACCCCGAGGCGGTACATCTGGTGCCAGGCCGTGGCGAGGTACTCCGCGGACTTCTGCCGGGTGCGGGGCCGTTCGGCGAGCAACTGGTCGCGCACCTCGGGCTGGCGCAGGCGGGCGACGAGCTCCGCGTACGGCAGGTCGCTCATGGCCCGGAAGGTGGGATGGGCGACGAACGGGTGGAACGAGCTCTTCAGCCCGAAGAGCATGCCGGTGGGGCGAGCCGGCACCTGCGGGCTGATCTGGGCCCCACCGAGGTGGTTGATCCGCGCCGCGTCCGCCAGCGAGTCGCGGTAGGCCTCCGGCGCCCGCGGCGACTGGGCCATCGAGTAGGTGACGTCGATGCCGCGCGCCGTGAGGCCATCCATCATGTCGCGGTCGGGCAGTTCGGGACGATCGTCGGACACGAACTGGAAGAGGCCTCGGCCGACCGATGCCAGCGCCTCGGCGATGACCGACAGCTCGTCGTCGATCGCGAAGGTGCCGGGCACGTAGCCGTGCTTCGAGCGATGCAGGATCGTGCGCGAGGTCGAGAACCCCAGGGCGCCGGAGCGCACACCGTCGGCGACGACGGCGGCGATCTGCGCGTACTCGGACGCGGTCAGGTCGTCCTCGTGCGCACGCTCGCCGAGCACGTAGGCGCGGACGGCGGCGTGGGGCACCTGGGTCCCCAGATCGATCGTGCGGGGCATCGTGGCGAGCGCGTCGAGGTACTGGCCGAACGTCTCCCACCGCCAGTCGATGCCCTCGTGCAGCGCGGTGCCCGGGATGTCCTCGACCGCCTCCATGACCTCGACCAGGAAGTCCTCGGACCCGGGCCGCACCGGGGCGAAGCCCACGCCGCAGTTGCCCATGACGGCGGTCGTCACGCCGTGGTGGGCCGACGGCGCCATCTCGGCATCCCAGATGGCCTGGCCGTCGTAGTGGGTGTGGATGTCGACCCAGCCGGGAGCGACCAGCGCCCCGTCGGCATCGATCTCGTGGCGCCCGCGTTCGGTGACCAGGCCGACCGCGACGATTTGGTCGCCGTCGACCGCGACGTCTGCGGTGCGCGCCGGCGCCCCCGTCCCGTCCACGACGCGTCCGCCTCGGATCACGAGATCGTGCATGGTGTTCCCCCTGGTCGACTGGGACCACGTTCACACGTCGAGCCGCCGGTTGCCCAATTCTGGTGCGCCAACTCGGACGCGGGGCAGACTGCCCGGGGGAACGGGGGAACGGGGGAGCGAGCATGGATCAGCACGATCAGCACCACGGCCAGGACGATGGCCTGGACCAGGACCACATCTACGAGGTGGCGATCATCGGCTCGGGGTTCGGGGGGCTCGGCATGGCCCAGTGCCTGCGAGCCGACGGGATCACCGACTTCGTCGTGTTGGAGAAGGAGCAGCAGGTCGGTGGGACGTGGCGGGACAACCACTATCCCGGCGCGGCCTGCGACGTCCCCGCGCACCTCTACTCGTACTCGTTCCACCGCTATGACTGGTCCCGGCGCTACCCACCCCACGACGAGATCCTCGGCTACATCGCCGACGTCGTGGCCACCTTCGACCTGGATCGCCACCTCCGGTTCGGCTTCGCCGTCGACCGGGCCTCCTACGACCAGGAGCACGCGGTGTGGACGCTCACCGATGCCACGTCCCGGCAGGTCCGCAGTCGGGTCGTCGTGTCGTCGGTCGGTCAGCTCAACCGCCCCCGCTTTCCCGAGATCCCGGGGCGCGAGTCGTTCACCGGCGCGTCCTGGCACTCCGCTCGGTGGAACCACGATCACGACCTGGCCGATCAGCGGGTCGCGGTGATCGGTACCGGCGCCAGTGCGATCCAGTTCGTGCCCGAGGTCGCCCGCCAGGCCGCGCACGTCACGGTGTTCCAGCGCAACGCGCCCTACGTGATCCCGAAGGCCGACCGGGCGTACAGCCCGCGGTGGCGCGCCGTGCTCGGCCACGTCCCGGTGATCGAGAAGCTCGATCGGGCGTCGATCTTCCTGCGCGGCGAACTGCTCACCTCGGCGATCCTCGGCTCGGCGTTCGGTCGCCGGAACGTCGAGAAGATGTGGCGTGGGCACCTGGAGGAACAGGTGACCGATCCGGTTCTGCGCGCCCGATGTGAGCCCGACTTCGTGATCGGCTGCAACCGCATCCTGTTCTCGAACGACTGGTACCCGACGCTGGCCAGCCCGCACGTGGAGGTGGTGACCGACGCGGTGGCGGCCGTCGACCCTGACGGCATGGTCACCGCGGATGGTCGCCACCACGACGTCGACGTGATCATCTACGGCACCGGCTTCGGCGCCACTGGTTTCCTCCAACCGATGGAGGTCACCGGCCGCGACGGCGCCGACCTCCAGTCGGACTGGGCGGGCGGGGCGGCGGCGTACCGCGGTGTCGCCGTGCCCGGGTTTCCGAACTTCTTCCTGCTCTACGGGCCGAACACCAACCTGGGCGGCAACTCGATCATCTACATGCTCGAAGCCCAGATCGGGTACGTCAGTCGGGCCCTCGCGGCGATGAGGCAGCTCGACCTGGCCTCCATCGAGGTCCGCGCCGAGGAGGAGTCCGAGTTCGCGGCGTGGATCGAGCAGGCGAGCCGCTCCACGGCGTGGGTCACCAACTGCCACAGCTGGTACACGACCGACGGTCACAACACGAACAACTGGCCGGCCCAGACCTACCGCTACGGCCGGCTGATGCGGGAGTTCGATCTGTCCGCCTACGAGGCGCGGCTGGATCGGGTCGCCAGCGGGCCATGAAGGTGCTTTGGTCCCTACCTGCGGCCGGGACGAGCCCGATAGCGTCGTAGGTGGTGGTCGCTCCGAGCGTCGACCGGATCGGGGTGTGTGGTGTCGACCTGTTGCTCGCTCGCACTCGTCGTGGTGGGCAGGGATGCTCGTGACGCGGCACGGGTCGGATCGTGAGCGGCGTCACCCCGCTCGACGTGGCGGTGTGCGATCCGGAT
>JBBQHT010000116.1:0-14133 GCA_038324235.1 Acidimicrobiales bacterium
CCGGGGGTGCGCAGGATCGACGCGGTCCCGTGGTGGGCGTGCGCGATCGCCGCCACGATCGACAGACCGAGGCCGGTGCCGCCGTCGCTCCGCGCCCGGGACGGGTCGGCGCGGTAGAAGCGCTCGAACGCCTTGACGGCCTCGGAGTCGTCCAGGCCCGGGCCGTGGTCCACGACCTCGAACACGCCGTGCCCGTCCTCCGCGCGGACGTGCACCTCGACCGGCGTGTCCGCGGAGGTGTGGATCCGCACGTTGGTCAACAGGTTGTCCGCGATCTGGCGCAGCCGCACCCGGTCGCCGATCACCTCGACCGAGTCTTCGGTGACGAGCGAGACCGAGCGCTCGGGTTCGACGGCGTGAGCGGCTTCGACCGCGTCGCTGGCGATGGCCGCGAGGTCCACGGGGTGCTGATCGAGCGGTCGACCCTGATCGAGGCGGGTGAGCAGCAGCAGGTCGTCGACGAGCACCGCCATGCGCGCCGATTCCTTGTGGATGTTGCGCATCAACCGGGGGAGGTCCTCGGGATGCTGGTCGGCCCCGCGCTCGAACAGCTCGGCGTAGGCCTGCACGGCCGACAACGGTGTGCGCAACTCGTGGGACGCGTCGGCGACGAAGCGGCGCAGCCGCTCCTCCGAGGACCGCAACGCCTGCTCGGACGCCTGCCGCTCGGCGAACGCCGTTTCGATCTGGCCGAGCATGGTGTTGAGCGAGAGGCCGAGCCGGCCCACCTCCGTGCGCTCGTCGGCGCGCTCGACCCGCCGGCTCAGGTCGCCCGCCGCGATGTGCGCGGCGGTGTCGCTGATGTCGTCGAGGGGGCGCAACCCCACCCGCACCAGCCACAGGCCGATGCCCGCCGAGGCGGCGATGACGGCGAGCGTGACGAAGACCTCGATCTGGACGAGCTGTTGCAGCGTGCGCTCGGCGTCGGCGAGGGGCAGCGCGGTGATGAGCAGCGCGCCGGTCTGGTCGTTGGTCGACACGAGCACGCGGAAGCGGACGTCGGTCCCGTCGGTGGCCTCCACCGTGAACGGGATCGCGTACGACTCGGTGGCGCGGGGGTCGGTGGTCGCCGGCCCCGGCAGGGGATCGGGCAGCGCGGGTCGCGTGGTCCCAGAGTCGCCGGGGAGCGAACCGCTCCAGACGACGTCACCCTGCGAGCTCACGGAGCCGACGAGCAGCCCGGGGGTGATGCCGCCGGGGAAGCGCTCTCGGCTGCTGCCGCGCCCGCCGCCCGGCCCCGGGCCGCCGGCGCGGTCGCGCTCGGCGTTCTCCTTCGCGGTCTGCAGTTGCTGGTCCACCCCGCTGACGAGGAAGGACTTGAGCGCGAGGTACGTCGCCGCGTCCGCCATGAGCAGGCCGGTGGTGAGGAGGACGACGACCGCGATCAGGAGCCGGCCGCGCAGGGACACGGCCTACTCCTCAGGGAGGCGGAGCGAGTAGCCGACCCGACGAATGGTGTGGATCACGGGCGGCCCGAGGCGGTCCAGCTTCTTGCGCAGGTAGCTCACGAACGTCTCGACGACGTTCGAGTCGCCCTCGAAGTCGTACTGCCAGACATGATCGAGGATCTGGGCCTTGGACAGCACTCGGCGCGGGTTCTGCAAGAAGTAGCGCAGCAGCGAGAACTCGGTGGCGGTGAGGTGGACCGAGGTGCCGGCGCGCCACACCTCGTGGGACTCCTCGTCCATCACGATGTCGGCGAAGCGGAGCAGGCCGTCGTCCTCTTCGTCGAGACCCACCCGGCGCAGGATCGCCCGGACGCGGGCGATGATCTCGCCGAGGCTGAACGGCTTGGTGACGTAGTCGTCGGCGCCGACCGTGAGCCCCATGATCTTGTCCTCGGTGGCGTCGCGGGCTGTGAGGAACAGCACCGGGGTCCGGTTGCCATCGCGCCGGAGGCGCCGGGTCACATCGAGCCCGTCGAGGTCGGGGAGCATGATGTCGAGCACGATCAGGTCGGGCCGGAACTGGTCGGTCTCGGCGAGCGCCGCCCGGCCGGTGGACACCTCCCGCACCTCGAACCCCTCGTAGCGCAACGCCGTGCCGACGGCATCGGTGATCGAGGGTTCGTCGTCGACGACGAGGACGCGGGGCTTCTCACTGGTCATGTCCGCCAGTGTGGCCCGTGAACCTGTGCGTCGCCTGTGGATCGCCTGTGGAACACCGGGGGGCGGAGATCGCTGCGGCAGGTGAGCTGCATGGGAGCTGCAAGGGGCCTGGGCGATGGTGTCCCTATCCCACACCAGCCCGCCAGGAGCATCCGGTGACCAACGTTCTCACCATCGCCCAACCGTCCATGGCCACATCCCCCCCGGCCCGACGATCAGTGGTGGTGGTGCCGTCGACGAACGTGTCGGCGGCGGCGGACGGGGCGGCGGCGCGGCGGCGCCGCGCCCCCTCCCGCCCGCTCTGCATGCCCGCGGTGGTCGGAGCGCACATTGATGTCGCGATCCAGGTCATCGAACAAGCCGCGTTGGCGGTCCACGTCGTCACGACCGAAGTGCGTAACGGTGACGATCGCCACGTGCTGGCCTGCCAACCCGAGCCTGGGACCTCGGTCTTGGTGGGCCAGAAGGTGTTCATCGTCGTGGGCATCGCCCGCAACGGTGACGAGGTGGTGCCTCACACCACCACCCCCTGACCTCCTGGTAGCGACGGGGTCGATGTGCGGGCATCGATCTCGCCGCCGCCAGGGGCGACAGGTGCGACCACGAACCCGAACCTGTACGCGCCGCCGTCGCAGGCGCGACGGATCGGCCTACCTGCTCTATGGCGGTGGATCGCCTCAGCCGCGCGGGAACGGCAGGTCGTACTCCCAGGCCGCCAGCTCGCGGGCGGTATCGGGGTGCTTGATGAGCAACGGCGAGCTCGACCGCCCGTTGGCACTGCCCAGTTGCGCGTTGAGGGCGTTCCAGTCGACCTGGCGGTGGAAGAGCCACGGGTCGGCGCGGCGGTCCACGATCGTGACGCCGGTGACGGTGACCCTCTTGGCGGTGGGCCACAGGTTGTTGAAGCCCGTGAGGTCATCCACGCCGGTGAAGCGCCAGGCGACGACGGCCCAGTCGCCGTCGATCAGCGCACCGATCTCCGCCAGGGGCTCATCGAGCGAGAACGCGCCGGCGCTCAGCAGGTCGGCGAAGCCGGCGCTCACGTCCTGGTGCACGGCCTTGACGCAGGCGTCGCGCGCGGCGTGGTGGTCAGTCGGCATCGTCTGCTCCTGTGCTGGTCGGCGGTTCGACGTAGATCCGGCCGAGCGCTGCGGCCCCGCCGTCGGGCTCGGAGGGCTGCACGCACACGACGGGCCCGACCCCGACGTAAGCGGGCCCGAACGGCGGTACGAGCCACTGTCCCGACGGCAGGCCGCCCGCACTCGGCAGAACCGGCAGCTGCAGGTTTTGGCGATGGGTGACGACCCACATGCCCTTGGCGGCCTGATCCGCGTTGATGGTCGGGTCGCTCGGCGCCGGCCCCGCCGGCCCCGGGCCCGTCTTCGGGGTGGTGCTGGTGCGCGGCTCGAACGCGCCCTCGCCCTCGAGCGCGGCTTCGAGGATGGGCTTGCCCGAGCCCGGTGTCGTGAACAAGACGGTCACTTGCCCGGTGCCCTCGCTCCGGTCGTAGCGCCACGTGACCCAGCCCTCGAACCAGGATTGGGGGCACTTCCAGAACAGCTCGATCGGCAGGCGCCGCACCGGACCATCGGCGGGGAGCTCCTGGCCGTGGTCGAGCCCGAGGGACACCTCGAGCGCCCGGATGAGGGTCTCACGCACGATGCCCTCGACATCGCCGAAGTACTGGTGCCAGAAGCCGGTGGCGGGCCACCCGTCGAAGTCGGCCCCGACCAGGGGGGCGACCGCACTGGTCCACGCCCGCATCTCGGGCACCGTCGCATCGACGCCGGGCGCGGTCGCGGCGAGCGCGGGGCGCGCCGCGTCGGGGAGCAGCGCCAGGACCTCCTCGGCGAAGGTGGGGCGGGTGGGCCAGGCCGTGCCGTCGGCGGGCCACCCGAACCAATCGCGCTGGAGGTGCTCCTGGCGCGCGTCCGCGGTGCGGTACTCGGGATCGCCATCGAGGGCGGGTGATTCGAGGAAGCCGGTGTCGGTGACCGGCAGGTCCTGGTCGCGGAGCAGGGCGAGCACCGTGGCGGTGCGGCTCGGGTCACCGTTGAGGTAGTCCTCGAGCACGCTCAGCCAGGCACCCTTTTCGAGGTGGTACGGCATCCCGGGCATCGGGGGAGACTAGCTCCTCCGTGTTGCTTCAGGTTGCTTCTCGCGCCTCCGACACGGAGGGAGAGGACAATCGCGCCAGGAGCGTGACCAACGGGATGGGCCAGCCGGGCAGCGCGGCGACACCGCGGGACCGGGCCTCGTCCAGGGCGGGTACCACGGCGTCGGCCAGCGCCGCGTCGGCCGCCGCGGCGGCGATGATCGCCGTCGCCACGATGGCCGGCAGGCGGTCGAGCGTCGGTGCCCCCTCGAGGCGGTGGCGCCGGGCGCGGCACGCGGCGACGGCCCGATCCAGCTCACCGCTGTGGCTGTCGATGAGCGCGAGGTACGGCCACGGGGCTCGTCCGAACGGCTCGGTGAGACGCGGGACCAGCTCCCGCGCGCGGGCAGGGTCACCCTGCTCGGTGGCGCTGTAGGCCAGCACCGGCACCGCGATGAGGCGGGCGAAGGGGTACCCCGCCCGGATGGCCAGGCGTTCGGACTCCTCGGCGAGGGCCACGGCCTTGTCCCAACTGCCGGCGCTGGCCGCGAGCGACGCCGCGGCGGCGCGAGTCAGCGCCAGCTCGGACCAGTGGCGCAGGGGCACCTGGAGGTCGAGCGCATCCTCGATCGCCAGCCGGGCGCGCAGGCGATCACCGGTGAGCACCCGCAGCAACGACAGTCGACCTGCGCCCCACGACGCCACCCACGGATCGCCTTCGGCCACCGCTCGTTGGCGGCACGCGGTGAAGTGCGCCTCGGCCGCGCGGAAGTCGAGCCGACCGAGATCCACGAGGCCTTCGGCGAAGTCGATCTCGGCGACGAGCACCTCGTGGTCGGCGGCGGTGGCGATGGCGCGCGCCTGGGCCATCCAGTCCTGCGCGCGCGTGAGCTCGCCGCTCACCGCGGCCTCCTCCGCGAGCTGCGCGGCCGCCCGCGCGGCCAGGTCGGGATCGGCCTCGCGCTGGTCGACGTAGATCAGCAGTTGGGCGCGGGCGGTGTCGGCGGCGATGCGGCCGCGGCTCGGATCGGTGATCGCCATGGCGAGGCGGTGCAGCATGAGCCGGGCCCGGCCCTGCGTCGAGTCGTCGCCGTCGCGCTCGGCGTCGGTCGCCGCCTGCTCGAACCGCGCCTGGGCGTTGGCCTCATCGTGGTCGCGGAAGTGCGCGAGCCCGGCGACGAGGGCCAGCGGCGAGCCATCGGGTAGCACCCGCGCGCCGTGGTCGATCGCGGTGGCGGCGTGGTGGGCGGCGTCGCCCCAGGCGCCGCTCGCCAGGCAGTCGGCCGTGGCGGCGGTGGCCCACTCGGCCACGGTCGCCCGATCCACCGGGGACGTGGCCAGGAGGTGGAAGACCACCAAGGCGGGGCACATGTCACCGGCCGGCCCGTCGCTGCCGCGCGGGTCCGGGCCGAGCAGGGCGGCTGCGGCCCGGCGGTGCAGCTCGTCAGCCCGCCGTCCGGTGAGGCCGCCGATCAACGCCTCACGCACGCGGGGGTGGGTGATGCGATACCCCGCGGGTCCGCGCTGGACCGCCTGGCCGTCAACGGCGCGGTCGAGCGCATCGATGATCTCGGTGGCGGGTCGGTCCAGCACGATCCCGAGGAGCGCCGCGGCGGCGGAAGGGACGACGGCGTCGAGGAACCTCGAAGCGGCGGCCGCGGCGAGGATGTCGATCGCGTCGGGGTCGAGGCGGCCGAGCACGTCGATCGCGGCGCGGTCGATGTCGGCCGGACCCATGGCCTCGGCCCGCGCCGCGACGTCGACGGTGCCGCGGCGGGTGACGAAGGTGCCGTCGGCCGCCCAGTGGCGCAGCAGGGTGCACACGAGCAGCGGGCTGCCCGCGGAGTGATCGAGCATCGTGCGCAGCAGCGATCCCGTCGGGCGGAGCCCGAGGCTGGTCTGCACGATGGTCGCCACGCCGGCCTCGCTCAACGGCGGGAGGGTCACCAGTTCGGCCGACGGGGTGCGGCCGAGCCGGTCGAGGGTGGCGTGCGCGGCGAGGGACGGGTCGAGCACGCGGTGGGTGGCGACGATCAACAGCGGCACCACCCCCGTCGCCGCTCGGGTGTCGGCCTCGGCGAGGAGCAGGTCGAGCGCGGCGATGGTGGTCGCGTCCGCCCAGTGGAGGTCCTCGAGCACGAGCACCGTGAGCATGCCCTGCAGTCGATCGAGCAACGCACCGACGAGCGCGACGGTCGGCGCCATGGGGTCGCGCTCGACGGTCGGGTCCACCGCCGAAGACCCCGCGGGCCCCGCGGCGGAGGCCCGCAGGCCCAGCGCGGCCACCACCTGGCCGAGCGGGCCGAGCGGGGTGTGCAGATCGGGGACGCACCGACCGGTGAGGATGCGGGCGCCGGCCTCGCGCGCCGCGGCGAGGGCGCCGGCGAGCAGACGGGTCTTGCCCCCGCCCGCGGGGGCCTGCACGAGCACGAGGGCGGGATGGCCCGAGCGGGCGCGCTCGAGCGCGTCGCGCAGGTGTGCTCGGGCGTTCTCGCGCTCCACGAGCGGTACGGGGTGGGGCGCGACGTCCCCGAGCGGGCGCCACGGTGGCGCCGGGATGGCGGCGAGCGGCGTTGTCGGGCCGGGCCCGGGCGGCGCGTCCGGGGGCCCGGTGGGTTCGGCTCGCTCGCGGGTGATCTCGCCGGCGAGCACCGCGCGCTCGAGGTCGGCGAGGAAGGGCGACGGCTCGATGCCGGTGTCCTCGATGAACTGCTCGCGCGCGTCCTGGTAGCAGCGCACGGCGTCGACCGGGCGCCCGGTGAGCGCGAAGGCGCGGATGCGGGCCGCCCAGAACGCCTCGCGATAGGGGTCGACCTGCAGCACCGCCTCGCTGCCGGCGAGCACCTCGTCGGGTCGGTCCGTCGCGAGCAGCGCCTCGAAGCGCTGCTCGTGGGCGAGCAGGCGGCGCTGTTCGAGGCGCACCGCCGCGGCGCGGGCGAAGTCCTCATCGGCGAACTCCTCGTAGGCGCGGCCCTGCCACAGCCGCAGCGCCTGGTCGAGCACCGCGAGGCGATCGGCCGGCGCGAGACCGTCGGCCGCGTCGACCAGATCGCAGAAGCGGTCCGCATCACAATCGTGCGCGTCGAGGGTCAGGAGGTATCCGGCGGGGACGTGGCGGACCGCCTCGGCGGGCAGCACCCCGCGCAGGCGTGACACCTTGGACTGCAGGGCGTTGGTCGCCGACGGCGGTGGGCGGCCGTGCCACACGATGTCGGCGAGCAGGTCCGCCGAGACGGGCGTGCCCCGGTGCACGAGCAAGGCGGCGAGGAGGCGGCGCTGTTGGGGCGAGCCCGGGATCGATCCGTGCACGCGCAGCGGGCCTAAGACCGTGCACAGCGCATCCACGCCGCTGTGTCTACCAGATTGGGGCGAGACCCGGATCGACCCGGCGCCGGGGTGGCCGAGCGTGGTGACGTGACTCCAAGGCGTGGGGTTGTAGCATGCGCGCGACCGGGGGCCGATCGGCCCCTCCACTGGGGAAGCAGGGGGACTGTTCATGGGCCTTCGTCGCGCGCGCCGCCAGGCGTCGCTGGCCTTGTTCTGCGTGATCGGCCCGGCCGCGCTCGCGGCCTGCAGCTCCGCCGCGGCGCCGGCCGCGGAGCCGTCGGCGTCGGGGACGTTGGCGCCCGTGCAGTCGGGGGCGGTGGCGATCTCGGCGCGGGACAACTCGTTCACGACCGAGGACATCACGGTCACCGCGGGCACCGAGCTCACGTGGAGCAACGACGGTCGCAACGACCACAACATCGTCGGGGTCGGCGACACGCCGTTCCACGTCGACACGGCGCAGTTCAAGCCCAAGGACGAGTACAAGGTCACGGTCTCCAGCCCGGGGACCTACAAGTACTACTGCTCGATCCACGGGACCGCGGAGAAGGGCATGATCGGCACCGTGCAGGTGGTGCCCAGATGAACAACGGGGGAGCACACATGCAGCGCTGGGGGACGAACAACGCCGGCCGGATCGATCGAGCGGGCCACGCCGCCCGCCTGATCGTCGCGGTCATCGCGGTGACCATGGTGGCGGCGGCCTGCTCGCAGACCGACAACAACCAGACGGCCACGGGCACGCAGAACCCGGGCACCACTGGCGTGCCGGCGGTGGCCGGGCCGTCAGGGGTGACCATCCGCGTCCCGGCGGATCAGCCGACCGTGCAGGCCGCGGTCACCGCCGCCAAGTCCGGCGATCTGATCCTGATCAGCGCGGGCGTCTACAAGGAAGGTGTCAACGTCGAGACCGACAACCTGACGATCCGCGGCGTGGATCGCAACAAGGTGATCCTCGACGGCGAGTTCACGCGCGAGAACGGCGTGCGCGTGCTCGGTGCGAACGGCGTGGCGATCGAGAACATGACCGCGCGCAACTTCACCGGCAACGGGTTCTTCTGGACCGGGGTGACTGGGTACCGCGGGTCGTACCTGACGACCTCGCGCACGGGGAACTACGGCGTGTACGCGTTCGACTCCACCAAGGGGCAGTTCGATCACGACTTCGCCTCCGGCTCGCCCGACGCGGGCTTCTACATCGGCGAGTGCTACCCGTGCGACGCGGTCATCACCGACTCGGTCGCCGAGCACAACGGCCTCGGCTACTCCGGCACGAACTCGGGTGGCAACCTGCTCCTGGTGAACAACACGTTCCGCTTCAACCGCGCCGGGGTGGTGCCCAACTCGGGCAGCTACGAGCTGTGCTACCCGGAGCGGGAGACCACGATCGTCGGCAACACCGTGTACTCCAACAACCAGGGCGACACGCCGGCGATCGACGTCGCGCTGTTGGCGATGGGCAACGGCATCCTCGTGGCCGGGGGGCGGGACAACACGATCGAACGCAACCTGGTGTTCGATCACGAGCGCACGGGCATCGGCCTGGTGCCGTACCCGGAGACCGACGCGGTCGACAACATCCCGCCGGAGGACGCCATGAAGAAGCCGTGCGCCGACACGAAGAAGGCGCCGAAGGTCGATCCCAAGACGGTGAAGAACCCGGTCTACTGGCCCCCGAAGAACAACCGGGTGGTCGGCAACGTGGTCCGGAAATCCGGCCTGGCCGACCTGGGCGTGGGCGTGCTGGGGGACATGACGGTGCCGAACCTGAACAACTGCTTCAGCGACAACACGGCGACCACGACGTCGCCGACGGACCTGCAGGCCATGTCGCCCTGCGACGGCAAGGGCAACGGCGCGGACCCCACCGTCGGGGCCCTCGACCTCGTGGCGCTGATGGCATCGCCCCGGCCCGGCAAGGGCGACTACAAGACCCAGCCCGAACCCGGTGATCAGCCGAACATGCCCGACGCCGCGGGCGCGCCGGCCCGCCCGGCGACCGACGTGCCGATGAAGATCGACGTCGCCGCCATCAAGGTGCCGGCCCAGCCGGCTGGCACCTGATCCCCGCCGGTCCGAACATCGAGCTGTGACCGCCGCGGACCTGCCTCGTGAGACCCTGACCGTGCCGCATCGTCCCGCTCGCGCCCGCGCCCCTAGCCGCCGTCCGGCGGCGATCGTGTTGATCGCCGCCGGCGTGCTGGGTGCGTTGGTCACGGGGTGCCGCACCGGCGGGGCGGACGCCGACGCCGGTGCGGCGTTGGGGTCGACCACCACCGATGTCGTGGTGCCCGCGGTGCACTCGGGGCCCCAGGGCGACACCGCGCAGTTCGTGGTGAAGTGCGCGTTCAGCCACGCCGGGCCGGACGATCCGATCGTGCATCCCGGCCACCACGGGGCTTCGCATCGCCACGACTTCTTCGGCAACACGGGCACGGACTCGGAGTCGACCGCCGCGTCGCTCGTCGGCGGGGAGACCTCGTGCACCCAGCGTCTCGACACCGCGGCGTACTGGGCTCCGAGCCTGATCGATCACGGCGAACCGGTGACGCCGCTCGGTGCCATCGCGTACTACCGGCCCGCTCCAGGGGTGGACCAGACCACGCTGACGCCGTACCCGACCGGGTTGAAGATGGTGTCGGGCGACCCGGTCGCGCAAGAGCCCCAGCCCGTGGAGATCGCCGGCTGGGCCTGTGGCACCTCGTCGGATGTGCAGAGCTCGCCGCCCGTGTGCCCCGCCGCCGCGCCGCTGCGGGTCCGGATCACGTTCCCGGACTGCTGGGACGGACGGAACCTCGACAGCGCTGATCACCGCGCGCACGTCACCCGCAGCCAGCAGGGGACCTGCCCGTCATCCCACCCGGTGCTACTGCCCCAGCTCACGCTCGTCGTGCGGTACCCGATCAGCGGGGACGGCCACGACCTGACGCTGGCCAGCGGCGCGACCATCACGGCCCATGCCGACTTCTTGAACGCGTGGGACGAGCACGAGCTCACCGATCAGGTGACGATGTGCCTGCGGCGTGGGCTCGTGTGCAGCGTGGCATCCAACAAGGCCGAGGACGAGCCGCAGGACTCGCCGACGAGCCGCGCGGGTTCCTGATCAGAAGTCGGGCGTGGCGTCGCAGGTGCCGGGGCCGAGCAGGTTCATGTTCTTCACGGTCCGGGTGTACGAGTCCTTGTACTTGTCCGGGGTGGCCCGCACGATCTTGTGGCCGGGGATGATCACCCAGGTCGGCGAGTAGGTCATCTTGGTGACCTTGAACTGCCCCGGGGTCACCTCGTCGATCGTGTAGGTCTCCATCGACCCGTCCTGGTTCTCGGACTTGAGCGTGCGGTCCTGGGTGGGTGACTGGTTCGACAGGAAGTTGCCCATGCCGTACATGACGTACTTGTCGCCGATCTTCTCGCACGGCTGCACGACGTGGACGTGGTCGCCGAGGATGAGATCGACGTCGGGTGAGGTGAGCAGGTCCTTGGCCAGCTGGCGCTGCTGCGCGTTGGGCTGGTGGACGTACTGATCGCCCCAGTGGATGCTCACGACCACGAACTCCGCGCCGCGGGCCCGGATGCGCTTCGCGTCGTCGATCATCTTGTCCTTGCCGACCGCCGGCCAGAGCATCGACTTGAGCCACGGGGCGTCGGGCGGCACGTTCTGGGAGGGACCGCCCTCGTTGAGGATCGTGTAGCTGTAGGCGAGCTGGCCGATCTTGACCCCGTTGACCTCGTAGATCGGCGGGTTGTCGGCGTCTTCTTGCGAGCGGGAGCTACCGGCGTGCTTGAGCCCGGCCGCGTCGAGCACGTCGAGCGTGTCGTTGACGCCTTGCAGGCCGCGGTCATAGGTGTGGTTCGAGGCGGTGTCGCAGCCGTCGAAGCCGGCGTTCTTGAGCGCATCGGCGATCTCGTGGGGGGCGTTGAAGCTGAGCGTGCGCGGGATCGTGAGCTTGGTGTCGTCCTTGGAGATCGGCGTCTCCTGGTGGCAGATCGACAGGTCCGCTGCCGAGATCAGGTCCTTGATGTCGGTGAACATCGGGTTGAAGTCGTAGCCCTTGCCCCCGGCGCTCACCTTCGCCTCGGCGATGAGCGACGCGTGCAGGAGGATGTCGCCCGACGCAGCGAGGGTGAGGTGGCGGGGGGGAGGCGGCGTGGTCTGGGGCGGGGCCACGACCTCGCCGTTGTCGCTCACCACGCTGCCGTCGACCGTCGTGGCGCCCGGCTGGCCGGCGTTCTCACCAGATCCGCAGGAGACCGCGAGCAGCGTGAGGGCCAGAAGCGCGCTCCCGATCACCGTCGTGGTCCTGCGCGTCGTCGGAATCATCCGTGCATCCTTGCATCGCACTCGCGCCAACGGGCATCGGGGTCCCGTCGCGGCGCGCGGCGATGCACCGACTGGCGAGGAACGCGAGCAGGGTACCGATCGGGGTGCCGTCAGCCGCAATCGGGTCAACGGTCACCGAAGCAGGCGACGAGCGCCGCCGCCGTCGCGCGCAGGCTCGCGGTGGTCGCGATGCCGACGTAGCCGGGATCGGTCGCGAGCGCGGCGATCGCCTCGAGGTGGGGTCGATCACGAACCGAGGCGCTGGGGACGAACCACTGCACGACCTCGGGCACCGACAGCTCCGTCGCAGGTCCGACGAGGGCGAGGGCGCGCGGCGGGTCGACGGGCCGTCCCGGTGCGGTGCGGCGAGCGATCTGCTTGGTCGCCGGGTCGATCGGCGTGTACGGGGATGGAAACGAGCCGACGCCGGCGCGGCGCAGGTGCGGCAGCAGTCGGTCGAGGCCGCGCCCGAGCGATGGGTGCAAGAGCACGCTGCCCGGGGTGAAGCGGTTTCGCGGTCGGCCCCCATCGGTCGTGGCGAGCGGCACGAGCAAGGGGAGGCGCAGCCAGATCCCGCCTTGCGCCATCGCCACCCGGTCGAGGATGTACTGATCGAGCGCGCCGACCGCCTCGCCGAGTTCGAAGGTCGCGAACCAGACCTCGGCGGCGTGGTCGAGGAGGCGATGGGTTCGGCGCGAGGGCAGGCTGCCGCCGCCGTCGGGTCCGGCGATGCTGGCGACGACGAGCTCGATGCCGGGATCGAACGCTCGCGGGTCTGCGGCCGCCACCACGTGGTCGGCGAAGCGCGTGCGCACGTGGGCGATGACCGGGGCGGAGGTGCTCGCGATCCGCACTGCACCCGGATCGAGGTCCAGCACCACGGCGACATCATCGCCGAGGCCGACCTCGTCGTCGCCGAACCCGAACCGTTGCGCCGCGCAGGAGCCTGGCGCGATTGATCCAAAGGTCGCGACGCCTGGCCCGGGCGGCTCCGGGCCGGTGCCCGCGCTCTCGAGGAGCCCGGCGTCGTCCAACGTCCGGGCGAACGCCAAGATGTCGGCGCGAGCGACATCGAGGCCGAGGCCGAGGGCCCCGGCGACGTCGTGGGCCAGCTCCTCGAGGGGCACGTCCGGTCCGAGCGTGTCCCACAGCCGCGCACTGACCGGATCGAGGCGGACCACGCCCCGGGCATCCGGATGGCAGATGATCAGCTCGCCGTGCACCTCGACGGTCGCGGCACCGGCGCGACGCGCGGGCGCCGAGGCAGGTCCGAGCTCCATGACCCCGGACTCTACGCGCCCCCACCCCGAAGTTGAGACCGATCGTCGGCTGCGCGCCGACGGTTCGTCCCACGTTCGGGGGATTCGCCCGGCGTCGGTCCGGGCGAGCCTCGTGGCGTCACGTGATGACGAGGGTGAAGTCGGGGTGGGTCCACGCGGCGAGCGTGCGCTCCGGGTTGCGCCCGCACAACAGGTCGCGGGCGAGCAGCCCCTTGGCGGCCTTCGCGAAGTGGCCGACGGCGCGACCGTTGGCGTCGATGAGGCCGACGCGGCGGTGGTCGTAGCGCGAGGGATCTGGGGTCCACGCCGCCGCGTGCTCGCCTGGCAGCAGATCGATCACGAGGTGCCCGGCGAGGTGGTCGTTCAGCACCGCACTGAGCTGGCGCTTCCAGAACGTGGCCACGCGGCCCAGGGGCGGAAGGGAGACGGACAGCTTGAGGCGGTGGTCCGGCAGCGGATCGTCGATCGCGACGAGCCCGGCGACACCGGACACGACGATGATCGCGTCGGCGGCGCGGCGGCGGGCGGACGGGGTGAGCGACCCGAGGTCGAGGTGATCCCACACCACCCCGGTGAACCGCTCGCCGGCGGGCAGCACCGGGGCGCCGACGAGCACGCGGTTCGCGGCCCGGGCCCGCTCGAGCGTCTCGCCGCCGACGCCGAGCAGCTTCTGGTCGCCGCCTTTGGCACGCTTGAGCGCGGCCGCGACCTGGCGGCGCGGTCGGGCCAGGCCCGCCCCGAACCGGCCGCTCGTGGGGTCCCACCCGGGGAGGGTCCCGCCCTCGGCCTTGCCCTCCGACGGCGGCAGCAGGATCGTCAGCGGCGGAGCAGGGGACACGGCGGTCATCATGGCATCGCCGAGCTGCCCGTCCGGAACCCGGTGTGGTCGGCCTCCCACGATCTGCGTGGCGCCGGGTCACGCATTACCGTCGTTCGATGCTCGATCGGCCACCTCCCGCCAACACGTTCGCCAACCGGGCCCGCAACGTCGGGCGCAACGTCGGC